>PCTH01000091.1 GCA_002771475.1 Candidatus Omnitrophica bacterium CG22_combo_CG10-13_8_21_14_all_43_16 | reverse complement strand
TTGACGATCAATGATCTGAACGTCGGAGAAATAAACGAGATATTCAAGCTTGCGGAGGAATTAAAGGAAAAGAGGCAGGGGTTTGGAGAACCGCTTAAAGGAAAGACCCTCGGGCTTATATTTGAAAAGCCATCCAACAGGACCAGGGTTTCTTTTGAAGTGGGAATAACAGAGCTCGGAGGCCGCGCGATATATCTAGGCTCATATGAGATAGATCTCGGAAAGCGCGAATCTCCCAAGGATGTGGCGAAGGTGCTTTCCAGGTATTTAAAAGGCATTGTCGCGAGGACGTTTTCGCATAAGACAGTGGTGGAGCTCGCGAAATATTCCTCGATACCAGTAATAAACGGGCTTACTGATTATCAGCATCCCTGCCAGGCGCTGAGCGATTTATTCACTATAAAGGAGAAAAAAGGCCTGGACGAGATTACAGTGGCATATATCGGAGACGGGAACAATGTCCTGAACTCGCTTTTATATCTCTGTCATAAGATGGGCATAAAGATCAATGCCGCGTGTCCTAAAGGGTATGAGCCGGATAAGGATGTATTAAAAGACGTCTCAAACGCTGCAAGAATATTCAATGCGCCCGGCGATGCTGTGAAAGGCGCGGATGTTATTTACACAGACGTGTGGACCAGCATGGGGCAGGAAAAAGAATACAGGAAAAGGCTCAAGGTATTCAGGAAATATCAGATAAATTCAGAACTTGTGAAGCTTGCGAATAAAGACGCTATAGTGCTGCATTGCCTGCCTGCACACAGGGGCCAGGAGATTACGGATGAAGTCATGGACGGGCCTCAGTCCATGGTGCTGGATCAGGCGGAAAACAGGCTTCACGTGCAAAAAGCGATATTAGTAAAATTGTTAAAATGATAAAATGTCATTGCGAGCGAAGCGAAGCAATCTTATAAGATTGCTTCGTCGCTTTGCTCCTCGCAATGACGTAATTGCTGAAGGAGTAATTATGAACAAAAAAGTAGTATTAGCGTATTCAGGCGGGCTGGATACATCTGTCGCAGTGACCTGGCTCAGCGATAAAGGCTATGATGTGATCTGCTACATGGCTGACGTGGGCCAGGGAGGCGACTACGAAAAGCTAAAGAAAAGGGCAATCGCAGCGGGCGCTAAAAAAGTCATAATAGAAGACCTTAAAGAAGAATTCGCAAAGGATTTTGTATTTATGTCTTTAAAATCAGGAGCTGTTTATGAATCAAAATACCTTCTTGCGACCGCGCTTTCCAGGCCTATCATCGCAAAAGGCCTTGTAGAGGCCGCGAAAAAAGAAAAAGCTGATTCTATCGCTCACGGCTGCACAGGAAAAGGCAATGACCAGGTCAGGTTTGAGGTCACGGTCATGGCGCTTGCGCCAGAACTAAAGATAATCGCGCCCCTGAGGGAGTGGCACATGTACTCCAGGGAAGAAGAAATAGAGTACGCCAAGGAAAATAATATACAAATTGATACCACGAAGAAAAGCCCTTACAGCCTGGATAAAAATATCTGGGGCATGTCTATAGAATGCGGCATCCTGGAAGATCCGTGGAACGAGCCGCCTGAAGAAGCGTACCATATGACGATAGATCCTAATAAAGCGCCTTCGAAGCCGGGGTATGCGGAGATAGAATTTGAAAAAGGCGTCCCTGTGAAGCTTAACGGTAAAAAATACAAGCCGGTTGAACTGGTATTGAAATTAAACGAGATGGGCGGAAAAAACGGGATAGGAAGGACAGACCTCGTGGAAAACAGGCTCGTGGGAATAAAATCAAGGGAGATTTACGAGGCGCCCGGCGCGTGGATCCTGTATCATGCCCATAAAGACCTGGAAAGCCTTGTGCTGGACAGGGAACTTATGCATTTTAAAGAAATAATCGCTTTAAAATACGCAGAGCTTATTTATTACGGCTTATGGTTCACGCCTTTAAAAAAGGCACTGGACGCGTTTATAAACGATACCCAGAAACATGTCACGGGCACTGTAAAAGTGAAATTATTAAAAGGCGTCGCGAGCGTTGTCTCGAGGAAATCGCCGTATTCATTATATAATAAGGAAATGGCTACGTACGAAAAAGGCGATAAGTTTGACAGGTCTATAGCTGAGGGATTTATTAAGGTATGGGGAATGCCGTATAAAAAGGGAGCTTAATATGGCTAATATGTGGGGCGGAAGGTTTAATAAAAAGACAAATCCTCTAGTGGAGAAGTTTACGAAGTCAATTCAGTTTGATAAAAAATTAGCTGAATACGACTGCGTGGGCAGCATCGCGCACGCTAAAATGCTCTCGAAGTGCAATGTTATACCGAAAAAGGACGCCGCTAAAATTGTTTCAGGCCTGAATTTTATTTTAAGCCGGATTAAAAAAGGCTCGTTCAAGATAGACTCGAACGCCGAGGACATCCATACCGTGATACAGAATGCGCTGGATAAAAAAATAGGTAACTCTGGCGGGATGCTTCATACCGCAAGGAGCAGGAATGACCAGGTGTCTTTAGCCACAAGGATGTATTGCAAAAAAGAAATAGACTCTATAGCCGCGTTTTTAAAAGGGCTAAAAGGTTCTATAAAGGGTTTTGCAAAAAAAAATATAGATGTAATCGTGCCTGGTTTTACGCATCTTCAAAATGCCCAGCCGGTACTGCTGAGCCATCAGATGCTGGCTTATTGCGAGATGCTCGGGAGGGATATAGACAGGCTTAACGATTGCAAGAAAAGGCTGGATGTCCTGCCTCTCGGTTCATGCGCGATAAGCGGAACAAGTTTAGCTATAGACAGGAATTTTACGGCTAAAGAGCTGGGATTTTCAAAGGTTTCATCTAACAGCATGGACGCTGTGAGCGACAGGGACTTTGTCATAGAAATTATATCAGGCCTGGCAATCCTGGGGATGCACCTTTCCAGGATGTCGGAGGATTTTATTATACTGAATTCGCAGGGTTTCGGAATCCTGGATATAGGCGATGAATTCTGCACCGGATCCAGCATGATGCCGCAGAAGAAAAATCCGGACGTGCTGGAACTCGTAAGGGGTAAATGCGGCTCTCTTTATGGAAGCCTGGTGGAAGTAGCGACTATTATGAAAGGCCTTCCGCTTGCATACAATAGGGACATGCAGCTGGACAAAGAGCCTTTGTTTAAGTCGATAGAAATCATAGAAAGCTCCCTGGAAGTTTTAACGGCTCTTTTTAAGAGCTTAAAGGTCAATAAAGACAGGGCAGCCGAGCTTTTACAGGACGAGTCTATTTACGCTACAGACATAATGGAGTATCTTGTAAAAAAAGGCATACCCCTTAAGGTAAGCCATGATATCGCAGGCAAGATCGTGGCGTACGGCCTTCAAAGGAAATTGAAATTATCCGAGATTTCATTGAGGGAGTACAGGTTTTTCAGTTCAAAATTTAATAAAGATGTTTACGCCCTTTTGGACGCTAAGGAGTCAGTCAGCCTGAAAAACTCTTTCGGCGGCACAAGCCAAAAACAGGTAAGGAAACAATTGAAACATGCATGACTTTAATTACAAACATAATAATCTTTATTGCGAGGCTGTAAGCATAGAAAAGCTGGCAGAAAAATACGGCACGCCGCTTTATGTCTATAGCCGGAATACCCTGATAAGCCATTACAGAAAAATAAAAGAGGCCTTTGGGTCGATTAGTCCATTAATATGTTATTCAATGAAGGCTAATTCAAATCTCAGTATCTGCAAAGCCCTTGTAAAAGAAGGCGCAGGCCTGGATATCGTCTCAGGGGGAGAGCTTTATAGAGCCCTGAAAGCAGGGGTATCCCCTAAAAAAATAGTATACGCAGGAGTAGGTAAAACCGAAAAAGAAATAGAGACGGCAATAAAACGCCGTATATCCTTCTTTAATGTTGAATCAATCCCGGAGCTTAGGCTGATAAATAAAGTAGCCGGAACGCTTGGGACGCAGCAAAAAGTAGCGATTCGCATTAATCCGGATGTAAAAGCAAAAACTCATAAATACATAACTACAGGCCATGGCGAAAATAAATTCGGGATAGATTTTGAAACTGCCGGGAAAATATTTCTGGAAAGAGCGAGATATAAAAATCTTAACATATCCGGCATCCATATGCATATCGGTTCGCAGATAGTAGACTCTGAGCCTTTTATCAAGGCTATGAAAAGGGTTGTAGGTTTTATAAAATACCTGGAAACTCATGGCGCAGAAATAAGATGGCTTAATATAGGCGGAGGGCTTGGGATAATTTATTCCAAAGAAAGGCCGCAGACTGCCAAGGAGTACGCAAGCGCGATTCTGCCAATCCTTAAAAAAATAAAAGCAAATATTATTATGGAACCCGGCAGATTTATTGTAGGCAATGCCGGTGTTATGGTAACAAGAGTCCAATATATAAAAGAAACTCCCAGCAAAAATTTTGCAATAGTGGATGCCGGCATGAATGATCTTATAAGGCCTAGTCTTTATGGGGCATATCATGAGATATTGCCGGTAAGGTCTCATTCCTATTTAAATTCAAAAGACGTCAGGGTTTTTGACGTAGTGGGGCCTATATGCGAAAGCGGAGATTTCTTAGGCAAGGATAGAAAGTTTGTCGGCCTAAAAGAAGGAGATTTATTGAGCGTCATGGGTATAGGGGCGTATGGTTCCAGCATGGCCAGTAATTATAACTCCAGGCTGCGGGCCAGCGGAGTCATGGTGGATGGATCTAAAGTAAAACTTATAAGGCGCAGGGAAACATACGAAGATTTAATCCGCGCCGAACTATAATTTCAACTATGGAAAAATTGAATTTCACAAAAATGGCCGGGGCAGGGAATGATTTCGTGGTAATCGGCGCAGGTTTCAAGGGCCTGAGCGCGCTTGCAAAAAGACTGTGCGACAGAAAGGCCGGAATCGGCGCTGACGGGATGCTGGTACTGGAGAAATCAAAGACAGCTGATTTCAGGATGCGCATATTCAACGCGGATGGAAGCGAAGCAGAGATGTGCGGCAATGGACTGAGGTGCGCTGTCTTGTTTAAAGGAATGAAAAGAAAAGTGAAAGTGGAAACAATAGCGGGAATATACGGCGGCGAGATAACCGCCAAAGACAGGGTTAAAATAGGGATGGAAGAGCCCGGGGGTTTAAAAGTAAATTTTCCTATAAATGTGAACGGCAGGGAAATAAAAGCCAATTTTATAAATACAGGCGTGCCTCATACAGTAGTTTTCGTAGAAGGCCTTGATAAGATAGACGTGGATTCTATAGGTTCCGGGATAAGATATCACGATGAATTTAAGCCAAAAGGGTCTAATGTAAATTTTGTAGAGATAGTAGATGACAGAAATATAAAGATACGTACTTATGAGAGAGGCGTGGAAGGAGAGACCCTCGCGTGCGGAACAGGGTCTGTGGCGTCGGCGATAATAAGCACGCTCAAGGCTCAAGGCTCAGGGCTCAAGGTAAATGTACATACAAAAGGCGGGGTCTTAAAAGTGGAATTCGATAATATAAAGAATAAAATCAAGAATGTTTATCTGGAAGGCGAAGCTAAAATCGTATTCCAAGGGGGTATTTATGTTTGAAGGCGCAATGACGGCACTGGTAACTCCTTTTAAAAAAGGCAAAGTAGATGAGAAAAAATTAGCGGAACTCGTGGAGTTTCATATAAAAAACGGGACAAGCGGCATCGTACCATGCGGCACAACAGGCGAATCCGCGACGCTTTCTTATGAAGAGCACGACAGGGTCATAGAGATTGTCATAGAAGCCGCCAATAAGAAGGTAAAGGTTATTGCGGGAACAGGCTCAAACAGCACCCAGGAAGCCTTGATGCTTACGGAACACGCAAAAAAAGCAGGCGCAGACGCGTCGCTGCAGGTCTCTCCTTATTACAATAAACCTACGCAGGAGGGGCTTTACCTGCATTTTAAGACAATAGCGGAAGGGGTCGATCTTCCCATGATCGTTTATAATATCGCTTCAAGGACAGGCGTGAATATAGAGCCTGAGACAATGGCCAGGATAAGCAAGGTAAGAAATATAGCCGGAGTGAAAGAATCAAGCGGAAATCTGGAACAGATGGCCAGGATACGCTATCTGTGCGGAGAAAAATTTGATCTCATATCAGGGGATGACGGGCTTACCCTGCCTTTAATGGCAATAGGCGGGACAGGCGTTATATCAGTCGTAAATAATATCGCGCCCAAAGATGTGTCGGATATGACGGCGAAATTCAAAAAAGGAGATCTGGAAGGCGCAAGAAAATTGCATTATAAACTTCTGCCCCTGGTAAAAGCGGTATTTTTGGAAACTAATCCAATACCTGTCAAGACGGCAATGAGCCTTATGGGCATGATAGAGCCGGGGCTTAGGCTCCCTTTATGCTCGATGGCTGAGGCAAATTTAGAAAAACTTAAAAAAGCGCTCAAGGATTACGGTTTACTCTAAAAGGAGAAGATATAATGGTAAGGATTATTATAAGCGGGATATCGGGCAGGATGGGCGCCAGGATCGGGGCGCTTGCCAGCCAGGATAAAAATTTTGAAATAACAGGGGCTATTGAGGCTTCTTCCAGCCCGGCGGTAGGAAAAGACATAGGAGAGATTATTTCTGCCGGAAAAACAGGGAAAAAGGTGGAGTCTGATTTTAATAAAATAGTCGGGACTTGCGATATTTTGATAGAATTTACAGCGCCCCCGGCTACATTGGAGCACCTGGAAACAGCGGTTAAGAATAAAAAAGCCATGGTAATAGGGACTACGGGATTTACCAAAGATGAGGTTGGAAAGATTGAAGATGCCTCCAAAAAAATACCGGTTGTTTTTTCTCCAAACATGAGCGTAGGCGCTAATCTGATGTTTAAAATCACAGAAGAAGTTGCCAGAGCCCTGGGAGAGGATTACGAGGCAGAGATAGTAGAGTCGCATCATGATCAGAAAAAAGATGCTCCGAGCGGGACAGCTAAACGGTTGGGCGAAGCTATTTCCAAACTAAAAGGCAAAACCCCTCCTATCCATTCTATAAGATTAGGGGATATAGTAGGAGACCATACCGTTATATTCGCAGGCAAGGCAGAAAGGATAGAATTGACGCACAGGGCCCATTCCAGGGATGCATTTGCAAAAGGCGCGCTGGATGCGGCAAGGTTTTTAGCAGGCAAAAAGCCAGGGCTTTATACAATGGCGGATGTTATTGGAGGATAGCAAAAGATGGAGTTTGAATTTACCGAGAGGTTAAAAAAATTACCGCCTTATTTATTTGTTGAGATAGACAAGGCAAAAAGAAAGGCGCGTGCTGAAGGCCGCGATATCATAGACCTTGGCATAGGGGATCCTGATGAACCTACGCCAAAAGAGATAGTGGACTCTCTTTATAAAGCAGCCCAGGATTCTAAAAACCATCATTATCCCCTGGATCAGGGAAGCTCTGTTTTCAGGGAGAGGATCGCAGGGTGGTACAGGGAAAGATTCGGGGTTATTCTGGATCCTGAAAAAGAGATACTCCCTCTTATCGGTTCAAAAGAGGGCATAAGCCATCTGCCGCTCGTGTTTATAAATCCCGGAGACGTGTCATTGATTCCCGACCCGTGTTATCCTCCGTATAAAGGCGGCACTATCCTGGCAGGAGGCATGCCTTATTTAATGCCCCTAATAGAGGAAAATAATTTTCTGCCGGATTTAAAAAGAATAGAAAATAAAGCTCTTAAAAAAGCGAAAATAATTTATATAAACTATCCGAACAATCCCACGGCAGCTGTCTGTGAAAAAGGTTTTTTCGAAGACGTGGCTATCTTTGCGAAAAAATATAACCTTATCGTAGCCAGCGACGCTGCGTATTCTGAGGTGTCGTTTGATAACTTCAGGCCCGCAAGTTTTTTAAAAGTAGAAGGCGGAAAAGAGATGGGAGCGGAATTTCACTCACTTTCAAAAACATGCAACATGACAGGGTGGCGGGTGGGGTTTGCGTGCGGCAATGAAAAAATCATAAAAGGCCTGGCAAAGGTAAAATCCAATATAGACTCGGGCGTATTTAACGCGGTCCAGATGGCGGGCGTGACAGCGCTGGATATAGCAGATAAACATCTCGGGAGGATGAATAAAGTATACCAGGAGAGAAGAGATGCCCTGGTGGATGGTTTAAATAAGCTCGGCTGGGTTATAGCCAAACCAAAAGCCACTTTTTATGCATGGGCAAGGCTTCCGAAAAAACATAAATCTTCCATTGATTTCGCAAGGCTAGTCCTCGATAAAGCGGATATTATAATAACCCCGGGCATAGGATTCGGAGAAAGCGGCGAAGGTTATGTGAGGTTTGCGCTTACTGTTTCCAAAGAAAGGATAGAGGAAGCGGTCCAGAGGCTGGAAAAAGTCCTTTAAATATGCTTTGTTATATAGGTATAGGCTCTAATCTGGGGGACAGGAAAAAACATATAGAAAGCGCGATTGAGAAATTAAAGGCGATAAAAGGCATTGAGGTGAAAAGGGTATCCAATATTTACGAAACAGATCCTGTGGGAGGGCCGAGGCAGGGCAAATACCTTAACGGCGCTCTGGAGCTGGAAACAGAACTTGAACCGAGGGAGCTGCTCGCAAGATTACAGGCGATAGAAAATGAGTTAGGCCGCAAGAGGCTGGTTAAGGACGCTCCGCGCACAATAGATCTGGACATACTTTTATACGGGTGTAAAAAGATAGATGAACCAGGGCTCAAGGTTCCTCATCCCAGGATGCGCGAACGGGAATTTGTAATGAAACCTTTAAAAGAGATATATGCGGGTATATAGAAGTATAAGATCTTTGGCAAAAAAAGTTTCCGAGATAAAGAAGCGCAAAAAGACAATAGGCCTTGTTCCCACTATGGGTTTTTTGCACGAAGGCCATGCAAGCCTCATAAGAAAAGCCAGGAAGGACACAGGCTGCGTTATTGTCAGTATTTTCATAAATCCAGCCCAATTCGGGCCCGGGGAAGATTTTAAAAAATACCCGAGAAACCTGAAAAAAGATTTGGATCTCTGCGAAAAAGAAGGCGCTGATATAATTTTTGTCCCGGAAGCCAGGGAGATGTATCCGGACGGTTATTCTACCCATGTAAACGTGGAAGGGATTACTGAAAAATTATGCGGGATATCCAGGCCGGGCCATTTTCGCGGAGTAACCACGGTGGTTACAAAACTTTTTAATATCACAATGCCTGATATCGCATATTTCGGGCAAAAAGACTGCCAGCAGGCAATCGTGATCAAAAAAATGGCACTAGACCTGAACATGGATGTGGACATAAAGGTGATGCCTGTTGTCCGGGGAAAAAATGGGCTGGCCATGAGCTCGAGAAATGTTTATCTTGGCGAGGATGAACGGGTCCAGGCTGCCTCGCTTTATAAGGCTTTAAGGCTTGCGAGAAGATTATTTAATCAGGGAGAAAGAAATTCCGGAAAGATAATCAGCAAAATGAAGCAGGTTATAAGTAAAGAACCTGCCGCGAAAATAGATTATATAGCTATAGTTGACACAAAGGAGCTAAAGGCTATTAAAAAAATTTCCGGTGTAGCATTAGTCGCGGTAGCTGTACGGGTAGGGAATACGAGATTGATAGATAATGTTATTTTAAATTGAAGGGGGTTGATTTTATGATGTTCAGGACTGTTTATAAATCAAAGATACAGGGAGCGATAGTCACAGAAGCCAATCTGGAATACGCGGGCAGCATTACCATAGACGAGGATCTTCTGGACGCAGCGGATATAATACCGAATGAGCGCGTGCAGGTAGTAAATCTGAATAACGGAACGAGGCTGGAAACTTATGTGATATCCGGCAAGAAGGGGTCAGGGGTTATCTGCATGAACGGAGGGACAGCGCGCTGGGCAGTGGTGGGGGACAGGATTCTCGTGATATCTTACGCTATGATGGAGGCAAAGGACACAGTTGTGTTTAAGCCCAAGGTTATTTTTGTAAATGATAAGAATAAAATAACAGGCAAGAAATAGCTGTTAACCGACTAAAGGATATATATGACATCTCATCCATACAAGAAAGAAGACGACCTTAAGTATAAAGAAAATCTTAAGAAAAAGATCCTGAAGCTTAAGAAAGAAAAGCACGCTGTAATAATAGTGCATAATTATCAGCGCGACGAGGTTCAGGACATAGCGGATATAAGCGGCGATTCTCTGGCGCTCAGCCAGGCTGCGGTCAATGCCGACGCAAAGGTTATTGTTTTTTGCGGCGTGGATTTTATGGCAGAAAGCGCATCTATACTTAATCCTGATAAGATAGTGCTCCTGCCTGTGAAAGAGGCGGGTTGCCCTATGGCAGACATGGTAACTGTCGAACGGTTAAAAGAAAAAAGAAATGAATATCCCGACGCCGCAGTTGTGTGCTATGTCAATTCTTCCGCTCAAATAAAGGCTGAGAGCGACATATGCTGCACGTCTTCAAATGCCATCCAGATAGTCCAATCCCTCAAAGACTACAAAGAAGTTATATTCGTGCCTGATAAAAACTTGGGAAGATACGTCCAGCAGAATGTGCCGGATAAGAAGATAATCCTGTGGGAAGGATTCTGCCCTACGCATATAAGGGTTTCGAAAGAAGAGATTCTAAAGGCCAAGGCAGACCATCCTGAAGCAGAGGTGGTGGCGCATCCGGAATGCAATCCTGACGTATTGAGCGTAAGCGACCATATATGTTCTACCGGCGGGATGTTTAAGTATGTCAAGGCCTCTAAATCAAAAGAGTTCATTATAGCTACTGAGTCAGGCATGCTTTACAGGTTGAAAAAAGACAATCCTGACAAGAAATTCTACATGCCCACAGACAGATTAGTATGCCCCACAATGAAATTGACCACGCTTGGATGGGTAGCTCATTCTCTTGAGGCGATGGAGCACGAGATCAGGATAGGCGACGACATAAGGGATAAGGCTTATAAAGCCCTGGAACGCATGTTAAATGTTTCCGGAGAAAAACCAGGCGCAAGCCTGGCAGGTTACTAGAATGGTAAAAAAGATAGGTATAATAGGCTGCGGGGCAATGGGTTCCGAGATAGCGGATTACATATCCAGGAATCTGGGTGATAGGTTAAAGATAATAGCTGTAGCTGATATTGATTCCGGAAAAGCAGAAGCACTTTCCAGCAGAATAAAGCCGAAACCGTCGGTAGCGTCGTCCATAGAAGAGGTAATCAATAAATCCGATATTATAATAGAAGCGGCATCCGGGGATATCTCCGGAGAAGTAGCTGAAAAAGCAGATGCCTTAAAAAAAGACGTGCTTATCATGAGCACGGGCGGGCTTTTAAAAAAGCAGCACCTTGTTGAAAAGATAAATTCAGGGCATTCCAGCATACATATCCCGAGCGGGGCTGTTTGCGGGCTGGATGGATTAAAATCAGCAATGACAGGCGCGGTTAGAAGCGTGACCCTTACCACCAGGAAGCCATTGAAAGGCCTCGCGGGCTCTCCGTATTTAAAAGAAAAAAATATAGATATAGAAAAAATAGATAAGGAGACCCTTATTTATTCCGGCACAGCCGGGGAAGCGATAAAATATTTTCCCCAGAATATAAACGTGGCCGTTACATTGAGCATATGCGGGATCGGCCCGGACAAAACAAACGTAAAGATATTCACTTCCCCTGAATACACAAGAAATACCCATGAGATAGAAATAGAGGGCGAGTTTGGCAGGCTGTGGACAAGGACAGAAAACATGCCTTCCAAAAATAATCCCAAGACCAGTCAATTGGCGATTTTTTCAGCTATCGCAAAGCTTAAAGAAATAATTTAATCTAAAATCATAAAGAGGGAGGGGGTGATTAAGGATGGAAAAAGTAATGAAATGCGGAATAAAGAAGCAGAAGGGATATCTTTATTTTATCGATAAACACGGAGATATCTCCAGAGCTAAGATGGCTCGCGGCGGAAAGAAAAAGAAAAAAAGATAAAAGTTTTTAATTCGCGTCCCGCACCTTTTCAAAAAAGGTGCGGGACTCCGAAATCCAGAATTCAATCAATGCGACTTCTAGTTTTAATCCTGCTTTTTGCGCTTATAGTCATCTCTCAGCTAAACACCATAGTCGACTCTGATTTGTGGTGCCATTTTAAAACAGGCGAATATATTTTAAAAAATTTTAATATCCCGCAAACGGATATTTTTTCTTATACGCTGGAAAATCAGCCATGGGTGGATCATGAATGGCTTTCCCAGGTTATATTTTACGGTATTTTTGCTAAATTTGGCTGGCTGGGCGTAAATATACTCAAGACAGCCGTTATAGCCTTATGTTTTCTTATGACGCTGTTTTTCATATTTGGAAAATATAAAAAACTTGTTTATGCTATTTTTTTTATAGTAATTTCTATTTTTGCTTTCGGCTACAGGTCATTCGCAAGGCCGGAGATTTTTTCATATTTATTTTTATGCCTGTTTTTTTATGCGCTTGAAAGCGAAGAAAAAATTTATCTGCTGCCAATTTTTCAAATATTATGGGTAAATCTGCACGGTTATTTCATTTTAGGCCCAGCGCTGATATTTTTGTATTGCATCGGAAGCCTTATTTTAAGGGATTTTAAAAAAGTTAAAAGATTAGGATTGATATTGGGTTTTACCTGCCTTGCGTGCTTCATCAGCCCATATTTTTATAAAGGCGCTATATATCCTATAAAAATATTAATAGGGATTTTCTATCAGCAAAAAGCCTATATGCAGGATGTGCGCGAATTAATGATGCCTACCAGTGCCAGCTTCGGGAGGTATGTTTTTTTCTGGATATTAGCTATCCTGTCCAGCATAACATTTTTAATAAACCTAAAGAAGGCCAGGATGCAGCATATTTTAATTTTCATGGGTTCGTTTGCAGCTTCTTACGCGGCGGTAAGGAATATGCCCGTCTTTATATTTATGGCCATGCCGCTAGCCGCTATTAATTTAAACGAGGCAGGCCTTACTAAAAATATAGTCGATAAAAAATATTACGGGGCGCTCCTGTTGGTTATTTTAGCCGGGGCATATTTTTTTATTTCAAACGGATACTATGAGTTTACAAAACAGTCTGCGTTCAGAAAGACGGAGTCCGGGATGACAGAGCTTTTGACGCCTAAAAAGGCTTGCGATTTCTTAGAGCGCGGGAACATAAAGGGTAGGATTTTTAACAGCATTGATTTCGGGCATTATATAGCGTATAGATTTTATCCTGAAAAAAGGGTGTTTATAGACGTGAGGACAGAATTATATAAAAATGATTTTTATCAGTTATATAAGAGGGCTCAAAATTATCCTAGAGAATGGAAAAGCCTTCAGGAAAAATATCATTTTAATATTGCGCTTATCAGGCATTTATTCAGCGGGACAGAACGGTTATTAAAAAATTTAAACAAAGATAAAGGGTGGGCCCTGGTGCATTACGATGAAAGTTCTGCGGTGTTTTTACATGATGTGCCGGAAAATAAAGAAGCGATAGAAAAATTCAGGATAGATTTTAGCAAAAAGAAAATAGAAAAATCTGACGAATGTTTAAGCGTGGCTGGTTTTTTCGAAAAGATAGGAGAGGCCAAGCTGGCGGAAGAAACTTATATAAAACTCATAGAGCGCAATCCTAAATTTTTAGAAGCCGGCAATAATCTCAGCGCTATTTATATTAATACCGGACGCTATAAAGATGCCCTTCGCATCATAGACGGGCTTTTAAAATATTATCCTGAATCGGCGGAGCTTTATTGCAATAAGGGTACGGCTTATTTGCGCATGGGTAAAAAAGAAGAAGGGATCGGGGCGCTTGAAAAATCAGCTGGGCTGAATCCTTACCTGAGGCAGGCTTCTTATATGCTAGGGCTTGTGTATTACGAAAAAGGCTATATAGAAAAATCTATGAGGCAATTTATAAAGTATCTGGCTTTGGACCCTTATAATGCAGGCGCGCATAGAATGCTAGGCAATATCTATGAGCATAAAGGGCTTTTAAAAAAGGCCGAGTCGGAATATAATGAAGCGGATAAGCTGGAGGGGAAATAGAAATGCTCAAAGGCGCGCAAAACAAGCTGGAATATTATTTAAAAAATAATAAGAGATATGCGGTTAATATTGTTTCAAAGTTAATAGAAATTCCTACAGTGAACCCGCCCGGTAAAAACTATGAAGAGATGGTGTGTTTTCTTGAAAAGGAATGCAGGAAACTTGGGCTAGCTACAAAAAAATATGTTACGCCTAAGGATGTCTTAAATAAATTCGGCGTAAGATACGGCTCTAAGAGGGTAAGCCTGGTAGCTGATCTGGATGCAGGCGCAGGAAAAACATTTCACATAAATTCTCATTACGATGTGGTGCCTGCTACTGATAAGTGGATTACCGATCCTTTCGCGGCAGTAATAAAAGGCACGAAGATTTATGGCCGCGGCTCAGAAGATATGAAAGGAAATATTGCAAGCGTATTGTTCGCAATAAAGGCATTAAAGAAGTGCGGTATAAGGCCTAGGATAAACATACAGCTTTCTTTTACGCCTGACGAAGAGATAGGCGGAAGGACAGGCTTTGGCTATCTGGCTGGGATGGGTTTTGTAAAGGCTGATTATGCGATGAGCGAAGGATGCTCTGGAAATCACGTTTCAATGGGTAATAAAGGCGTTTTATGGGCTGAGGTAGAGATACTGGGAAAATCAGCCCACGGTTCCACGCCTCACAAAGGCGTCAATTCCTTTGAAAGAATGAACATGCTTGTGAATGAATTCGGGAAACTTAAAAATAAAATCTCTAAAAGAAAAACCAGGCATAACATGCAGGACGGTGTTTCTAAGAGTGCGACTTTTGTGATGGGGGGATTTTTAGAGGGCGGGATCAAGGTAAATGTGGTTCCGGGGGCTGTAAAATTCAGCATAGACAGGCGGCTTATACCTGAAGAAAATATAAGCGCCGCGAAAAAAGAGATAGAGGCTGTTATTAAAAAGTTTAATGCCAGGCATAAAGATTCAAAGGTCAGTATAAGATTTATTTCGCAGGAAGAGCCTGCGATATCCGGAAAAGACGATGTGTTTTTTAAAGTAGTTTCTGATGCGGTAAAGATTGCAACAGGCAAATATGCGAATTTCAGCGTGATGCCCGGCGCAACTGATATGCGGTATTTCATGTGGAAAGGAATACCTAGTCTCGGTTACAGCGCAAGCGGCGGAAAAAAATGGCATAGCGACGATGAGTTTGTTTATATAAGCAGTCTTATAAAAACAGCAAATGTCTATGCATTGGTTATGAAAGACCTGGCTTGACCAGACTATATGATGGGAGTGCGGCTCCCATCATAAAAAGCTATTTATGGAAAATAAGTTTATAAAAATATTCGGGGCAAAGGAACATAACCTCAAGAATATAAATTTAGAGATTCCCAGCAATAAGCTGGTGGTGATTACAGGGCTTAGCGGCTCAGGAAAATCCTCTCTTGCGTTTGATACGATATACGCAGAAGGCCAGCGAAGATATGTGGAGAGCCTGCCTAGCTACGCGAGGCAGTTCCTGGAGCAGCTTGAAAAACCTGACGTGGAACGCATAGAAGGCCTGTCTCCGGCTATTTCTATTGAACAGAGAAAGGCAGGCGGGAACCCGCGCTCTACAGTAGGGACAACTACCGAAGTTTATGATTATCTCAGGCTTCTCTTCGCAAGGATAGGGAAGCCTTATTGCTACAAATGCGGGAGGGAAATAAAGCAGCAGAGCCAGGATGAAATAACGGACAGGATTTTAAAATATCCGGACGGGACAGCCGTTATTATACTTGCTCCTATTGTGAGGGGCAGGAAAGGCGAGTATCACAGCCTGTTCAGCGAATTAAAAAAACAGGGATTTGTGAGAATAAGGTTAGACGGAAGCGTGGTTTCCCTGGATGAAAAGATAAAATTGGATAAATTCAAGAAGCATGATATAGAGGTCGTGGTAGACAGGATTGTGATTGAAAAAGGAATAAGGGAAAGGCTTGCGGATTCCGCAGAAACAGCATTAAAGGCGGGGAAAGGGTTGATGATAGCGGTAAAAAGCGCAGGCGGCCAAGAGGAGCTGTTTAGCGAGCTGTATTCGTGCCCTACCTGCGGGGTTAATTATGAAGAGATAGAACCCAGGATGTTTTCCTTTAATAGCCCTTACGGCGCCTGTGGTTCATGCGACGGCTTGGGCACTATAATGGATATAGATCCGGATCTTGTCATACCTGATAAAACAAAATCTTTAAGAGAGGCAATAAGGCCATGGCGGGTAGGCGGCATGAGAATAGTGCTTCACTACAGAAGGCTTTTAAGAAAACTTGGGCAGGAATACGGTTTTGATATAGACACGCCCTTTAATAAAATCCCTAAAAAAATAAAGGATGTTATCCTGTATGGTTCAAAAAGAGCAGAGTGGGGTGTTTATTTCGAAGGGGTTGTGCCTAATCTATTGAGAAGATTAAAAGATACAGACAGCGAATTCATGAGAGCCGAAATAAATAAATACACAACCATCTCTACCTGCCCTGAATGTAAAGGTAAAAGATTAAAACCTGAAGTGCTTTCAATAAAAATAAATGCCTTATCCATCAGCGATGTTTCTAACTTTTCAATCAGAGACGCAAGAAAATTCTTTTTAGATATAAAACTCGACCAGGCGCAGGAGAAGATTGCCCGTCAGATTTTAAAAGAAATACGCGAGAGGCTTAATTTTATGACTAATGTCGGGCTTGATTATCTTACGCTTGACAGGATTAGCTCTACTCTTTCAGGCGGAGAGGCGCAGAGGATAAGGCTGGCAACTCAGATAGGGGCAGGGCTGACAGGCGTTCTTTATGTGCTTGACGAGCCAAGCATAGGCCTTCATCAAAAAGACAATGCCAAGCTTCTTGACACGCTGAAGGCGCTGAGAGATCTGGGAAATACGCTGATAGTTGTTGAGCATGATGAAGCTACGATAAGAAATGCGGATTATATCATAGATCTTGGTCCCGGCGCAGGCAAGCACGGCGGAAAAGTGGTAGCAGAAGGCTCTGTCGGCGACATTGTGGATTCAAAGGAATCTCTGACAGGCAGTTATTTACGCGGGGAATTAAAGATAGCTTTGCCTGAGAAAAGGCGCAAGGCAATAAAAAACAGGTCTATTGTAATCAGGAATGCAAGAGAGCATAATCTTAAAAATATAGATATACAGATACCGCTTGGCCTTTTTGTATGCATAACAGGGGTGTCTGGTTCAGGTAAAAGTACCATGGTGGATGATATTTTATATAAAGCCCTGGCGAAAAAACTTTACAGGTCAAAGGAAAAACCCGGGGCGCATGATGAAATTGAAGGCGCGGACCGGGTGGATAAGGTTATTGTTGTCGACCAATCGCCCATAGGCAGAACTCCGCGTTCAAACCCGGTAACTTACACAGGGGTATTTTCTTTTATAAGAGATATATTCGCAAAGCTTCCTGAGTCCAGGATGAGAGGGTATAAACCCGGGCGTTTCAGTTTCAATGTCAAAGGCGGCAGATGCGAGGCGTGCCAGGGAGACGGCATCAAGCAGATAGAAATGCATTTCCTGCCTGATGTTTACGTGACCTGCGAAGTTTGTGACGGCAAAAGGTATAATCACGAGACCCTGCAGGTCCTTTATAAAGGAAAATCGATAGCCGATGTCCTGGGGATGACGGTTGAGGATGCCCTGGAGCTTTTTAAAAATATCCCGCATATACATCAAAAACTGAAAACGCTTTACGAGGTAGGGCTTGGGTATATTGAGTTAGGCCAATCTGCTACAACGCTTTCAGGCGGAGAAGCGCAAAGGATAAAACTTGCTGCGGAGCTGACTAAGATCGGAACAGGCAAAACCATTTATATGCTGGATGAGCCTACCACAGGCCTGCATTTTGCAGATATAGACAGGCTGCTCAAGGTATTACACGCTCTCGTAGAGGGAGGGAACAGCGTTTTGATAATAGAGCATAATCTGGACGTTATAAAATCAGCGGATTATATCATAGACCTGGGGCCTGGAGGAGGGGATGAAGGCGGGAATATAGTAGCCTCCGGCACGCCTGAAGAAATAGCCAAAGTCCAATCTTCTTATACTGGACAGTATCTGAAAGAGTATCTTTAAGTTGTATGTTTCTGATTGAGCCGGGCTGGGGCCATTCGGCGCTGAAATAATTTCGCC
>PCTH01000025.1:18414-21809 GCA_002771475.1 Candidatus Omnitrophica bacterium CG22_combo_CG10-13_8_21_14_all_43_16 | reverse complement strand
TCTTCGAGCTTACGCTTAACCGCTAAAGCCACTCCTTTCCTGAACTCGAAGCTGTAATGTTCTATGCCCTCTTGTTTTTGCATAACAAAATCCAGGTCCCTATCGAATGAAACGTAACCGTAGAATGAATTTGCGAAGTTGCGTGGCACATATGGGATGTTAATTGCGCATACTTTCATTCCAGAACGTTGTATGGCAACGCCTCGTATATCTTCTGCGACTTCATTTCGTAAATTGCATGCAAAATGTAAGTGTTTAATACGGTGAGTGGCGCCACCAAAAGTAATGTCAATATTATCTTTTTTCCATACCTTAATTGAACTTGTGTCGCTATCGGGTAGCTTAAAATCATGCGGGATTTTAACAGTTTTCTTGTCTCCACTATTAGTTACACAGATATTTGCGTCATATCTCAAGATTATTTCCCACCAAGTCTCCTCCAGATAACGTAAAAACTCTCCTGATGTAATTGCACCCACAAGCTCGTCGACAGGATTAACGATAATTATTCTTGTTCCAGTCCTATCAATAGGCGCAAAATCTTTCTTAACATATTGAACCAACTTGTCTCTACCAGCATCATCATCGAAGCTATTCACAGGGGAATCCGTAAGCACAATGGTTCGAAAACCAAATCTATAGGAGCCGTCTGCTTTCACGGTATCATAAAGAATCGTTTTATCTTTCGATGCGCCAACGAAGATAAACTTACCCCGTCCTCTAGCGCCGATAGCCTCTTCTTCCTGGTTTTTTGTAAAAGCAACGTTTTCAAATCGACCCCACCTTTCCTCTGCCGGTAAATCCGCTAACAATTCGGCTGCGGTTAGAACCCTGCCAGTTAGTCCTGTTGTTCCAGTATCAGTAATTGTTAAATAAGAGTTCCCGCTTTTACTTTTTATCAGCTCGAATTCCATAGACCACCCCTTACCATGACGCTTATCCGTTCGAGCATCCCACCCGTTCTGCACGGCATCTTTTTGCACGGCATGACTTATGGATGTATAAGATTTATAACCATCGATGATATTCCGGAGCTGATTTTCCCAATTAGTAACAGTAGCACGCGCAGAAGATATATCTGCACTTGGTATTATGCGATGCGCCGTCATATGCTTATCTCCCTTTTTTGGTTATGAGTTGCATGCCGTTTGTGGTTACCTTATATTCTACAGAGACCCCTTCTTTATCTCTGCCGATCAACCCAAGTTCAAACATCCTTGCCATCAAACCAGCCCTTTGAGTATTAATGACAAGATCGGAGTCTTCCCATTTTGGATTAAGCTCTGCTTTGAGCCGATCATTGATCTGCTCTCTTCTGTTTATACCGCTTTCTATTTTTTTTAGCAACCATTGAATAGCTGCATGTTCTCCTTTTACGTTCTTATACACATGCTCTAAATAATACTCTTTTTCCTTATCTGCAAGACTTGCATCGAAATTTTTATCATCAATTATTGGATTTTTCAGACATGCAAAATCTAATCCTGCGTTTGTTACGCCGATATAAACTTTTCCGTCCTCATGCTTTTTTAAGCTAACAAATCGTAAATACGGCATAGCTCCTTCAAGCTTTCCGTCTTTTCTCATCGACGCCAAAAATTGGGCCCTATATCTATTCGTACTTTTAAATTCCTCTTGCTGTAGGTAGGCATCTATTTCACCGACTCGCGTATTCTTCCCAAGCTTGGCTATGGTTAATTCTCTATATTCATTATCACTGATATCAATAGGTAAGCCTGCAGACACTCTCTCGACTCTGATCTTTTTCTCATGCCGCTCATGACCTCGTAGCATTTTTCCGTACGCGAGAGCTATTTCTCCGGCTTTAGTTCGAAACGACTCCAGTTCAACGGTCTCTTCCTTGCCGAGACTCGCCAATAAAATTCTCAAACCTAATTTAATAGGAAATATTCTATTGACTTGCCCCCACAACCAGGCATCGGATTCATTTAGCGTCTTACCTCGCTTGATAGAACAAGCCAGGTCTTCAAAGCGTGGATATGACATCGTCTTTACCTTATTACTCCTTATATCTGTTAGTGATGGCACAACATCAACATCTATGCCAGGATAATCTGTAGGATTGTTTGTGTATTCTTTAATGTGAATTGTGGAATTGCCATTTGCAAGTTTATTTGTAGGTAGTTTTGTGACCTCATCTCCTTCCTCTATATACAATTGATTTTCCATAGCCGTCAAAATAAACTGTGCCGTTGATGAGTATCGCCCTAGATTTACTAGTCGCGAAATATAGTCTACCTGCTTCTGCGTTACATCTATAACGTATCTCATTTTGTCCTCCTTAATGAAATCATTTTATATATGATGTTATCATTCTGCTATAAATTATACAATTTATTAATGAGATGTCAAGTATTATTTTATGTTTTTTTATTTATGCGTTAGCTATATATACGGTCTCCAAAGCGATAACCAGTCTAAGGCTGAACCTCAATAAAACTTTTTCTCCCAATGGTACTGGGATATTTTAATAGAGATTGCTTCGCTTCGCCCGCAATGACGAAGAATGTTCTTATTCCGCTTTATTCTTCTAATCCACGCCTTAGGGAGCCATGCTTTCTTTCCATTAAATTTGATTAAAATAGCTTTTTGGGTTTCTTTGAGTAGAAAAACGTCTATCCAGAAGTATGTTTTCGGATATAGTAGGGTTCTTAATCTAAAATCCATAATTTATAAGATTGCTTCGCTTCGCTCGCAATGACACAATTATAGAAGTCCTTTATTTTTTAGAAACTCCCTGTCCTGCTCTGACATGCCTTGAAATCTTTTGAAAGGTATTTTATCTTTATTATTTTCATAACTCTTATATACGGACTGGACAATATGTCCACACCTCTGTTTATTTCTGTCCAGTCCTGTTTGCTTTTTGTCCACTCTCTCGGGTGCAAGAACACTGTCTAATATAAGGTATTGAGTAGGCTCCTGGCCTTTGCCGCTTACGAAGTCTATTACGCCTTTCTCCTGCAGAGCCAAGCGAGATCTTTGAAGCATTTTGCGATTAATACCCAAGTCGTTAATAATGACTTTATCTTTCCATGTGAAGATATTGCCGAACCTGGAATAGAGACCGCGGAGGTAGATTAATAAGAGCATGGGAACTTTATTGATTTTTCTTTTACGGCAGGTGGTAAAGAAGTCGTAGTGGAGGTATTGGTAATTCATGGCAGGGCCTCCACTTGAAAGAGAGATTGCTTCGGCGCTTCGCGCCTCGCAATGACGTTGTATAGTAGATGTATAGTGAATGTATAGTGGAATTTGACAAATTTGATGAAATTAGTGAAGATGGCGGAGATAATAGAAAAGGCGTAATTCCATATTTTACTAGGAATTACGCCTAATTTATTACAGCTAACAAGGTTAGCTAAAAGTACTGG
>PCTH01000025.1:0-18399 GCA_002771475.1 Candidatus Omnitrophica bacterium CG22_combo_CG10-13_8_21_14_all_43_16 | reverse complement strand
GGCGGGGACGACGGGGGTCGAACCCGCTATCTCAAAATAAAAAATAAAAATTTTTGAAAGAAAATCGCTTCAGAATGTGTCTAATATATAGAGGCATTTATGACTGAAAAGTATCATTTAAGACGCATTAGGCGGCTGGAAAAGAAAATCAAAATGAGCTTAAAAAGATTCCTGTACGAAATGCATTGGCAAAAGGATATGATGCATAAGGATATAGCCAAGATCCTTGGGATTCCAAGGCCTACTATAACAAGGTGGTTCAAGAAGTATGGCATACCAAGTAAAAACTGCCACAGGTTTACTAATAAAAATCTAACGAATTGGCCCTATATAATAGGCATCAAACATAAAAAGATAAAAGGGCCCGATAAAAGAATACAGAGGACAAAAGACGGGATAAATGTTGATTTTTTTAAGGCATGGTCTGAAGAGATGGCCTATGTATTAGGATACTTTTCTGCGGACGGAGGTATGTTTATAAATTCCGGCGGCTCTAAATACATACAATTTGTCTCAACAGACTATAGTCTGCTTGAAAAAGTCAGGAATGCTATGGATTCAAAACATAAAATTTATTTAAGAAAAAAATATAAAAACACATGGAAAAACGTTTATTATTTAGAAATAGGGTCTAAAGAGATCTATCAAGATTTATTAAATTTGGGTTTTATGCCTAAAAAAGAAGCTAGGTTAAAACTCCCAAATATACCAGAAGAATATTTTAATCATTTTATAAGAGGCTATTTTGATGGGGATGGTTGTATCAGTTATGGATTTTATAAACGTAAAAATAGAAACACAAAAAGCTTCGTAGTTATGACTAGATTTATATCAAGCTCCAGGCAGTTTTTAGAAGATATGTCTAAGAAACTAGGTGTTTATGCCGAAATGAGCCGTGGCTCTATGACAAAATACCCAGGATACTACAACCTTATCTATTCAAAGAATGATTCTGTTAAATTATCTAATTATATGTATAAAAATACTAAGAATAATTTATTTTTAGAAAGGAAATTTATAAAATTTCAGAAGATTTTTATAATACTAGGCATCAATGCTTTAGGAAAATTTAGTGCTTGATATAGCCGGCCGGGTGATGTATATTAGTAAGGCGCTTTAAAGGGCGATTAGCTCAGTTGGCAGAGCGCTTCGTTTACACCGAAGAGGTTTCACAGGTTCGAGCCCTGTATCGCCCACCATGTTTTTGTAATGTAATTTTCAGCGTAGGGCTCGAAGAGAGCTCTGCGCCGAGCGAAGCGAGGAGAAGCTACGACAAATAGGAGTAGCGGAAGCAGAGCGAATGGCCGACCCGCCGAAGGCGGGCGCCGAGCCCTGTATCGCCCACCAAATTTTTCACAGTTGACAGTTAGCTTCGAAGACTATATACTTATTACTTGTCATTAGGGGACGTAGTTCAGCTGGATAGAACAATTGATTGTCGATCAATAGGTCGCGGGTTCGAGTCCCGTCGTCCCCGCCAAATCCGCCGAAGGCGGATTTGATCCTGAGGCTGCGACTGAATAAGGAGCAGTCGAAGGACCTCTCTATTGCACCTTCCCTATCGCCATCAGGGTGAATACCATCGTAAATATCGCGACTGTTTCTATAATGCCGAGAACCATCAGGTAGTTTCCAAAGCCTTTACCCGTCTCGCCCATTGCGTCGCTTGCCGAGGCAGCTGCCTTTCCCTGATACAACGCTGAAAAACCTATTGCAACGCCTGCCAGCATACCCAAAGCGCTCAATATCCCCAGATTCTGCACTTTCTTGCTCGCCTCTATAAGAGCATTCATCACTATCATTCCGTATATAGTCTGCGTAAGCGGGGCTCCCACAAATGCCAGAAGTATAAACGGTGCCGGCTTATTCTGGGCAAAACATTTTTTCCACGCCCCTATTGCTGCCATGCCTGCCACGCCTGTGCCTGCTGCAGAACCAACTGCTGAAAAAGCAAGCGCTGCGCCTGCTATCCCGATATCCTTAAACTGAACTAATGTATTCGGCTCCATACAATCTCCTTTGTTTTATTTAACGCTTTTAAAAGGCGAATATTTAACGCCTGACCATTCCATATCCAGATGGCCTGAAAATTCAAGCACGTTCAGCCTTACCCCGTGAACCAATATAGCAAGTATCCCCATTGCAAGATTCAGCGTGTGGCCTGCGAAAAGCACAAACGCGCTCAATAAAACGTTTGAAATACTGCCCACGCCTATGCCGCCTGCTATTTGGTTAAACGCATCTGCTATTGCCACCCCTGCAAGTCCTACTGCAAATAGCCTTATATAAGACACTATATCCGCAAAACTGCTTACCACTTTCAATAAAAAATCCCCCAAGCCGGTCCCGATGCCGACAAAAATATTTTTTACCGGATTTGTAAATAAAATAACAAGTGCGGAACCGGCTATAAAAATCCATTTTCCAAAACCCGGTAATTCAAAGTTCAATATCAGCGTCTTTGCCAGAAGATACACAGCCCATAAAATACATATCCAGCCTACGTCGCTCAGCGCCTTTAAAGAAGGCATTTTCCTTAAAAATTTCCAGATATGCGCTATGCTCAATTGTATGGCCCCTATCAGGAAACAAAATGACTGAACGTTTGTATTATCAGCGAAATAAGGCACCATGGGTTTCAGCCACTCGTGCGGCCCGAAGAACACGCCTGTCATAAGCCCCCAGATAATAGCGCAGCTGCTCAAAACATATGTTAAGAAGAATATAGACTTATCCTTTAACTTTTTGAATTTTCTCTGCATCGCGAGACCCGCGATAAAATACACGAGGCCATAACCTGCGTCTCCTATGAGCATCCCGAAAAATATTGAAAAGAATATCAGAAAATGCAGGCTTATGTCGATCTCCCTGTAACCTGGTATGGTATTTATAATATTGAATACGGGCTCTATTATCCTGATCCATTTTGGATTTCTTATCAATGTCGGAGGGGCTTCGTTTTCAGCCGGATCGCTTACTAGTATTGCCCATTTTTCTTCTAAAGCAGCTCTTTCAATAAGCCCGGCCTTATCTATAGGAGAGTACCCTTTCACGTAGGAAAGCTTCTCGAATCTGCCGGCTCCTTCGGATATTTCATTGAATTCTATCGCTGAATTTAAATATTTTTCGTATTGCCTTAGCGCATTTTTATACACCGCCTTCTCCAAAAAGATTTTCTCTATTTCCTTTATCTTCGATTCAGATCTTTTCTCTTCGACAATCATCTGTTTGAGGCTCATTTCAGGCAATGCAATTGTTTCAAAAGGCAGCGTAATTTCTTTCTCTGAAATCGCGGCGCAATAAATAATATTCTTTTTCCTGGCTAGCTCTTCAAGTATAACGCCTTCCGGGATACTTTTCTTTTCCTGGAGCGTGATTTTGCACAGCTTTACCCGGATCTTGCTATCCGACATTTCATCGATGATTTCCGGGTCAAAATCACCCCAGTCTTCCCACGTGATTATTTCGTGTTTTATCTTGCGAAGTTTTTCTATCAGGGTTTCTTTTTCATCCGCCAAATCCAAGATTCCGGCTACGGTATCCCCTTCGCCTCCACTCAAAGACCTCTGATTTTCTGTATCAGGCAGGATAGCCGCGGCCTTTATTGCGCGAAGCCTTTCCTCTTTCATCTTTGCTATATTTTCGCCCAGTGCCAGGTTCTCATGCTCCACATGCAAAAGCCCGAGATTTCTTAAGCGTTCAAGCGCGACGCCCAGATCCTTTGACTGCATCACGAGGATTATCTTTTTCATTTCCACTATCATGCCAACGCTACCTCCAGGCTCATTCTTTCGATCTTCTTCTTCGCTATCTTGGACCTGCCCACGGCGCTTGCCTGCTGGTCGCCCATATAAATTCTTATACGCCTTATATTTTCAACGCACTCCGGGATCTTTACTTTTTCAAAGAGGTTTACCCTCTGGTTTGTTATCCTGAGTTCCCTGGTCAATATCTCCAGCTGTCTGTTCAATACCTTTTCCTCCTCCAAGAGCGTTATGAATTTTCTTAACGTTATGATCGCTTTATCCACCCATAAAGGCGTCAAGAATAAATCATATTCCGCTTCTTCAAAATCAACTCTTTCAAATACCGGGATATCCACGCCGGCGATATTAAAGCTGGCTGTAACGATATCTTTCGGCTTTATCCAGCCTGCCACATAATCACCCGGCTCTTCCAGAAGGCCTGCCCATTCGCTTATATCATTTTCCAGATTATCCAGCTCTTCTATTTTCTGATTTAACCTTTGACGAGCATGCTGTATCTCAAGCTGCATCTGCTGTTTCTTTAACTGCAGTATAGGCAGATACCGCTCAAATCTTTTTAAAGCGTCGCGCTGCCTTTTAAGTTCGCCTTTTGTAAACTTAATTTTCGCCATTATTTTTTAGGCCAGAATTCTTTTACAAGCTCTGTCTTTATGCCTGTCTCAGCCGGTTCGAAGTTTTCGGCAAGGATCTGCCACCCAAGGTCAAGGGCCTTTTCAAGAGGTATATCCACAGAAAGGTTCATCATTTTTTCTTCGAACGCCTTTCCGTATTTAAGGAGTTTCTTGTCCCATTCGCTCACATGAAACCCCATTGCCTGTTTTTCGAGGGCCTCCCTGTAATCGCTGAATAGCTGGATCATCCTGTCCATGATAGTCCGGTGATCTTTCCTGGTCTTCCCGTTTACAAGCTGCTTTAAGCGGCTGAGCGATCCGAACGGCTCTATAAATTTATTCCTGAGATAGAACTGGCCTTCTGTGATATAACCTGTGTTGTCAGGCACGGGATGCGTCACGTCGTCCCCGGGCATTGTGGTAACAGCCAGGATTGTTATAGACCCCGCTGAATCAAAATCAACTGCCTTTTCATAGCGGCTGGCAAGCTGGCTGTATAAATCCCCCGGATATCCTCTATTGGAAGGAATCTGTTCCATGGTAATAGAAATCTCTTTCAACGCGTCGCAGAAATTCGTCATGTCTGTTAATAACACCAGCACTCTTTTGCCTTGTAAAGCAAACTGCTCTGCCACTGCCAGGCTCAAATCAGGCACCAAAAGACATTCTACGGTCGGATCCTGCGCAGTATGAACAAAGAATATGGCTCTGGATAATGACCCACTCTTCTCTAAGGTATCTCTGAAAAAAAGATAATCGTCGTATTTAAGGCCCATGCCGCCGAGGATTATCAAGTCAACCTCTGCCTGCATTGCAATGCGCGCCAATAACTCGTTGTAAGGCTCTCCCGGTACTGAAAATATCGGAAGTTTCTGCGATTCCACTAAAGAATTGAATACATCTATCATCGGGATTCCGGTGCGTATCATCTTTCTTGGGATAATTCTTTTGGCTGGATTTACAGAAGGCCCGCCGATTTCTATCATGTTTTCATCCAGGGTCGGTCCGTTATCTCTTGGAAGGCCTGCGCCGTTAAATAAACGGCCTAAAAGATTTTCCGTAAAGGAGACTTTCATCGGATAGCCTAAAAACCTTACCTTGTCCCCTGTTGAAATGCCCCGGCTGCCGCTAAAGACCTGAAGATAAACCTTTTCCCCGTCTATCCTTATCACCTGAGCCAGGGATCTTCCTGCCATGGAAGAGATTTCAGCCAGGTCGCTGTAACACACGTCTTTTGCCTCAACAGTAATGACGTTTCCTGCTATCTGGATTATGCGGTTATATATTTTTTGCATTTTTCTTTTATCTGGCTCTCTTGTTTTTTGAAATTTTCAGTCTGCCATTCGGATGAATTCCATTCGATGAATGCCTGCCTCAGCTCTTGAAAAAATCTCCTGGCGCCATCTTTATTCTCAAAATTAAACTCTGCGTCCATAATTTCGTGCAATACATGAAAGACGTATTTTTGTCTTTCCTCAATCGTAGCGGCATCTACCTCGTCAAACGCATTCTGCTGCAGATACACATCGTCTATAAACTCACCTTTAAGGTAAACCGTGAAGTCCGAAAGAGATGCGCCTTCCTCTCCCACCACCTTCATCATCTGTTTTATTTCATAACTTCTCTTTAAAACAGCCTGTGCCCGATTCACCTCTTCTCGGTCTATAAAACTGGTATATTTACTCCAGCTTTCAAGGGGGTCTATGGCAGGATATCTTCTGGCGTCAGACCTTTCCCGTGAAAGCCCGTGAAACGCCCCTACTACTTTTAACGTAGCCTGCGTAACAGGCTCTTCAAAATTTCCCCCTGCAGGGCTCACTGTACCGCCTATTGTTACAGATCCGAAGCTTCCGTCGTGGAGCCTCACTAACCCTGCCCTTTCATAAAATGACGCGATCCTGCTTTCAAGATACGCCGGGAACGCCTCTTCTCCCGGGATCTCTTCCAGTCTTCCTGACATCTCGCGCATTGCCTGCGCCCACCTGGAAGTGGAATCAGCTAATAATAGCACGTTCAAACCCATCTGGCGGTAATACTCAGCGATTGTAACGGCCGTATAAACACTTGATTCTCTCGCGCTAACAGGCATAGAACTCGTATTGCAAATGATGACCGTGCGCTCCATCAGGCTTTTCTTTGTCCTGGGGTCTACAAGATCCGGAAATTCTCTCAGCGTTTCAACAACCTCCCCTGCCCTTTCTCCGCATGCTGCTATAATCACAATATCTATTTCCGCATGCTTGCTGATCAGCTGCTGCAGGACAGTTTTACCTGAGCCAAAAGGCCCTGGCACGCAATAAGTTCCTCCAAGCGCCACAGGCATTAGCGTATCTATAACCCTTATCTTGGTTACAAGAGGTTTTGAGGGTTTTAATTTTTCGGCAAAACTCGCAATAGGCACTTTCACCGGCCAGGTTTGAGCCATAGTAACGGAACTGGTGTTCCCGCGTTCATCTTTTAATTCCGCCACTGCATGTTTTATATTATATTTACCTTTATTTGCTATTTTCACCACTGTGGCTGCGTTTTTTAAACCAAATGGCGCCATTATCCAGTGTTCAAAAATACCTTCTTTTGTAAAACCTATTTTCTCGCCGGGTTTTACGCTCTGCCCGGACTTGGCAACAGGTGTAAATTCCCATTCCGCTTTATCGTCCAGGGCTTCCAGATACAAACCTCTTTTCAAGAAAAATCCGGATTTTTCAGCTAGCTGCGGCAGTGGATTTTGCAGGCCGTCGAATATCTGGCCCAACAATCCTGGCCCGAGCTTTACAGAAAGAAGTTCTCCTGTAAATTCCACTTTTTCTCCCAGCTTCAGGCCTTTCGTGTCTTCATAAATCTGGAGCTCTGCGATATTGCCTGCGACGCGTATTACCTCTGATTTAAGCCTCTCTTCATTATGCAATATAAACGCAACCTCATTCTGCATGACATAGTCTTCAAATTCAACCCTTGCCATGTTGCCGTTTATACCGGTTAGTATCCCGAATCTTTCCGCGCTCATATCTTTTCCGCCAATCCTTCCAGAACCTTTGAGCCGTCCAATGAATTAATCCTGGCCCAGCGCTCCAATATCTTAAGCTGAAGCCCGTATGCCGCAAGATATTCTCCGTCAAAATAATGACTCTCTTTAATCTCTTCTATCTTTTCCCATCTAATTTTATCAAGGTATAATTCCGCTTCTATTGGAGAATCCTGATTAACTGCCCAGTGCGTAAAGGGTGCGACAAAAGGATCAACTCCGTTATCTCCGCGTAAATACTTATTCGGGTCTTTGCCTTTTTTGACAGCCCTTGACCTTGCCAGCTCATTTCCCAAACTTCTATTGAATGTTTTCCATTCTCCCAACAAAGGTAATTTATCTTCTGTATCTGCAGAAGGCTCTATAGACAGTCTTGCAAGGACATCAGCATCGTCTTTATTTAATTCGAATCTGCACGCCTCAAGAAAATCAGGATAAGAAATCGGCGGCTTCATCCCGAAATGAAGCATGGGCAGGCTTGCGACTATATAATAATAATTTTTCATTTTATTATCTTTGCCAGCTCCGGATTAAGATAAACGCACAATGTTTCCAGTAATCCTTCGTCGCTAAAATCAAAATATGACTTGCCTTTATCAAAGCTTATGGAAAAACCAGCGTTTATATTCTGCGACGGCTTGAATTCCACCCCAGCTTTAATCTTATCTTTTAATTTAGAAATAAACGTATGTTTTATTTTGTCCAGGTCGGTTTTATTTACCAATATTTTTATATCTTCTGTCTTGCCGTTTTTATCCGCATATTTTTCTATTAAATTTGCCAGGATACCCGTTATTTCTTCGTTGGACAGGGCTTTTGTTATCTCGCCGGCCACGATCTTATTCAGCGTCTTTCTTATGTCTTCTTTTAGACCAAGCAAAAGATCCCTTGAAGCCTGCTTTATGCTGAGATTGGCGTTTATTTTTGTTTTTTCAGCCTCAGCCTTAGCCTTCTGAACTATTTCATCTGCGAGCTTTCTGGTATCTCGGAGGATTTTTTCAGCGTCTTTTTTAGCCTTGTCCTCTATAGCCTTTGCCTTTTCTTCTCCTGAATGTATTCCTTCTCGATTTATCTTTTCTAATAACGCCTTCAAATTTTCTGACATGACTCACCTCTATATTTAATAATCTATCGGCTCCCTGGTTTTTTTATTTCTATGCCTTTTTTGCATAAAGGGCATTCTTCAGATTTGTAGGTGGGAAAATCCAGCTTGACCAGGTTTTTTAATTTTACACCGAAGTCCAATTCTTTTCCACTTCTATTTACTATACAGCCCACGCCTACGATTTTGGCGCCTAGTGACTTTACTGCCTCCAAAACCTCGCCCGTGGAAAGCCCTGTGGTTATAACATCTTCCACTACCAGAACTCTGTCTCCTTTTCCTAACTCAAAACCCCGCCTTAATACCACCTTGCCTTCCACCCGCTCCGTGAACAAAGACTTTACTCCTAGCGCCCTTGCTGTCTCGTAAGATACTATCACCCCGCCTAATGCAGGCGCCACCACGCACGTAGGCTTATCGTCTTTAAAATACCCGGACAGTTGCTTGCACATTTTTTCTGCTATATCCGGGTTTTGCAGCAACAGCGCGCACTGAAAATAATTCCCGCTATGCAGCCCGCTCGAAAGCCTGAAATGCCCGCTCAAAAGCGCGCCCGTCTCTTTAAATAAACTTAATATCTCCTTTTCTTCCATCCCACCGCCCCTTCAACAACTATACAATTCAACAACGTCACTTTTCCGGTTGTTTGCCGTATCAGATTGACTGGATTACCTTTACCGGATCTTTTGCCTTTGTTACAGGCCTTCCGATTACAATATAATCCGCGCCTCTTTGGAATGCCTCTTTTGGAGTAGCCACTCTTTTCTGATCTCCGGAGTCGCTGTCTTCAGGCCTCACGCCCGGGGTAACTATTAAAAAATCTTTTCCCATGGTTTTTCTTATCGCGCTTATCTCTTCAGGCGACGCTACTACCCCGTCCAGGCCGGCCTCCTTAGTCAGCTTGGCTAAATTTAAAACCTGATCTTCCGGTGATTTATTTATGCCTATTTTTTTCAAAGCTTCGCTATCCATGCTGGTGAGAACTGTTACCCCGAGAATTTTCGGCCTTGATATGCCGAGTTTTTCGCTCTCTTCCTCAGCGCCCTCCACTGCCTTCTGCATCATATCTATGCCGCCTGATGCGTGCACATTGAACATAAACACTTCGAATCTTACGGCTGTCTTAGCCGCAGCATAAACCGTGTTCGGGATATCGTGGAATTTAAGGTCCAGAAAAATGTCTCTGTCATGCTTTTTTACAAGTTCTAGCGTCTTTAAGCCGCAGGAGTAGAACAACTCCATGCCTATTTTAAAAACCTGCACATGCGGACTCAGGATATCCAGAAGCCTTTCTTCTTCCTTCAGCGTATTCACATCCAGCGCTACTATAATTTTATCTTTCATTTTTAAGTTGTTCTGCCTATGATATCCTGAAATTTTTTTATTTTATGTTTTTTCAGGTAAGCTTCTATGCCTTTTATTATCTTTCCCGAAACACCCGGTTCTATAAAATTAGCCGTGCCAACTTGAATTGCCGTCGCGCCCGCCAGGATAAATTCAATTGCGTCGCCAGCGTTCATTATACCACCCATGCCTATCACCGGGATATCAATATTCCTTGAGACCTCATGAACCATTCTCAGGGCTATGGGTTTTATGCAAGGCCCGCTCAAGCCGCCTGTAATATTGCCGAGCTTGGATTTTCCTGTTTCCACATCTATCGCCATTCCAAGAAATGTATTTACCAGACTCACCGCATCTGAACCTGCATCCTCTGCTGCTTTGGCGATTTCTGTTATATCCGTTACATTCGGGGAAAGCTTTGTAATAACTGTTTTACTTGTTGTCTTTCTCACGGCCTTTACCACTTCATATGTTTCTTTTTTATCCTGCGCCACTAAACCTCTGCATTTAATGTTCGGACAAGATATGTTCAATTCTATGCCGCTTATTGCTTTTATCTTATTAAGCCTTCTTGCAAGGATAAAAAACTCGTCGATATTATTTCCGGATATGCTTATTATAATAGGTACGCCTATCTTGGAAAGATACGGCATCTTCTCTTTTATAAAGTCGTCTATGCCTTCGTTTTGAAGCCCTATTGCGTTAAGCATGCCGGAAGCAGTCTCGCATATCCTGGGCATAGGATTGCCCTGTCGCGGATTCAAAGTAATAGTTTTTGTAATAATAGCTCCCAGATGTTTCAGGTTGACTAATTTTTCAAACTCCTTAGCATAGCCAAAGGTGCCGGAAGCAACCATTACCGGATTTTTCAGCTCAATCTTTCCTATTTTAATTTTCATCATAGTTTATAACTCCAAACAACTAGAAAAACGACGTTGTTGAAATGTATAGTTGTTACCATGAGAGGCTGGTGGCGTTGAAGACAGGGCCGTCTTTACAGGCAAGCTTGTTGCCTGATTTTGTAGGCACTGCGCAGCCCAGGCACGCTCCTGTGCCGCACGCCATTTTTTCTTCCAAAGACACCTGGCATTCAAAACTACGCTCCGCGCATATCTCAGCAATGCATTTTAACATCCCGTTAGGCCCGCAGACATATACAATAGTTTCAAATCTGCTTTCTGTAGTTTTTAAAATATTATGAAATAATCTGGATACAAATCCGTGGCATCCGTAAGTCCCGTCGTCGGTAGAGACATAAACTTCGCGGGTAATCTTTTTAAAATCCTTCTCGCATAAGATGGCGTCTTTTGTTTTAGCGCCTATCAAGACGATTGTTTTTATCTTTTTTTTGGTTAATTCTTCCGCAAGATATACGAGCGGGGCAGCGCCTATGCCGCCTGCAATTATTATAGCCCTGGGCTCCAGGCTCGAAGTCAGAGGCAAAGAAAAACCCGTGCCGAGCGGGCCTAAAACATCTACAAAATCCCCTTGTTTTTTCCCGGCCAGAATTTCCGTCCCCTTGCCTACAACTTCATATAAAATTTCTATACTGCCATTAACTCTATGTATACTGAACGGCCTTCTCAAAAACGGCTCTAGCCCGTCGCTGCATTTAATCTGCACAAACTGCCCTGGTTTCGCCGCCCTTGCAATATAAGGGGCGCCAAGGGCCATCTTATAATAAGCGCGCCCGACTAATTTATTTGATAAAATTTTCGCTTTTATGTCTTTCATATCTCAGAACAGATTCAACTGTTTTTCAGCTGCAGCATCTTCTTCTTTCAATATTTCTATTGTACCATATTCTCCGTCAAAACCCGGCAGTATATTCACATCGCCTTTTCTCACATTTATAATAGCCTTTGCGATTTTTACAGGTAATTCTTTCAAAAGCTTATCCTGACTGACTTCCATCAACACTTCAAATTCCGTGCCCAGCCTTGGGATTATTGCGCGGTATCCTGCATCAACTGCTTTGGATGCATCTCCGACCCCCAAAGTATCTGCGATTATCTCCGCAAGCGGTATCATCCTTTTAAAAGGTATGCTATTTTCCGGCACAAAGCCCTCGGGCCTGTCCGCCAGTTCCGACACCCTGTTCATAACGCCTATCGTGAGAGGCTTCCCGCACTTGGGGCAGATATTTTTATTTTTCTTTGTCTCCTGAGGGCTGAATCTTATATTGCACAGCCTGTGGCCGTCATAATGATACTTGCCCTCCTCAGGAAAAAACTCAACTGTGTATAGAAATTTCTTTTTATCTTTTTTCTTCAAAGCGTCCGTAACAGCCTTGTAACTCATCTCAGTATTAAAGACGTTGGCCTCTCTGCCTATTTTCTGAGGGCTGTGAGAATCAGAATTCGAAATCAGGCTGAATCTGTCCAGCTTGCTTAATTGCCAGTTCATCGCAGGGTCAGAAGAAAGCCCTGTTTCCAGCGCGTATATATCTTTTGTATATTCCTCAAAACATTCTTCTATCGAATCAAATCCTGATTTGGAGCCGAAAAGCGAAAACCACGGGGTCCATATATGCCCCGGCACCAGAAATATGTCCTTGCTGATCCCGAATAAAACCTCTGCCAGATTTTTTGCGTCAATGCCTATGATAGGCCTGCCGTCATAAGCAATATTCCCATAGCCTGAAAGCGCTGAGTTTATTTTATCGGCGATGTCAAAACTCGGCGCAAAAATTATATTGTGTATTTTTCTGACCTTGCCGTTTTTGGAATATATGCTCGAAATCTCGCCTGTGAGCATAAAATTCACGCCGTTATATTCAAACAACCCATTCCCGGAATCCTTTAAAGTATTTTTTAATTCTTCAAGCCACAGATGGTGGGTAAAGTCGCCTGTGCCCAGTAAAGCTATGCCTTTAAGCTTTGCGTACTCCGAAAGCGTCTTTATATTCATATTCGGGCTTGTGGCTCGGCTGTATTTTGAATGTATGTGAAGATCCGCTGTAAATTTCATGCTTTATATACAACCTTTCCTCTATAAATCGTGCATTCAACCGCGCCTTTTAATTTCCGTCCGATAAAAGCTGAATTTTTGGACTTGGATACAAGACCGGCTTTATCAACAATCCATTCTTTATCCGGAGAAACTATCGCAATATCCGCGTCTTTATTTACTCCGAGCGTGCCCTTATCTATCCCCAGAACCATCGCAGGATTAAGCGACATCTTTCTTATGAGTTCCTGCCAGGTCAATATCCCTGAACCTATAAGCTCTGTTATGCTTACTGCCAATTCTGTCTCCAGGCCGATAGTTCCGAATTCCGCATGTTCAAATTCTATTTCTTTTTCATTCTCGGTATGAGGCGCGTGGTCAGACGCGATGATGTCTATTGTCCCGTCTTTTAACCCTTGTTTTATAGCCAGGATATCATCTTTTGCGCGCAGCGGCGGGTTGATTTTCATATTCGTGTTGTAGTCCAGGAGATCTCCTTCGCTTAAACTGAAATAATGCGGAGCTGTTTCCGCTGTCACTTTGATTCCTTTTTTCTTCGCCTTTCTTATGATTTCAACCGACTCAGCGCAGCTCACATGAGCGATATGCGCAGCTGCCCCTGATTCTTCCGCAAGTTTTATATCGCGGCCCACTCTTTTATATTCAGATTCTTTTGAAATCCCTCTTAAACCCAGCCTGGTAGATGTAAAACCGCGATTGACCAGGCCCTTGCCGGAAAGCGCTTTATCCTCTGAATGGCATATTACAAGGATCTTTTCTTTTTTTGCCTCTTTAAGCGCCTTTAGCATCAACTCATCGCTATCGACTGAAGCGCCATCGTCTGAAATCGCGATAATGCCGTCTTTCTTCAGGCCGCCTATATTCACCAATTCCTTGCCCTGTCTTTTGATTGTGATTGCCCCGCATATAAATACATCCACGTTTGCTGTATTTTTAATAATGGCTTTCATGGTATTTATAATTTCCGCGGAATCAAGGCTTGGCAGCGTATTTGGCATGCAAAGAACGCTTGTAACCCCGCCTTTTGCGGCAGCCATTGTGCCGCTGAAAACAGTTTCCTTGTCTTCCCTGCCCGGCTCCCGTAAATGAACATGCATATCGATAATTCCAGGCATTACGATTTTACCGGAAGCATCGATAACTGTTTCTGCCTTGGCGTCTACAGACTTACCTGTCTTGGATATTTTTCCGCCTTCTATGAGAATATCCAGGTTATCGTCTATTTTATTGGCAGGGTCTATTACGCGACCGTTTTTAATGAGTAATTTCATCTTTTTTATCCTTATCCCTTGCCTGAGACACCCAGAATAAAACCGCCATCCTGACAGCGATCCCGTTTGTGACCTGCTCGAGTATCACGGAATTTGCTCCGTCAGCTACCTGGCTTGATATCTCCACGCCCCTGTTTATAGGCCCGGGGTGCATCACGATAATATCCTTCTTTGCTTTCTTCAATCTGTCTTCCGTAATCCCAAAGTTCTTAAAATATTCCAGCTGGGTCGGAAACGCCTTCATGTCATCCCTCTCAAACTGCATCCTCAGGACATTTATAGCGTCTGCCTCAGCCAAGGCTTCGTCTATATTATTCGTCACCCTGACCCCCATTTTGTCTATCTCAGGAGGGATCAAAAGTTTAGGCGCGCACACGGTTACCTTTGCCCCGAATTTGGTCAGCCCCCAGATATTTGAACGCGCTACCCTGGAATGGGCGATATCCCCCACTATGCTGACATTTAAGCCTTCGAGCTTTCCTAATTTTTTCCTCAGCGTAAACATATCTAAAAGCCCTTGCGTAGGATGTTCGTGCCATCCGTCCCCTGCGTTTATCACGCTTATATCCACATTCCGGCCCAGCATAGCGGCAGCGCCTGAGCAATTGTGCCTTACCACTATAATATCCGCCTTCAGCGCCTCTATGTTCCTGCCTGTATCATTCAAGGTCTCGCCTTTTTTTACGCTTGAAGATTCTACCGCGATATTTATAACATCAGCTGACAGCCTTTTGGCAGCCACTTCAAAAGACACCCTGGTCCTGGTAGACGGTTCATAAAATAGGTTTACCACGGTCTTGCCGCGCAAGGCCGGAACCTTTTTAATCTTTCTGTCCAAGATCTCCCTGAAAGATCCCGCTGTATCCAAGAGAAGCTCTATGTCTTCTTTTGAAAGATATTCCAGCCCCAAAAGGTCTTTATGAACCCATTTTGCTGTCTTTTTCTTTGTCATTCCCTGTTTCCTCTATAGCAACGCTGTCTTCATTATCTGTTTCCTGAAATTTCACCTGCACCAGCTCTTTTTGCGACGTGGGCAGATTTTTCCCCACATAATCAGCCCGTATAGGGAGTTCCCTGTGCCCCCTATCAACCAATACAGCCAGCTGTATAGTCCTGGGCCTGCCAAAATCTATAAGGGCGTCCAAAGCGCACCTGATGGTGCGGCCTGTATAAAGGACATCATCCACCAGCACTATGTTTTTATTCTCTATATCAAAGTCTATTTCTGTATTGTGAATCACAGGCTGCTCTGCCACAAGGCTCAGGTCATCTCTGTAGAATGTTATGTCCAGGCCGCCTACGTCCAGTTTAGTGCCATAAAGATTATCTATCACCTTTGCGATGCGCTCTGCCAGGACATATCCCCTTGTCCGTATCCCGACTATGACAAGGTCTTTGACGCCTTTGTTGTTCTCTATAATCTCGTGGCTTATCCTTGTGATGGCGCGCTCAATTTCTTCTCTTGTAAATACCTGTTTTATGGACATGTCCACCTCAAATAAAAACCTCGCAAGTGGCCTTTAGGCCTCTTGCGAGGTTGTGTTGGTTCAAATATATTTACTAAACTTCTCTTTTGGTTATTCACTTTTAGCTCCCTTTTCAGCCTCTCTGTGCTGATTTAAAGGTATCTGTTAATGTTAGATTATACCATCTTCTGCCATTATGTCAAGTTCTAAAGAAAATCGTAAGAGAAATACGCTATACCATCCGGATTCAGGGATTCTACTATTCTTTCCTGCTCGGAAAGAACCTTGGGGTCGTCTTTCATCAGAAAATTGCCTATACCTATATAAACCTTGCCTTTGCCGCGGTGCGCCAGGCTGGATCTTGTAATCTCTTTTGCCAGCTGGTTATTTTTTGTGTAATTCATAAGCACGACATAATCCACAACCCCGTTTTCAAGCCACCCGGGCCAGTCCTGGAATGCCGCTGAAAAAGCTGTTTCAGCAGACGGGATCACGGCGCAGGAAATAACCATCCCGGGTGATTTATTTTTCATAGCCTTTGCCAGCTTTCCGACAAGTTCCGTAACCTGATCCCTTTTCCAGTTATCCCACAAAAGTGAATTTTCATTGTCATAATTCATTTTCATCGGATCAAGCCCTGTTTTTTCCCTGAATCTACTGATATTTTCCCTGGCATATCCGTATGTAAGCCCGAATTTATTAAAACTGGATCGCGGCAGAAAAGGAACAGGATACGGATATCGCACATAATCAAGATGCACTCCTGCCAAATCAGGATACCTGGTTATGATTTCGCCTATTACAGATACCATATATCCTGCCACCCTTGGGTCGCCGGGTTCCAGGAACAGCTGCTCATCCCTCAGATAATATTTATCCAGTTCATTTATATCCTCTGTCCTCATCGGAGACCTTAGATACTGGTCTTTGGTCAGGATATCTTCTCCGAACTTTTCCACTATATCCACTTTTCTGGCCTTTCCTACGCTCAATACATTTATCCACGCGAAAACCTTTATATCGCATCTTTTGGCCTCTTTTAAAATCACGTCAATTGTATCCACACCTGCTGACTTCAGCATCCCCTCATAATTTGCTTTGCTATACATTTTTGTATCATAATAAGATTTGCCTCCGCGATAAAGCTGGAGATATATTTCGTCTATCCCTGATTTTTTGCAGGATTTTATAAGCTCAATTGCGGATTTTTTAGAATAAAGCACCTTCTTTTCGGAAAAACACGTAACCCAGGTACCCTTCACGATACTGGGATTATCTTTCGCGTACGCGGATAAAGGCAGGATTAAAAAAATAATAGAAAATGAAGCCCACATGAGCTGAAGCCATGGGTTCCTTGGGCAAATGTATAAAAATGCCCTCCTTATAAAAATCATTCTGCTCCTTTTATAACTACAATAAATTCTCCGCGGGGTTCATTTTTAGTAAAATGCTCCAGCGCCTCTGAAGCTTTCAGACGAAGAGCTTCTTCGAAAACCTTTGTAACTTCGCGGCAAATAGCTACATCCCTGTCTCCCATTATATCCAATATATCCTTTAAAGTCTTTAAAAGCCTGTGAGGCGATTCATAAATCACGATGGTTCTTTTTTCTTGGCATAAGGTTTTCAATTCATTGCGGCGCCTGCCTGGCTTTGGGGACAAGAATCCTTCAAATATAAAACTATCAGTAGGCATGCCTGATAAAACAAGGCCTGAGATAATAGCGCTTGGCCCGGGGATTATTGTCACAGGTATATTATTTTCAATCGCGAGCCTCACTATATTAAACCCGGGATCGCTTATGCCGGGAGTGCCGCTATCAGAAACAAGCGCGACATCTTTCCCTTCCTTTAAAAATTTCAAAAGATATTCGCCTTTCTGGATTTTATTGTATTCAAAATAACTTGTGGTAGGAGTGCTTATCCCGTAATGCGAAAGGAGCTTTTTGGTGTGCCTCGTATCCTCGCACGCAATAAGGCTGACTGTCTTCAGCGTCTCAATAGCCCGAAACGTTATATCCTTGAGATTTCCTATAGGTGTAGAAACAATAAATAACATTTATAATTATTCTACCGTAACACTTTTTGCCAGGTTTCTGGGCTGGTCCACATCGCAGCCGCGTTTGACTGCGATGTAATACGCAAGAAGCTGCAAAGGAACCACTGTAACGATCGGGGAAAAAACTTCGTCTATCTTAGGTATATATATTACCTCTTTTGTAAAATCTTCTATGAGCTTATCGCCTTGGGTGGCAATAGCGATTACCTTTCCTTTTCTGGCGCATATCTCTTCGATATTTGAGATCATTTTTTCATATACAAATGACTCGGGCGCAATACAGACCACAGCCCTATATTCGTCTATAAGCGCTATTGGCCCGTGCTTCATCTCTCCTGCAGCATAGCCTTCCGCAGGTATATAAGATATTTCTTTGAGTTTCAATGCGCCTTCAAGCGCTGTGGGGTAATTGAGATTTCTACCAAGATATAAAAATGAGCCGAAATTCAGGTGCTTTGTGGCAATTTTTTGTATGCGGTTCTTTTCAGCCAGTATATTTTCTATAACCCCGGGTATTTTTCCAAATCCTTCCAACAAAGATTTTTTTAGGCCATTTTTTAATAGCCCTTTTTTATCCGCGATATAAAAAGCCAGTAAATAAAGAATCCCCAGCTGAGCTGTATACGCCTTTGTGGACGCAACTCCTATCTCCGGCCCTGCGTAGGTATATAAAACACCGTCTGATGCCCTCACAAGGCTTGAACCTACAACATTACATATGGATAAAATCTTTGCCCCTTTAGCCTTTGCCTCTTTAACAGCGGCCAGGGTATCTGCGGTCTCGCCTGAC
>PCTH01000036.1 GCA_002771475.1 Candidatus Omnitrophica bacterium CG22_combo_CG10-13_8_21_14_all_43_16 | reverse complement strand
CGTATATCAACTATCCCAAAATCCTTTCTGTATTTATTTAATTGTTCCTTACGCCTCAAACTGCTTGTACCAATCCTTGCGCCTTCCGGAAGTTTATCTAAAGTCAAACCTGATTTTGAAACCAGGGCATCAAAAGGGTCAATCGGATAGGTTATAGCCGCGATAGTTAAGCCATCTCTTAATTCGTCCGGCAAATCTTTGGCGCTGTGTACGGCAAAATCTATCTCGTTTTTTAAAAGCGCTTTGTCTATTTCCCTCGTGAAAAAATCAGTGCCTTCTATGTCAGATACAGGCGTAACCTTATCTTTATCTCCGTAAGTATCTATACCTATAACCTCCGGCTCTACGCCAGGATAAAACTTCTTTAACACGTCAAAAACCTCTTCAACCTGTTTTAAGGCAAGAGGGCTGGTTCTGGTTCCGACCCTATATATTCTTTGCATAATTTTCCTACCTCTATCCCTATTATTTCCCTTAGTCCTTCTGCCTGCGGGAGCCTCCCTGATACATTTTTTTCAATGACATCCTTTAAATCCTCTAAATAAAATAATTCTACATTCTTTACGCCTCTTACCCGAGGGTCAACATCCCTTGGCAAGGCAAAATCAAGTATAAGGACATCATTGCCGGCTATGCCTTCCAACATCTCTTTTTTTATAATAAAATACGGGCTCCTTGTAGCAGTTATAATTATATCCGCTTTAGCGAGGAAACTTTTCAACTCATTAAACCTCACTGCCCTCGCATTGATCAGGCCGGCCAGGGCCTTTGCTTTTTCAAATGTCCTGTTCGCTATAAGGATTACCTTTGGGCTTTCTTTTTCTAAATGCCTTACGACAAGCTCTGTGACCTTGCCTGTGCCTATAATCAAAATATTCTTGCCTTCTAATCTGCCAAACCTTTCTTTTAAAAAAGACACAACTATGCTTCCTATAGATATATCGCCGGAGAATATCTTATTATCCTGATGGACAGAATCTGCGAAGGATACGGCAGAATCAAAAATCCCTCTCAAAGGCCTGTCTATAAAACCCTCGTTTTCAGATTCTACAAGCGACGCCCTGACCTGTTCTATGATCTGAGCCTCTCCTAAGACTAAAGAATCCAGGCCGCATGCGACTGAAAATAAATGCCTGGCTGCGTCCGCCCCCTTATATATATAAAGGTATGGAGAAAATTTATCGATATCCGCCTCTTGAGACCTGGAGATAAAATCCTTTATTTCCTCTACGGCCTTTTCCGGCTCAGGCGCGCTGGCGTATATCTCGAACCTGTTGCATGTAGAAAGTATAACAGCGCCTTTAAGCGCGCCTCTTTCTTTTAAAAAACCAAGACTGTCCCGTAGACCCTTTTTAGAAAAATATATCCTTTCCCTGAACCAGACAGGGCTGTATTTATGATTTGTGCCTAGTACAATTAAACTCATTGTATCCTCACTTCTTCTTCTCTAATATTTTCTTCTTGTATCTTGAATGCCTTTATGACAGGGTTTTTCTTATCCTCAAGGGAAATGATCGCGTATGAAACCTCGGGATAAAAAGCCAGCTCCACATCATGGGCTGAAGGATATGCCCGGCTCGCCACATGCGAATGATAAATTCCTATCATCTGAATACCTGAATTGCGTATCTCCTTCATAACCTTAAGTTGTTCCTTTGCCTCCATGAAAAACGTGGAAGGGCTCGTATCAGTATTGCTCATTTCATAAACCTTTTCAACCTTCCCGTCCTTGCCTGCCAGTATCCCGCAGGCCTCGTTGGGGAATTCCTTCCTGGCCTGCGCGATTATTTTATCCAGAAATTTCTTTTTCAAGATTAGCATCGGTCATCTCCTTAAAAATATGCTCGACAGAATATACGAGACAGTTATTGCCAATATCGGCGTTAAGGTCCAGACCTTAAATGTCTTCCGGGTTATATGATGATTCAGGGTAACCTTGTGCCCGTTTTTTATACAACTGATGGCAAAAATAGAAAGCGCGTTCAGCTGTACATAGGGAAACGGCGCCCCAAGGCTAGAGGCCAGGATCAATAACGAACCTGTAACCAGGCAGACCAGGTTAGAGGTGATTAACCCCAGAGGCACTACTTCTTTACCAAATGTTTCAATGTTGCGCTTTCCAAAGAAAAGCGCTCCTAAACCAAATAATGGCGCAATTAAAATTAAACCTGTGTTGCCATCCGTGACCTTTGCTCCGACTAACGGGCCAACGGCATTAGCCACATTGTTTGTGCCCACTGCAAATGCGCCGTAACAACTGACCGCGATAGCTAATATTTTAAGTTTTCTTTCATTTGAAAATATTTTTTCGTACAGCCAGAGGTTCCCATGGCGCGGCGGATAAATAATCCTGTACAGGAGAAAGGTTATTATAAACGACGCAACAGGAAAACCTATCCACAAAGGGATAAGCCACAAAAATATCCTGGCCTGAAGATGCTGTAAGTACAAGCCTACGCCTACAACCGCCCCAACAGTAACCATGCTTGTTGATTCTGGTATACCTAAAAAATTTGCCAGCGATAAGCTCAATGTTGCTGAAGCCAGAATTATTATCGCTACATCTACGCTGATTAACGCCCTTGGCAGTATTCCATTGCTTAAGGTTTTAACCACGCCACTGCCAAAGGTAGCTGCTCCAAGGATTACAAATATAGTAAATAAGAGCGCTGCTAGTTTCTTTTTTATCAACCTTCCGCCATATACCGCTGAAAAGGTCGGCGCAATGCCTGACGCGCCCATATTCAGGCTGAAAAAAATCACCGCTAAAATCAAAAGGATATACTTAATCAATTTTTGCTCCTCTAGATCCCTGCGCCCATTATTGTCTTTAAAGGCCTGGTATGTATACCGCATTCACCGCCGCATTTACTAGTACCTATCCAGCGGCCGGCCCGCTCATCCTCTTCATTTGTAATCCTCGTGCATGGCTCACAGCCCAGAGACCTGAAACCCTTGCCATAAAGCTGGTTCACCTTTACGCCATATAAGGCCAGATACTGCCAGACCTCTCTTTCTTTCCATATGAGTATTGGATTTAATTTAATCAGGCCTTTATCCCGCTCCTCAACCTCTTTAAAATCTGTACGGGTCCTGCCTTCTGTGCAGCGTAAACCCGTAACCCAGCATGTGACCTTCATCTCTTCAACAGCCCGTTTGACCGGTTCTACCTTCAATATATCGCAGCACTTATCAGGATTTGTCTCATACAGCCTTTCCGGTATCTCGGAATCATTCTTATAAACCTTGAGCTCCGGGTACTTCTTCACAGTCTCATTCATGAACCTGATAGTCTCCTTGGGCTTAAATCTCGTTGTAACAATAAATCCACGAATCTTAGGGTTTACTTTCTTTGCAAGATCCCATACTGCCACTGAATCCTTTCCAAGGCTATTAGCGACTACCAGACCGTCACTATATTTTCTATAAGCCTCTTCAATAAGGGCCAGCGACCTATCAACCTTCTCCTTAAAATTCAATGTTTCTACCAAAACCTTCAAATCATCTTGAGCATCTAACAAACTCATACTTCCCCCTTTCCCTGTTTAGGTGTATAAATAAAAACTCGCATACCATTTCCTGGTAGTGGGTTGTCCTGCTCCACATCATAGACTTGCAATTTACTATATTATTCCTATCAATTTAGTAGAGTTTAACATAATAACAAAATCCTGTCAAGTATTTTTTAAACTTTTTTTGTCCTATTAGGATTTTAGACAGTAACAGTTTCCTTGCGGGAAAGGCTATCCGCTGGAGTTATTGTCTTAATTATCTGCTGACTAGCTTTCCTTCCGGAAAAAAGCATCCCTGCAAATGTAGGGCCCATACGCGGTATACCAAAAACTGTGGACACCGCCATCCCTATTGCATATAAACCGGGATATATCTCTCCGGTCTTTTCTACAACAAGTTCTTCTGAAGTATTGACATCCATAGGGCCATAAGTCTTCAATTTAAGAAGCTCTCTTCTTTCAAGGCTCTTCGCTACCCAGGCATCATGACCGGTAGCGTCAATTACTACCTTGGACTCTAAGGCAATCGGATCAACACAGGTAATCTGCCTTGGCAAAGCTGAAACCGGCGACCAGTTGATTACTACCCCTTCAACCCGGTTATTACGCAGCACTACATCGTCAAACTTGGTTAAGTTAAGAATTTTTGCTCCGGAATCACAGGTTGCAGAAATAAGTTTTGAGCAGGCAGTGGGTCCATCTGAAATAAATAAGCCCTCTTCTACCTCCTTATAAGGTATCTTTAATTCATCAAGGATATTATTTGCAGGTGCCCTGAAAGTTAAAGTATTCATAAAATAACCTCCGACCCAAAACCCGCCGCCTATATAGTTATTGCTCTCAACTATTAAAGTCTTGAGGCCGGCGTTTGCCAGATCCCGGCCGGCAATGAGTCCGCTGGGGCCTCCGCCTACAACAATAACATCTGAAACAATATAATCCTCAAACCACTTGCTAAACTCACTGACAATTGCCCTGCTTATCTGAGATTCTGTTATCTTCTTAAACATCTTTCTCCTCCCTTTTTTTTAGTAAATCCGGAAAATAACTGCGGAAAAATAAAAAACCCTTATGCCAACCGCATAAGGGTATCAAATCAGGCCTCCTTTCCCTCCGCTGGCATTGTCCAGATCAGGTTATAAGGGTAATCCGCTTACTTCGCGGAACTCTCAGGCCGGTTTATCGACCTCCCCAAAAATTTACATTTTTATAATAACTCCTATAAGAAGTTATGTCAACTCTTTTATATATTGCGCAGGATAGCTATTATTACTTAGTGTATCAGAAAAACCATAGAAATATAGGCTACTGTGGTCGTGATTATACCTACAACCAAACCAATCTTCAGCCAGGGGAAAAAACCTATCTTGACTCCGCGGTTTTTTTCCAAGATATCCATGGCAACTATATTCGCGGTAGAGCCTATGATGGTAATATTGCCACCATAACAAGCGCCGAACAATATCGCCCACCAGAGAGGCTTTACGTTAATGCCCTGGCTAGCCAGGCTCTGGACAATCGGAATATACGTAGCGACTACAACTGTGTTATCAAGCACGCCCGAAAGAAATGAACTCGAGTAAATAAGCACGGCCGATAACAAGTTTGCCTGATTGCCAAACTTGCCTATGAGTCCGCGCGCAATCATATCCGAAACCCCGCTGTATTTCACGACGCCAGCCAGCGCGAAAAGAAACAGAAAAAACAAAACCGATGTCCATTCTACTTCCCGTTCGACATAATGCCGCATCCTGTCGCGGCGGTACAAGAGGGCGATCCCGGCAAACACTATAGGGGTTATCATAAGAAGGCTATTCTCTCCGAGATTGAAAAAAACCTCCATTCTATGATGAAAGAAGATACATGCAAGCATAGCGCCGAATATGCCTATGCTAACCTTGGTCTTTATGTCCGTAGTTATTGTTATAAGCGACATAAAAAAGTTGTCTTCCCTTAACGGTATGAGCTTTTCGGTCATCTTTTTTATGGTTTTTCTATACCACAGTAAAAGTATTATTACTGTTATAATTAAAATTATGAGCGTGGTGGGAGAGGCATGTTTCAGGAAATCTTCAAATGTAAGATTTGCGCGCGCGGCAATCAGGATGCCGACAGGGTTGCCGAGCAATGTCGCCGAAGAGCCTATGTTAGTAGCCAAAATCGAGGCCATGATCAGAGGGGCCGGTTCGACATCGATAAGGTAGCTTATGTCCAGGATTATCTTTGACATTATGATGATGGACGCGACTTCGCCCATCAAACTCGACAACAACCCGGATATGAGCATAAGCAGCACAAATAGCTTTCCTCCGGTTATATTCTTTATCCTCATTATTCGCGTTATGACCCAATAGAAAAAACCTGCGTCATTCAGCATGCCCACCATGATCATCGTGCCGATCAAAAACAGGATGACATCCAGAGACGCGAACTTTATAAGATTCTCGAGGTCTATAGAACGCGTGACAAGCATCAGCCCCGCGCCGAAGAAAACGAAACTAAGACGGAGCTCCCAGAAGAGCAGCACGCCCATGATCGAGATGCAAAAAACGGACGCGACTATCACCTGATGCGACGAAAATCCCACCTTCATTCCGCCAACTGCCACCAGCAGCGCCGCTCCTATAAGAACAAGTACTTTCTTCATTGCTATAACTCCATAAACAGGTACATATTATAAGGCTTTATGAGAAAAAATCTTACTTATGGCATCTTCCTTGGCGTAGCATATTAATTCATCGTTTACCTTAAGAATAACGTCGCCATTCGGGGCCCCGATGAATTGTGTTTTTCTGCCGGCTCTCCGATAAATAGCCAAAATAAGCACTTCTTCCAGTTGCGGCTTTAGGTCTCTGATTGACTTTTCGCAGCAAGGATTATCCTTTTTTACAATAATCTTTGCTATTGCATAGCCTTCTCCCAAACCAAACAACTGCTCGTAATCATAGATACGCAGGGTAGTCCATTTTTCAAGCGCCTTAGTAATGATAATTTTCATTACATTGTAAATATATTTTGAGCGTGCAAATAGAAATATACAGAGAAGCCCTAATAATAATACCTCTCCTCTTGTAATAACGCTCTTGCCTGATTGTCCTACAAAAGCCAACACGAGCGTCGCGATAGCAGTAGTCACTCCCGCGCTGCCCAAAAGAATAAGGACTCTTATGATACGCCTGCGCACAGGATGCGTAACAATAGCCTCGGATTCAACAGTAGTAAAGCCTACTCCCGAGAACGCTGACTGCGCCTGAAAAGACGCTATCTCGGAAGATATTCCGGTAAGCTCTAAAGCGATAGAGCCTATTCTCACTACGATAATTGACAGTACAATGATTATTAATAAGCTGAATAGGGCAATCATTTATTGTCCCTCCCCTCTATACAATAGCGCTTTCCTGATGGGAATCCTTTAAAAAGAGCGCTGAAGTATTAATTTTATCGGAAATCCCCCTCATCAAAGAAGCGTCTAATTCTTTCGATACGCCGAAGATATTTACATCCGCGAAAGGCGCATTAAGCAGCGATTCTTCAAAAGAGCCGCTGATAATCGCAATCTCTGTTTCACTCGACAGCCTCATCAGCTTCTTCAGCTTATTAAGATAACTTAGCGTTTCCTGCTTTTCGCTGTCGTCATTTACAACCTGCACAAGCCTCAATCTACCTTCCCAGTTTCTTTCCAGCTGCAAGCCGATCAAAATCGCCAAATTAATATTAGGACTCCCCCTTCTTATCCAGAGATTAATCACTTGCTTCTGGCCAAACGCCAGTTTTGGGTGAAGCCTGAATATCATAATCCCCAAACCCAAAGCCTCGGATTTGACGATAAAATCTTTTATCTCATGGTCTTTATCCTGGTTTACTCCGAGCCTGACAAACAATACATTCGGGGAGAGCGGCAATCCCATCAAGGTCTGCGTTACCGTTGTAGCTCCCTGCATAAATTCATTTGCGTCAACAGCAAACGCAGAAATAAAAATATCTTCTTCTTTCAGCGGGGCAGCCAAAGACAAAAGCTCTTCGGAAACTTTTTTCCTTTCGGCTGTTTTCTCATCGCTTGTATCCTTATCTATGATATTAAAGAAAACGACCCTCCCCCTGGGAAAGACAATCGCTTTTATAAAATCAATCATACCTAACCAATCACGGGGTTCCTCTACTGGAACCAAAAGATTCGGTTTCCATATTTTGGGATGGTAAGGGAGCTGCGAGGCAATCTTGGTTGCCTGCTCAGCGATAAATATGAATATTCCTTTACGAACATCCGGAAAATTGTGCCGGATATGTTTTCGCACAAGCACAATATAAATAAGCACGGTTACCGCTATCGCGACAACGCTGAAGAACTGGTTAATAAGAAACATCGCGTATAAACAACCGGCCCCTCCCACCAGAGACACGATAACTGGTATCTTGAATGTCGGACGAAAGCTCACTATGCCCGTAATTTTCTCGACAAAAACAGTTAGGTTCAAGGTTCCATAAGTAATAAGAAAAAACATGGTCAAAATACCTGCGATAGTATTTAAGGTCCCGAGGGTAAGGGTCAGCAAAGCGAGCAGCGCGGTAAAAAGGATTGCCGGAGTGGGTTCGCCTTTCGCGCTCAGATGATTAAAGGCCGAAGAAAAAGGAATGATCCTGTGCTTACTTAAAGCCAAAAGCGTCCTGGGAGAAGCCACAAACATGCTCAACGCGGATGAAAGCGTTGCGCCCATTATCCCGGCAATAACCAGGAAACGCCAGCGTGCCAAGGTAATAATGATAGAGGTGTTGTTTACCAAATCCTGAGGCTGGGCAGCAAAGGCAAACCAGAACGACATAGCCAGATATATGCAAAAGGTCACCGCAATGGCGAGAAGCGTCCCGATAGGAATATTGCGTTCCGGCTGTTTCAGCTCCCCTGACATGCTTACGCCCGCTAAAATACCCGTTACCGCAGGGAAAAATATCGCGAACACTTTCCAGAAATCCATCTGCCCCATGCCATGCCAAAAAACAACAGCCTGATCCAGCTTGCTCTTGCCCAGAAAAATCGATACAAGAGAAAATACGATAATGCCCATAATAACGTATTGGAGCCGAAAAGCTAATTTTGCGCTGAGATAAGAAATGAGGAGAAGGACAAACCAGGTTATTACAGAGATTAAAATAAAACTATGTTGAGGGAAAATGGAAACCCAGCATTCGGTGAATCCGGTGATATAAAAGGCTACTGAAATTGCCTGACACATGTATAGGGGGATCCCTATCGCCCCGCCTACTTCAAATCCCAGAGACTTGGAAATTATCGAATACGCGCCTCCTGTGCCTATCCTGATATTGGTAGTAATGCTCGCTACGGAAAGCCCCGTGCATAGCGTGATCAGGTTGCTTATAATGATGATTGTAAGCGCTCCCGCTAAACCAACCTGGCCCACGACCCAACCCAAACGCAGATACATCACCACGCCCAAGATGCTTAAGACCGTGGGGGTGAATACGCCTTCAAAAGTTCCGAATCTTTTTGCTTCCATAAGCAGCTCTCTGTGACAATTACTTATTTGCTAATTTGTTATATTGTATCATAAATAGAACATCAGGAAAATATCTATCCTATCCGGCCTATATTATAGCAAGCCTTGCCAAAAGGTACGACGTAGTGGACTCAGACCCCTGATTGAGATTGATATATCTTTCCCCTATGCCGTCATAACATCCGCCCGTGGTCCTGTCGTAAACCACCTGCTTGAGGCTATTATCGCCTAAAAACCAGTTAAAGGCTTCATGCATAAGCTTTTTATAAGAATCCTTTCCGGTTATTGAATACGCCGTAGCAAGAGCGCAAACCATCGCCGACACATCCTCCGGCTGTTGATCAAAATAGCGGCGCTCCCCAATCTTATGATGCCATCCATCCTGGCCTATCGGCCTGTATATACCGTCGATGAAAGTCTTGCTTATCAGAAAATCCAACGTCTTGATGCCTATATCCAGGTATTCCCCGTTACCGGTATGCTTATGCCCTAAAATAAGGGCCTCCGGCAAAACAGCGTTCGAATAAGTCAAATAATTTTCGAACCACTGCCATTCCTCGGAAGATACGCCCCGATAAAGCGACACCAGCCTGTCGCAATGGACAACCAGCAGTTCTTTCAAGTCCCTGCCTTCGATCTCCTGTATCTTTTTTAAAAGGATGCTTATCCCTTTTGCGCAAAAAGCGGTTGACCGTGGAGATTCAAACATCTTGTATTTTTCTATCCTTCTCCTCAATAAAAAAAGGGCTTTATCCCTTGCGCTGTCCGGCAGGTAACCGGCCGTAGCAGCAACTGTCAATGCCCAAAGAGCCCTGCCATTAGCATCGTCAAGATTGTCCTTTTTGTTAAGCTCGGTATCCATTGACCTGTCTGGTCTTACATAATTACAGAATATGCTATCCTCGCATAAAACAAACTCAATGAAACGTAAATATACCTCTATGCGCTTTAGCAATTCGCTTTTCTGCTTATCGGGATAAGCCGCTTTAACCGCTCCTCCCAATTTGTCATAATATAAACATGCGACTATCATGGCGCGCGCATTATCATCGAGCGTATAGCCCGATGAGACATCCGGTAAAGACAGCCTGGCGAACTGTATGACCCCAAAATCATCTGTCAGGCGGAGAACGTGATTAAGGTTAATACGGGGCATTTTTTTGCGCTCGCTGACTTTGGCGATATCGCTGGAATATCTCGAGAATAATTTTAAATGCTCAAGAGCGATATTTTCCCATGTCATATTGCGGGTCCTGAAATACGCATTCTTTCCAAGCTGCTCTCTTGAGGAAGCGTCTTTCAAAAGCCTCATGATAGCTTCAGCATAAGAACCGGGATCCCTGAAATTAGCTAACATCCCTGTCTCCGGGGTAATGAACTCCCTGGCTTGCGCAAAAGGGGTGGAAATAACCGGCCTCCCGGAACCCAACGCATAAGATAACGTGCCTGAAACAGCCTGATTAGGGTCGAGAGAGGTTGAGATGTAAATATCAGTAGCCCTCAAAAAATGGAGGAGCTTATCCACGGAAGCATACTCATTATAAAAATTCACATAGGAAGAAAGCCCGAGATCGTGGACTTTTTGGATCAGGAATTTACGGTAGTTTTCCCCTTCTTCTTTCAGGACATTTGGATGGGTAACCCCCAGAACTATATATAAAATATCCGGGTAGGCATTAACAACTTTGGGCAACGCCTCTATTACATATTCAATCCCCTTCCCCCTACTTAGCAATCCGAATGTCAAAAGGCTTACCTTTTTTGAAAGGCCTAAGGCAGCCTTAGGTTTTGCGCTAGAGGTGTAGGGCATGGAATGGATGCCGTGAGGGATCATTGAGATTTTTTCTTCAGCTATCCCGTATTCGCGGACAAGGATCTCTTTTGAGAGATCAGTCATCACCACTAATCCGCTTGCTTTTTCAGCTATCGAACAGACTACCAGCTTAAGATCGGCATCGGGCGAAGGCAAGATGCTGTGAAAAGTCACAACCGAAGGTTTCTTGAGCGCCTCCAGGAAAGAAATAATGTATGAACCATATTTGCCTGCGAAGATGCCGAATTCATGCTGAATATTGACAAGTTTGACCTTGTCCATTAGGTTGATAGCTTTAGCGGCCGCAATGTATTCCTGCTCAGAATACTGGTTTATCTGAAAAATAACTTTTTTTGAATAGTGATAACGCGATATATCGTCAATATTAACAGCGGCTACCCTTGACTCTATGACAGGTTCTAGCAAATCATCCATCGCAGCCGTAAGGTCTGCGGTAAAGGTAGCTATGCCGCATTCCCTGGGAGGAAAAGTGGATAAATAAATGATCTTAAAGGTTTCGTTCATTTTTAATTAACAGCTTCCGATTATTATTTTTTGAGCTTCGCCAAAAGCTCGCTTATATCGACAGATTTAGCCGCTATGCGCTTATCAGCCGCGCCGTAATAGATATATAACCTGCCGTCTTTCAGTATGGTTCCCGTGGGGAAAACAACATTGTCTATATCCCCGCGCTTTTCCCACTTCTCGGTCGGAGAAAACAAGGGCTGCTTCATGCGTCCTATGACTTTAGTAGGATCGTTGATGTCCAGCAATGCCGCAGCCGCATGATAAACCCTGCCCTGAATCGAGTCCTCTACGCCATGATAGATCAAAAGCCACCCATCCTTGGTTTCAATAGGCGGGCATCCGCCGCCGATATTCCTGGTTTCAAACTTGCATTCAGGATCGAGCAGGACGTAGCCACCCAAATTCCTGAGATACTCCCTCCAATAATCATCCGTAAGGTCCTTAAAATCATCGAAATAAATTACCTGAATCCCCGGGAGTATGCGGTGGACTAGCGCAAATTTATTGTTAAATTTCTTAGGAAAGATAAAGGCATCTTTCTCCCATAGCAAAATCTCAACACCTTGCCTGTCTTTTATGTATGATTCAAAGAAAAAATACTTTTCCCTTACCCTTATCTTTGAACAGCCGAGGAGTTTGCCTGCTTCGGCATAAGTAATGCGCGGGGATATTACCCCGCGCTTTACAAAATTGATAAGGTCGGTGCTTGTAGCGTAAGCAAAAAGAGCGTTTTTCCCGTCATAAACAGTATAAAAAAGGTAATATACCCCGTCAAGAAAAACAATCCTGGGGTCTTCTACGCCTTTTTTTTCATAATCATATTCCGGAAAAAGGACGGGCTGGTCGAGCCTCTTTACGACCTTATTGTCCGCCAGCTGACAGTAGCCTATCGAAGAAACCATGTCGCCCTGCCTCACTGCCCTGTAAAACATGTGAGTTACGCCGCCAGCCTCTACGCAGGCGGGATTCAAGACTGCTTGACCATCAAATGCATTACGCGAACTCTCCAGTATTATGCCTTCATTCCTGATTTCGATCATTTGCCCTCTTTCTTTGTTAGGAGAATACTGCTTGGATGGAATTCCATCTCGTATGAGCCAAGTGAAACTTTTCGTATTTATTATAACTAAATTGCTGGTATAAACAAGCAAATTGTGGGTTTTAGAAAGTTCTATCCCTTACCGAAATGCCCATTCATCACTTGAAAGGGGTAATCAACATCCCCTTCAACCCCTGCCATTTCGTATCCTGCAATATCTTTAAACCAAATATAATCTTATGGGTATCCTCTCGCCTTTTAAAAGTCGCGAAGATGCGATCCCAGAAAGAAAATACGCTTGAATAATTTGAATTAAATTCCGGCCCTTCCTGCGAATGATGAACCCGATGCATGTTGGGCGTAACGATACATGCGCGAAATATCCGATCCCATCTCTCCGGGAAAGCTACGTTACTATGGTGAAAAAGGATTATCGGCTGAAGACATGCTTCGTAAATAACTAAATAGAGGTAGCTTATGCCCAATAGCGGTATCACTGCAAAGCGCGCCAAAAATGATAATGCTATCTCCCCGGGATGAAAGCGTATTGCGGTGGTGGTATCCATTTCACAGTCTGTATGATGGGTCCGGTGAAAACGCCATAGAAACTTTACCCTGTGATTGGCGCGATGCCACAGATACATCCATAAGTCAAAAAACACAAACGCTAATATTGCTTTTATGAAAGGCGGGCCGCTAATAAAATGAAGCAGGCCGAAAGAGTTGGTCTGCGCCCATTCTATCCCGTTTAATATCATTATCGGAAAGAGGAAACCGGAAACGACACCATTGAGACCGCCTAAAGCAATATTTGAAACGCCGTGTCTTACGCGATCGTGGCGGGATGTAAAATACGGGAATATACTTTCAAGCCAATATATAACAACGAACGATGCTATTGAGATCAAGAGAACAGCGCGCATCAGCATTGCTCCCTATAGCATTTGTCAATCCTTGTATAATCGCAATTTCTTTGCATAATACCTCGATACAAAATACCCTGCTGAATGTAGCCACAGATTGCCCAGCACCATCCTTACCAATAGTTGTAATTGTCGAAGAAATGGGCGCATATCTGAATCGGGCCTTCTCAGTGGAACAGGATATTTTGAAGGCGGTACCTTACCCTTCTTCAGGACAAACTCCTCGACATCCTTCACTCACGCATCAAATTCATCCAAAGTCGCCTTATCCTCTTTTAATTCTTCGATCTGGTTGTCGCTATATTTACCGCCTTTACCAAAAGCAACCTGCTTAATAAGCCGTTCCGGGGTTTCAATGCCGCTATGGCGGCATTGCCAAATAACTGGACCATAGAAATACGAAACATACCCCATCTTTGCCTCTTCCGCGGGATCGAAATATTCCTTATGCCTCAATATGGCAGGCCGTCCATCATCGGCTGGTTCATCTCCGCCTTCATCGCCATACGTAAAAAATGCCGCAGTCCGTCCTTCAAGGTGGTTAACGGATAACTCCTTCCATTTTGGACTGTGTTCCAGCTGCGCGGCCAATGCGCCGTCTTTGTGGCCGATGAGTTTCTCGTCCGGATTCCCGCCATTCGCGCAAACAAGCCTGTCGAACAACAGCTTTATCGAACTGGTTACATTATACCAGTTTACGGGCGCGCAGACCATTATCGCGTCTGCCGCATATATGCGTCCGTATAAATCTTCGTCCCACATCAAGTCAGGTTCAAAAAAACTATGACGCTCATAACAATTGCAAGGCCATACGCAAAGAGCCATGGAAGTGCTGACACAAGCGTTGCACGATTGAATCTTGGGCAATACGTAGTCATTGCCTGCATTGAATATGTCTATGACCCAATCCTTTGGCATTTTTTCTTTTGCGCGCTCGGCAAAGAATTTGGCTTTACTGTCTGCTGCCGGACAATTTGTCACGCGTCGCGAACTCCCGGCTATGACCAATACGCGCATCTTTTTATCGGTAACCATGCCAATATCCATATAAAATCCTCTCTCTATTTTTTAAGAACGCTGCCGTAATTTGAGCCGGGAAGGATCTCTAACAGCAACTTCCTCCGCTTGGAGCATCGCCATTCCCGGCTTTCTGCGCTGCGGATCCGCATACAAACGAACCATAATGAACCTTTCTATCTCCCAGAATCTTAAAATGCTTTCCAAAGCGAGTGTTGCTTACCATTGAAGCGGTATTCCCGCATACCAGCATAGGCTTGTGGGCAATAAATAGGTGATGGTCGTCTAATTGAAAGTGATGAGGATAATGAGGAATAGTCCCCTGGTAATAGGCTGCTTGCCCAAAATCCTCGCAGAGATCCTCCGTGTCGTATAACTTAAAAGCGCGAATAGTCATAGAATAAAATACGATATTACCTGTTTTAGCCGCGACTTCAGAATCTTCTATATTGATATTTCTTTTTGACATAACGCGGTAATCCAAGCACCTCAATTCTCTTAGCATGCGGCGAAAATCCTCAATATACATTGCCCCGCTCAAGCACTCGCCGTAAAGCACGTGGTCGTTCTTTATATCCTCAGGTATCCGCCTGTCAGCGAATACGTCGGAAAAATAGAGTTCTCCTCCCGGCTTAAGCACGCGGAAAATCTCTGAAAAAACACTTTTCTTGTCGGGAGAAAGGTTGATGACATAATTAGAAATGACTACATCCTGTGAATCATCTTTGATGCCGCATTCTTTCAGGTCTTCTATATAGCCTTTTTTAAAATCCGCATTACAGCGCTTAAATCCGAACCTTTTCATCTGCGCATTTTTATGCTTTCGCGCGATTTCTAATTGTTCATCGGTCATATCGACTCCGGTCACAAAGCCATGCTCTCCGGCTAACGCTGAAGCAATATAGACATCTCTGCCAGTTCCTGATCCCAAATCCAATACATTGCATCCTTCCAAAAGCGGCGGAATGGGGGAGCCGCAACCGTAAAATCTATCCAATATCTCAGGTTCAATGTTTTTTATAATAGATTTGACTGGTTCAGGGAAAGCCTGGATGGAACAGCATGCGCTTGTCTTGAGGTCTTTTTGCGTCTTAAACACCTTTCCGTAATACTCCTTCACCGCCTGCTTCTTGTCTTCCTTTACTGCCGCCTCACAACAGGTATTTTCATCCGCCAGAGTTCCCTGGCAACTCGAGCCGCTTCCGGCAGTACACGCCAGGCAATGCTCTCCTGTGACGATTTCTCTTTCTTCCAGATCCCTCAGGTTTAATTTATCAATAGTCATAAATTTGCCTTCGGCATCTTTAAGCCCGTACCCGAGAGCAAGGTTGAAATCGCAATCATATAACCTGCCGTCAAACCCGACGCTCAAAAAAGTGCGGCACATCAAGGCCTCTATGGTTTTAGGATTAAAATTATTCTCCAGAATATCAGAATACTCCCCGTACTCGTTATTTGAATCCAGGTAATCTTTGAATTTCTTAATGGGCACGTTCGTAATCGTCAGAAGCCTGTTGAATTCAATTCCGAAACTATCCTTCAATGCCTTTTTATAGTCCTTTTCTAACGACTCCTGGCGCCGGGCAGATATGCCCCCAGAGCGTTATACACCAAATCCAATTGCAGGTCTTTTCTCTTTGTAAAACCTGTCCCGTTCAGCAGCTTTAGCGCCTTTATGCTTTTTTCGAATACTCCTGCCCCGCGTTGCCGGTCCACATTTGATTTTGTATAGCAAGGCAAAGAACAGATAAGGTGCGCTTTATTCAACTTAAAAAACTCCGGTAAATGTTCTTTCTTTTTTTCAAGCAATACCGTCAAATTGGATCGTACGATAAGCTCCTCAACCATAGGCCTCGCTGTTTCAACGAAATACTCGAAATTTGGGTTTAATTCCGGCGCTCCTCCGGTAATATCCAGTGTCTGTATCTTGTTGCCCTTTAAAAAAATCAGGATATCGTCAACAACTTTCCTTGACATGATATCCTTGCCCTTGGAGGACGCCTCTATATGGCAATGGCTGCAACTCTGATTACAAAGATTTCCCATGTTGACCTGAAGCGTGGTCAGCTGCCGTCTTCTGAGAATATCTATATCTATCTCATGTTTTTCTAAGATATTTAAAAATGCGTTCATAATCAGACAGTGCGTTTGCGGATTACCCGATAAATTATCGGGATCGCCATAATAAATATCATAAGCCCTATGGCTACAAGAAATTTAGGGGAAAATATATCGCGCATGCTTTTAATCTCGCCGAGGCTTCCGCCGAAAAATGCAGAGACAATTACCCCGGGGATAATCCCTAAGAACGTGGCGAGAAAATAATCCCTGAATTTAATCTTTGAAAGCCCGCAGGCATAGTTAAGGACCTCGTACGGGACGAGCGGTACGATTCTGAAGAACAGGATTGTTATAAAACCTCTTTTCGACAGTTCTTCGTCCAGCTTTTTCCCTTTGCCTTTCAGCATGTTCTCTACCAGAGATCGCGCAAAAAATCTTGAGATACAGAAGGTCGCGCCCGTCCCGATCATCGCGCCTGTCATGAGATAAATCGCGCCCCATATCTTTCCGAATGCGAGCCCAGCCGTAAGCGAAAGTATTGCTATGGGTGGTACGAGCGATATGGTATTCAGGGCATAGGCAATTATGTATATGGGTACGGCAAGGCTCCCGAAACCCTGTATATAATCTCTCGCTGACGCCGGTGTGAGCTTGCCTATATCGACGCAGTTGCAATTGATCATCCACCATGCGCCCGCTACCGCCAGGATCCCTATCACAATCTTTATGAGATTTTTAAGAATCTTCTTGTCCATTTCGCTGTCTTTTTATCAGGGCTATTCTTTAAACTGTTTTTTAGCCGCGCGAGAGCTTCGGGTGAATCAACGTCATCATGTGTTCCTATCGGCCTGGCCTTCAATTTCAATTGTATGCATTTTTTTAGCGTCTGCCGCATAACAACCGATGAGCTCCATTTTATGCCTTTAAAAAGGCCTCCGCAAGGCTTATTTATGCCTACGAGATAATATCCTCCGTCGCCACTCGATCCGAATACCGCATCATAAGTTTCAAGATAAGCGAACGCATCATTTATAAGAGTATCCTGAATCGAGGGTATATCAGAACCGATTATAACTGTTTTCCATCCGCGCAGTTCATTCAAATCGCTGAACGCATTGTGCATTCGCTCGCCAAGATCAGCGCCTCTTTGCCTATAGAACTTAAATTGCGGCGCCATCTTCTTTAGAAACTGCGGCGACCTGCCGAAGGATTCATACGCAATGACTCTTTCGCCACAAGCTGCCCTCTTGGCCACAGATACCGTATCCTTCAAAAAAGCCTTATACAGGTCCGAGCATTCTTTCGCGGATAATAAGCTCCTCAACCTGGTCTTTACCAGGCCCTCTTGCGGCTCTTTCGCGAATATGATCAGCCTTCTTTTCATCGCAGGTCGTTGCACAAATTTTTTATCTTTTGTAATGGGACGCCGAGCCTGTATAAAATATTTACAAGAGTGTAACGCGCGCATGCCTTTAAAACGCCTTCAGCCTGCCACCTTCTAGATGATACGATTATCTTATCCTCAAGAACCCGCGTTCGACCCGATTTCCTAAGCCGTTTTGAGAAGATAACGTCTTCCATAATCGGGGTTTCAGGAAAACCGCCGAGCAGGGAGAAAGCCTCCTTTGTCACAAATATACCCTGGTCGCCGTAGAATATCGCGGTAAAGCGCGCCCGTATATTGCCAAAATTTTCTATAAATCTGTATATGAGGGCATCACTGTCGAGCCTTTGCGTCAAACAGCCGCCTGTCAAAGCGCCGCTTTTAACTGACCCTTCTATGGACGAAAGCGCCTCGGGAGAAATGATCGAATCTGCGTGCAGGAACAATAAGATATCGCCTTCGGCCAAGCACGCTCCTTTGTTCATCTGTTGCGCCCGGCCCTTTTCACTGCGATATAGTTTGCCGAGCTTTTCGCATAGTTCCGGGCTTCCGTCTATGCTCCCTCCATCCACAAAGATAAGCTCAGCCTCGCCGGAAAGTCTTTGTAAATCAGCGAAGGCTTTAGACAATGTGCGCTCTTCATTGTATACGGGGACTATAATACTGATCACTTTTGTTTCTCAAAAAGATTTTCGTATTTTCCGTAACCCTCTTTTTCTAAATCCTCCTTGGGGATAAAACGAAGCGCGGCAGAATTAATACAATAACGAAGCCCGGTAGGCGCAGGGCCATCATTAAAAATATGGCCAAGATGAGAATCCCCCTGCTTGCTCCTGACTTCCGTTCTTTTCATAAAAAAGGAATTATCCTGTTTTTCTGTAATATTTTCCGGTTCAAGCGGCTTTGTAAAACTAGGCCAGCCTGTGCCTGATTCGAATTTATCGGCAGAGCTGAATACCGGCTCCCCGGAAACTATATCAACGTAGATACCTTCTCGATGGTTGTCCCAGTACTCATTGTGGAATGCCTGCTCTGTCCCGTTTTCCTGCGTTACTTTATACTGTAAAGGCGTTAGCTTCTTTTTCAGTTCTTCTCCGGTAAACTTTTTAACCATTTTATCTTTCCTCCATACCTTATTTAAGTACCGGTCGCGGCCGCAATTAAAACGATAAAACTTATATTGTACCGGATTCTTCCTGTGGTAATCCTGATGATATTCTTCTGCCCTGTAAAATGTCGAAGCCTTGATAAATTCGGTAACAAGCGGCTTGGAGAATCTTCCTGATTTTTCAAGCGCATCTCTTGATTTTTGCGCTAAACTCTTTTCTTCCTGTGTTCCGTAAAATATCGCCGACCTGTATTGCGGCCCCCTGTCGCAAAATTGTCCCGCCGGATCGGTAGGGTCTATTTGTCTCCAGAATACATCCAGAAGCTGCGAATACTTTATTTTAGACGGGTCATAGGTAACTTCCACGGCCTCGATATGCCCTTTCCTTGCGTAATCATGGTAAGTAGGATTCTCCCCTGTGCCACCGGTATAACCTGATTCCACTTTTATAACGCCTTTTAGTTTTTCAAACGGAGGCGTCATGCACCAGAAACATCCGCCGGCAAAAATTGCTTTTTCGTATTTTGTTTGCGCATAAGAAAGGGTTGAAAAAAATGAAAAAATAACAAAACCGATAAGGTACTTCTTTATTATCTGCATTGCCCCCTCCTTTGTTTATAGTTATAATCTCAATTTACGTAATCTCAGGGAATTCCCGATCACTGAGACCGAGCTAAAACTCATCGCCGCGCCGGCAATCATAGGGCTCAGAAGCAACCCCAAAAACGGATAAAGTATGCCCGCAGCCACAGGAACGCCTATCATATTATAAATAAAAGCGAAAAACAGGTTTTGCCGGATATTTCGCATAACTCCCCAGCTAAGCCGCAGCGCCTTGACAATTCCATCAAGGTCTCCCCTGACCAGGGTGATCCCCGCGCTCTCAATTGCCACGTCTGTTCCCGTGCCCATAGCGACACCGACATCAGCTTCAGCCAGTGCCGGCGCGTCATTAATGCCGTCCCCGGCCATCATTATTTTCGCGCCTTCGCCCCTTAGCTTCCTTACAATCTCCTGTTTATCTTTTGGCTCCAGTCCGGCATACACGTCAGTGATGCCCAATTCTTTCGCAATGGCTTTCGCGGTTCTTTCGTTATCGCCCGTCAGCATGACAACCTTCAAACCCATCTTATGCAAAGCGCGGATAGCATCAGGGGTTGTTTTCTTTATGGGGTCTGAAACTCCGAGCATCCCTATTATTTGTCCATCAACAGCCACCCAAACAACCGTTTCGGCCTTTTCTTGAAGTTCATCGGACTTCTTCTTTAATTCGTCTGGTAAAGTTACCCCACTGTCTTCGATAAATTTTTGTTTTCCGAGCAAGACTGCTTTACCATTAACCTTGCCCCTGACTCCTTCCCCCGTTACGGATTGGAAGCCGTCTACTGACGCCAATTCATAGTTTTTCTCTTTTGCATGATCAACTACTGAACGGGCTAAAGGATGTTCACTACTCTGTTCGATAGAAGCCGCTATGCTCGACAATGATTTTTCATCCCAATCATTTGCCGTAATAATAGCGGTTACCTTTGGTTTACCGGCTGTTAGAGTCCCTGTTTTGTCTGTAAGGACATGGGTTATTTTCTCGCACTTTTCAATCGCCTCGGCGTTTTTAATCAATATCCCTGACTGCGCTCCTTTTCCCACGCCTACCATAATCGAC
>PCTH01000088.1 GCA_002771475.1 Candidatus Omnitrophica bacterium CG22_combo_CG10-13_8_21_14_all_43_16 | reverse complement strand
TTCAATGATAGGCCAGATAATAATTATCAGGGAGCTTCTTGTCGTATTTTACGGCAATGAACTTAGCCTGGGCATAATTTTTGCTTCGTGGCTTTTCTGGGTTAGTTTCGGAAGCCTGGTCCTGGGCAGGCTGGTAGATTTCATCCCTTCCAGGGAAAAATTCCTGTCTTATATACAGCTTGCGATATCTATTGTTCTGCCGCTTAACATATTCTTCATACGCTTTATAAAATCTATATTAAAAATTCAGGCCGGCCAGATCATAGGATTCACGCAAATAATAAGCGTTTCTTTTGCGTCTCTTTCCGTTATCTGCATGTTGCTGGGCCTGAGTTTCATCCTGATAACCAGGATCGCTGCAAAGGATAACAATCTTCCTTCCAAGCAGGTGGCAAGGATTTACTTATTCGAAAGTCTTGGAGCCGCCGCCGGAGGCCTGATATACACATTCTTCCTTGTAAAATCCTACACGCCTTTTCAAAACGCGCTTATTTTAGGAAATCTTAACCTGATTATTTCAATATTATTCACCAGAAACGTGGTCCAGCTAGCATATCTGGTAATATTTTCTACTACAATAATATTTAACTGGCCAAAGCACCTGGATGGGTTCACGAGAGCGCTCCAATCCAGGCCCATGAAACTCGTGGAGAACGCGGATTCCATATACGGCAATATTACTGTAACTAAATTTGGCAATGATTACAGCTTCTACGAAAACGGCACGCTGATGTTTACCGGAGGGGATATAGCTACAAGCGAGGAATCCGTGCATTATGCAATGCTGGAACACCCCTCTCCTAAAAAAATACTTCTTATAGGAGGCGGCACAGGAGGCTCTATAGCCCAGATCTTAAAATATAAAATAGATCGGCTTGATTACGTGGAATTGGATCCTATGGTAATAAGCCTTTCCCAGAAATACATGGCCCCGATAACGGATAATAAGGTAAATATAATCCATATGGACGGGAGATTATTCGTAAAAGAGGCCTCTGGCATAGGCAGCCTGAAAACGCCTTATAAATACGACGCTGTAATATTGAACCTTCCCGACCCTTATACCGCAAGCCTGAACAGGTTTTATTCCCTGGAATTTTTTCAGGAAGTAAAAAAGATACTGGAGCCTAAAGGCATATTTTCATTCGGGCTTCTGTCTTCGGAAAACTACATAAGCCCTGAACACGCTGTCTATTTAAGCTGCATCTACAATACTCTTAAGAAAGAATTCTTTGATATAAAAATACTCCCCGGGAACACAATGACATTTATAGCCTCTGATGAACCGGGCATGCTTACTTATGATTCTAATGACATCATAAAAAGGCTCAAGGACAGGAATATTAAAACCAAGTTTGTAAGAGAATATTACATACCCTTTAAACTAGACCCTTTAAGGATCAAATATGTGGAAAGCGCCATCGCCAAATTCAAAAACGCTCAGATAAATACTGATTTCAAACCCATAGGATATCTTTATCATGCGATACTGTGGATAAGCTTCTTTGACGCCACAAGAAACCTCCTGCCTTATATTGATAAGATAAATATCGGGATTTTTATCCTGGCAAGCTTTGTTTTTTTAATGATAGCGTTATTGGCGCAGAAGCTGACAAGGGCATCTTTAAAATTTCCGATCCTGGTATCTGTCGGGGCAACCGGCATGAGCCAGATATGTTTTCAGGTGATTATACTGCTCGCATTTCAATTCATATACGGTTATATGTATCATCAGATAGGCCTTATCCTGGCTTCGTTTATGATAGGGCTGGCGCTGGGAAGTTTTTTGATTATAAGTTTCATGGAAAGAATAGAGGATGAAAAATCTGTTTATATTAAAAGCCAGGCATGGTTATGCGTCTATCCGTTGATACTCGCGTTAATGCTTGCGGCCATTTCAAAAATAAATCAACTGAAGCCCGGGACAGGCAATATGCTCCAGATAGCTTTTGTAATAATGCCTATGATAGCTGGCGCTATAGGCGGATTTCAGTTCCCTCTAGCTAATAAAATATGGCTGAAAGATTCAAAAGATGTGGCAAAAACCACAGGCCTTTTATACGGAGTAGATTTGCTCGGATCCTGCATAGGCGGGTTAGCGATAGGCGCGATATTGATCCCGATACTCGGGATTATTCAGACCTGTATATTGTTAAGCGTTATAAATATATTTATTTTTATATTAATTTCCAATTCCAGGCCTTGCTTTATCCAGAAAATGTGATACACTATTTATAGAAGGTTCAAAACAAGGAGGCGTGGAATAGCGGTAAGCTTCTAGGTTTATAGCCTATAAAAAAAGCCCTTAAAAAAGGGCTTTTTTTATTTCTATTTGTTTTCTTCGCCAAACACCTCTGCGCTGAAAATGTATATTTCCGCGGACTTGTCCTTCCAGGCATCAGAAGGAAGGCCCGCTTTTCTGCAGGTTTCTTCAAGAAACGTCTCTCTGTCCCAGTTATACTCTGTCGCCACCTGAGGCAAAAGAAGCCCTGAATTAAAACCTCTTTTTATGACAAGGCCGTGCTTGCCGACCTCTATTTCATTTATATCCTTTATTTTCTTTAAAGGCGTCAGCACTGATATTTCGTACTCTAATTTACCGAGCTCATCCTGGGCCACCGGATTAAACCTGTAATCATGAACCGCCGCTGATTTTGCGACATCAATCACTGTCTGGTAAAGAGGCTTCACTGCCTGGACATACCCTATGCATCCCCTTAACCGGCCGCCTTCTTTCAGCGTCACAAATGCCCCGCAACTTTCCTTGAGCCGCTCTTCTGTGACGTCCGGCAAAAACTGCCTTTCTCCTGTCACAGCTTCTGCGACAGAAAGTTTTGCGATTTCCATTAATTTTTTCTTTTCCTCTTTATTGAGATATTCGTCATTCATTATCATCTCCCCCTTTTTCTCAAGGCCGCCTGGTACGTATATGACAATGCTCGAATAGCCTACAACCCTTGATTTATCGCCTGTCGCGTCCCCTGAATTGGCGTATTTTATAAGTTCTGCTTTTGCGCCATATTTATTCGCAAATAAAATCAGCCCCGCTACTGCCACAGGGGCGTCTATTTCAGTGGATCTGTTATTGATTTTTTGGACTAAATCGCCTGCGTCAAGCGCTTCAATCGCGCTTAAGCCGCTGGCATCAAGCTCCACTGCCTTATCATAAGGATAATAATGCGAAAGGTCCACGCTTACGACAAGAAGAGTATCGTTGTCTATGATATCGTAAAGCGCGTCGCTTAAAATCCCGGCATCGTCCGAAGACGGCGCGCCCATGGCAATAGGCACTATCCTGAAATCCTTATTTTTATACACGCTCTGTAAAAATGGGAGCTCCACCTCAATAGCATGCTCTTTCTGGTGCGCCTGGGGGTAAAAAATAAACCGTTTATTTTTCCGGATTATTTTATTGGCGAGCTCTTCGTCTACTTTAATAAGCCCGAGCGGGGTTTCAAATGCTCCTTTATTATAAACAGACATCCCGTCAAAACTGACATAATGGCTTGGCGAGATAATAATGATTTTCTTGAAATCCGTGCCTTCCAGCTGCTTGAAGCTGTAGCCTGCGATCTGGCCCGAGTAAACATAGCCTGCGTGCGGCACTATTATTGCCAGAATCCTGCCGTTTATATCGATTTTTTTAGCATTGGCTAAAAATCCGTCTACTTGTTCTATAAGCTCGGCCTTGTCAGCAGGATAAAACGCGCCTGCCACAGCCGGTTTTCTGATTTCTTCGGAAGAAGAATTAGGGCAAAAGGTTAAAAATAAAATAACCGCAAATATAACTATCTTTTTCATGGTCACCCTGCCAGCTTTTTATAATATTTCGCCTCTCTATGCGGCTTCCTCAATAAATTTAATTTTTTCAGGCCGGGCAGAAGAAAAACCGTAAATATCGCAAGTCCTGTCATCTTAAAAAACTCTTTACGCGTAATTTTATCTTTCAACATATATTCCCCTATATTAATCCCATCTGCCCGGAATTTTCGCGCTGCAGAACTTGCAATTTCCGCTAGTTATATAATTTTGCGTAACTGTATAACCTAACCGCTCAATAAGAAGCTTTTTACAAGCAGGGCAATAGGTATTATTGCCCTCGTGCTCCGGGATATTGCCTATATAAACGTAATTTATGCCTTTTGACATGGCAATGTTTCTCGCTAGAATCAGAGATTCTTCAGGCGTAGGCGGTAAATTTTTCAGCCGGTACGTAGGCCAGAATCTTGAAAAATGAACCGGCACATCCGGCCCCAGGTTTTCGGTTATCCAGTCGCACATCCTGGAAAAATCCTCTCTTGTGTCATTATATGTAGGCACTATTAAATTGACTATCTCAAGCCAAATTCCTTTTTCTTTTATAAGTTTTATA
>PCTH01000055.1 GCA_002771475.1 Candidatus Omnitrophica bacterium CG22_combo_CG10-13_8_21_14_all_43_16 | reverse complement strand
CTGTCAATGTCTTAGCAACGCTTAATCCGAACCTGCCGAGGCCTATTACCGCAAACTGTCTCATTTTATTTTCTCCTCCTACAGCTTATAGCTTAAAGCTTTTTTAGCCCACCATTATTTTTTCTTCAGGATACTTGTACAAGAATTTATCTTCTTTGACCGATATTGCCAATGCAAGAGTCAATGGCCCAATCCTCCCGACAAGCATGGTCAACATTAAAATAAATTTTCCAAAAGAACTTAAGATAGGGGTAATGCCTGTTGAAAGCCCCACTGTGCCGAATGCAGATGTAACTTCAAATAATATCCTCAGGAAATAATTCGGCATCGCTTCTTTTCCGGCCTCAACAAAACTCAAAAGCATAGTAAATACCACAAGCCATGCGCCTGCAAGCCCTGCTATCATAACGCATTTTCTAAAAATAACCTTGGGTACTGTTCTTTTAAAAAGAGATACGTTGTCTTTGTTTTTCACCATGCTCCAGGCCCCTCCGATCAGTACAGCCAGGGTGTTTGTCTTGATGCCCCCTCCTGTAGACCCGGAAGAAGCTCCTATAAACATCAATATCATCATAAAAAATAGCGTCGGGCTGGCAAGATTCCCTATAGCTACAGTATTGAAACCCGCTGTCCTTGGCGCAACAGCCTGAAAAAAAGATATAAGCAGCTTGTCTTTTATCCCAAGGCCGTAAAGCATTTTACCGTTTTCCAGAAGCAGAAAAACAGATGCGCCCAGAAGAATCAACACTAAAGATATCCCGACCACTATCTTTGCCTGCAAGCTTACCTTTGAAAAAAGGTTCATGCCTTGCTGTTTTTTTCGGAAAAAAATCCTCATAAAAAAATTCCTAAAAAATCTTCCGACATCAACTACTACCACAAATCCAATGCCTCCCACTATTACTAAGGCCATCATAGTCATATTAACAACTGTGTCGCTCCTGAAATTCTCCATATTGTTTGGATAAAGAGAAAACCCCGCATTGCAAAACGCAGAAATAGAATGAAATATTGAGTAGTATGCATTCCCAAATCTCGAGTACAGGCATAGCGCGCCTATAATTTCTATAACAAAGGTAATAAAAAGGATATACACAACAAGAGACTTCAAGCCTTCTGCGCTGTACCTGTCCAGCGCCCCTTTCATGACAACATTTTCCCTCAGGGTAAATCTTCTGCCGATTATAATAGCAAAAAATGTGGATAGGGTCATAATACCCAAGCCGCCTATCTGTATTAAAAATAATATAACCATCTGGCCGACCGCAGAAAAATCTTTCCCTATATCTTTTACAACAAGCCCTGTAACGCACGTAGCGCTTGTGGCTGTAAAAAAAGCGTCTATCAGGCTTAAAGAATGCCCCTGGCTAGAACTCTGAGGAAGAGATAACGCTGCTCCGCCTATTAGTATGACCAGAAGAAAACTGACGGCCACCAATTGCGCTGGCTGTAATCTAAGCATAATATTCGCCTCTAGCGTTACTTTTTCTGAACGCCTGCCACTAATTTCTTAAATGCCGCCATATCATTAACAACCATGTCCGCTAAAATTTTTCTATTCAAACCTATCTTAGCGTCTTTAAGGCCCTTCATAAACCTGGAGTATGATATGCCCAGCTCTTTGCATGCATTAGAAATCCTCAAAATCCACAATCTCCTGAACGTACCTTTTTTAGCACGTCGGTCTCTGGTACCGTACATAAGGGCTTTTTTCACGGTTTCGACCGTAACTCTGTGCAGTTTGCTTCTGCTTGCACGGTAGCCCTTTGCCATCTTGGAAACTCTTTTTCTGCGGGCCCTTGATGCCGGTCCGTATTTTACGCGTGACATTTAATTACCTCCTTTTAGAAATTCAACCTTGTCGATTTTCTAGTTGTTTTAGCCGTAGGGCAGTAACTTTTTGGTTATCTTTGCTTCCATGCCCAATATTTCCATACATCTCCTCATTTTTCTTTTTCTTTTCGAAGATTTGGATGTGAGTATGTGGCGCTTACCCGGTTTGTATCGCATAAGTTTGCCGTTTTTTGTAAGCTTTAACCTCTTCCTGGCGCCTTTATTAGTCTTCAATTTCTGCATCTTCTTTTCTCCTTGATGGCTTTATTTTTTTACATTGGTTGACGGCCTGGCCATAAAATGTATCATTATATTCCTGCCTTCCATCATCGGGCCTTTTTCCACTTCCCCTACTTCGTTAAGGTCAGCGACAACCCTCGTCATAATCTTTTTGCCTATATCCATATGGCTCATTTCCCTGCCTCTAAAGGTCATTGTAAGTTTCGCTTTATCCCCTCTTTCCAAAAACCTCTTTATATGATGTAATTTTGTCTGATAATCATGCTCTTCTATGTTCGGCTTCATCTTGATCTCTTTAAGATGCGCTGTCTTCTGGTGCTTGCGCGCCTCTTTTTCTTTTTTCTCCTGTTCATATTTATATCTGGAATAATCCATTATCCTGCAGACAGGCGGAGACGACTGGCCGCTAACCTCCACCAGGTCCAATCCGTATTCTTCTGCTTTTTGCAGGGCATCCTGGGTGTTCACAATACCCATCTGTTCGCTTTCAGGGCCTATAAGCCTTACTTCCTTTACGCGTATCCTTTGATTGATTCTTAAATCTTTTGAAATACGAATCACCCCTTTCTCATGTTAAGCAAATATTCGCGGCATGTTTTACGAACATTTGTTTTTAATTTCTTTTTTTACCCTAGCTATAAACTCTTCTATCTTTACCGCTCCGATGTCGCCTTCTTTTCTGGCGCGCACAGAGACTGTCCCGGCCTCTTTCTCCTTATCGCCTATTATCAGCATATAAGGAATCTTGTTCATCTCGCTTTCTCTTATTTTGTATTGCAGTTTTTCATTTCTTTTGTCCACCTCAACCCTGATGTCTTCATTCTGCAATTGCCTGAAAATATTATCCGCGTAATCATGTGAGCGGTCAGTAATCGGTATTATCGCGGCTTGCACAGGCGCCAGCCATACAGGAAACGCGCCTGCGTAATGTTCTATAAGAGTGCCCATAAACCGTTCCATACTGCCTAATATTACCCTGTGCAGCATTACCGGCCTTTCTTTTTTGCCGTCCGCAGAAATATAAGTAAGGTCGAATCTTTCAGGAAGCGCAAAATCGCACTGGATTGTTGCGCATTGCCACGGCCTGCCAAGCGCGTCTTTAACCATTATGTCTATCTTCGGCCCATAGAATGCGCCTTCGCCCTCATTGATCCCATAGCTCATGCCTTTCGACTCCAAGGCGTTTTTCAGGGCGCTGGTGGCCTGGCTCCAGATTTCATCTGTGCCGATAGATTTTGGCGGCCTTGTAGAAAGGTCTATCTTGTAATCATTAAACCCAAAAACCTTCATTGTATCTATCACGAAGTCTATGACTCCTATTATTTCCTGCTCCAATTGGCCGGGCAAACAAAATATGTGGGCATCGTCCTGCGTAAAACCTCTCACCCTTAGAAGCCCGTGCAATACCCCTGTTTTTTCGCGCCTGTGGACATTACCGAGTTCAAAATAACGAATAGGCAGATCCTTGTAGCTGCGCAGCTTTGATTTATAAATCAGCATATGGCCGGGACAATTCATAGGCTTTACTACATATTCCTCCCCCTCGGTCTTGAATATGTACATATTGTCTTTATAATATTCATAATGGCCTGACGTGATCCATATATCTGATTTCAAAATATGCGGCCCCATTACAATCTGATACCCGCGTTTCAGGTGTTCTTTTTTTTCATAATCTTCTATCAGCATCCTCAGGAGCGCGCCTTTGGGGTGATAGAATACCAGGCCCGGCCCCACTTCGTCGTGTATGCTGAAAAGATCCAGTTCTTTTCCGAGTTTTCTATGATCCCGTTTTTTCGCCTCTTCCTGTTTCTTTAAATACCCTTCCAGCGCCTCAGTCGTTTCAAAACATGTGCCGTATATCCTTTGAAGCATAGGGTTTGTTTCAATGCCGTGCCAATATGCGCCTGCTATGCTCAAAAGCTTGAATGCTTTTATTTCTCCTGTAGATTTTACATGCGGACCTTTGCATAAATCCACAAACTTCCCATGCCTGTAAATAGAAACTGTATCGCCTTCTAATTTTTCTATAAGTTCTAACTTATAAGTCTCTTTTAATTTTTTAAATAGTTGCGCGGCTTCTTTTTTAGAAACTTCCTCACGCTTGAATTCCAAGTCTTCTTTTATAATCTTAGCCATTTCCTTTTCTATCTCTGCTAGATCCTCTGGCTTAAAAGGTTCTTTTCTGTCAAAATCATAGTAAAAACCATCTTCGATGGCAGGGCCTATGGCAAGCTGCGAATCAGGAAAAAGCCTCTTTACAGCATCTGCCATTACATGAGACGAGCTATGCCGCAATGCGTCTAAATTATCTTTCATAATATTCCCCAGCAACTAGAAAAACGACAATGTTGCTTTGTAAAATGGTGGGCCTAACAGGACTCGGCGCCCTTCACTTTGTTTCGGGTCGGCCACTCGTCCTGCTAACCGGATGTTCCTTTTGTCGCATCCAGCAGGACTCACTTCGAGCCCTTCAGCCTCAAATACAATTACTATCTAAAACACTGGTGGGCCTAACAGGACTCGAACCTGTGACCTCTTCCATGTCAAGGAAGCGCGCTAACCAACTGCGCTATAAGCCCGAAACTTTTTAAATATGGTGGGCGAGGAGGGAGTCGAACCCTCACGACCTTGCGGCCAATGGATTTTAAATCCATCGTGTATGCCATTCCACCACTCGCCCGGAGGCGACGACCGGAATCGAACCGGTGAATAAGAGTTTTGCAGACTCCTGCCTTCCCTCTTGGCTACGTCGCCAGTGCAAAATAGCCTTCGAATTTTGTCCCCGTTGCTTTGCAAAGCGAAGCAGCGGGGACAAAATTGGTTAAGGAGTTCGTGATTCGTCCGAATAAAAAACGTGTAGCTTTTTGTAAAATACGCTACACGTTGTTAAAAATACTTTTTCATTAAAACGGCGGCGCCCATTTACCCTTGGAAGCAGGCTGCCATCTTACATGGCCCCCTACAAACAATACATTGCCGCCTTGTCCTTTGTGATTGTCAGCCTTATCGCAGGCTATTGCTTCGCCTGAATCAGCTGATTCTGTGAGCCCTGCCTTATATGAATAATCCCCGCTATCTGCATTGTCAGGTACGCTGCTGGGGGCTGACGGGCATTTAAAAATCTCCAGGGTGTCCAAATAACCCCCGTCTACCAGCTCATTAAGAGTTTTTGGAAATCTTTCCATATTATCCGTAGCGTATAAATGCAGCGATATGCTTATCTGTTTTAAATTATTCATGCAGCTTGTGCGCCTTGCTCTTTCCCTTGCCTGGCCTATCGCAGGTAAAAGCATGCCTGCCAATATTCCTATAATAGCTATAACAACCAATAACTCTATAAGGGTAAACCCGCGTTTTTTCAAAGCCGCCTCCATAGTTTATTTATTATTTAAATACCACATTTCTTCTATTTTGTCAAGCAAAACATGGGCGATAAAAGCCTTGTTTCTATCCCTTATTTTTAAAACATGCCTGTTTTTATCTATTAATGTTACATCTAACTTGTTGTTACCAAAAGGGTTATGGCTTTTTGTAAGGCTATTAGCCACGATCAAATCCAATTTTTTGGTTTTTAGCTTGGCATGCGAATTCCTGACCAGATTTTCTGTTTCTAAACTAAATCCTACAAATAATTTACGTTTATGATACCTTTCTAATTCTTTCAATATGTCTTTGTTTGGGATCAGCTTTATATTTAAAGGTTTGGTTCTTTTGATTTTTCTGTTGGAGATTTCGCTTACCTTAAAATCGCTTACAGCTGCGCACATAAAAAGGCAATCTGCCCTGCCTATGGTTTTTTTTAACTCCCCCAAGAGTTCATCTGCTGTCCTTATAGAAATAAAATTACACGCCCTGGGCGGCATAATAGCTGTAGGGCCGCTTATAAGAGTAACCTTATGTTTCCTTTTAAGCGCTTCCTCTGCTATTCTATAACCCATATGGCCGGTAGATCTGTTTGAGATAAACCTGACAGGGTCTATGGATTCCTCAGTTGGGCCTGCTGTGACTATGATCCTAATAAGCCGCTCACTTCCTTTATGATAATTTGCGTGTCCTGGATATGGCCCATGCCTTGTTTGCCGCACATAAGCCCGCCTTTGACAGGGCCTGTAAAATTAACCCCGAGTTTTTTTAATCTAACTATATTGTCCTGCACGATTTTATTGCTATACATAGCTTCATTCATCGCCGGGGCCAGCAAAATCCTGGCCTTTGTGGCGCATACAGCGCATGTGAGCATATCGTCGCATATCCCGTTTGCTATTTTACCTATAATATTAGCTGTGGCAGGGATAATCGCAATGCAATCCGCCTGTTCAGCGAGCGAGATATGGCCTGAATCCCATTCATCAGGCAATTTAAACATATCATGCGTTATAACCTTATTCCCGGATACTGCCTGAAACAAAACAGGCTTTATAAACTCTTCTGCTTCTCTGGTCATTACAACAGTCACCTGAACCCCGAGCTTGCGCAGCCCGCTTATCACATCCAGGGCTTTATAGCAGGCAACGCTTGCTGTAACGCCGACGATAACATTTTTAGTTTTCATTTCAGCCCTGCTTTTTAACCTTATATGTGATTTTTCCCGCAGCCACTTCTTCCAGGGCAATGGTTGAAAACCTGGTCGCGTTGGTTTTGATCAGCGGCTTAGCTCCGTTATTCAGCTCCACAGCCCTTTTGGCTGCAAGTATTGTGATTTTATAGATACTGTCCGAACCTTTAAAAATTTTTTCTACCGGCATGTAAGACATTTTAACTCCTCTCAGTTTTACATCTTTCTGCAATAATAATAGCTCTCAGGTTATCAAGCGCTGACTCCAGCCTGTTGTTCACAATAATATAATCGTATTTCCGGCTGCAGGCTATTTCTTTTCTGGCGATGTTAAGCCTTTGGCGGATTGCTTGTCTTGAATCTGTTGAGCGGTTGACAAGCCGCTCCTTGAGCATGGCCAGCGACGGCGGTAATATAAATATATTAACGGCGTCAAGCCCGAGCCGTTTTATTTTCATAGCGCCCTGAACATCTATGCTTAATAAAACATCACTGCCTCTTTTTAGCATGTGCAGTATATGTTTTTTCGGCGTGCCGTAATACTCCTCGAAAACCTTGGCCCATTCTAAAAACTCTTTTCTTTTCTGGCGTTTTAGAAATTCCGGTTTCTCGATAAATATATAATCCATCCCGTCTTTTTCGCCCGGACGCGGGGCCCTTGTGGTCATAGAGATAGACCTGCATAAGCTGTCAACTGATTCCACGAGCCTCGTGCAAAGCGTTGTCTTTCCGGAGCCTGACGGGGCGGAGATTATAAATAAGGTGCCTTTTTTCTTCATCATTCTACATTCTGCGTTTGTTCGCGCATTTTTTCCAGTTCGCTTTTTATGTTTATCACTATCCTGGATATTTTTATGTCGTTTGCTTTTGCGCCGAGCGTATTTATTTCCCTGTTCAATTCCTGCAATATAAAATCAAGTTTCCTGCCTGCCTCCTCGCCTGCACCCAGGGCCTTTATCATGCCTTCCAGGTGGCTTTTCGCGCGCGTGATCTCTTCTGATACGTCACACTGTTTAGCAAATATAGCCAGTTCCGTTTCCAGCCTTGCCTGGTCTATGACCTGATTCTTCACAATATCTTTTATCCTGGAGTCCAGTTTGCTTTTATACTCCGCTACCACGCCTGGCGCAAGTTTTGAAACGCTGTCGATATCCCCGGAGATCCTGGACGCCCTGGCAGAAAGATCTTTATACAAAGCCTTTCCTTCCCGTTCTCTCATTTTATTACAATCAGAAGCTGCCCTGGTAACCGCCTCTTTTACGGTAGGCCACATAACTTCTATATCAAAACCTTTCTCGTCGCGGACAATAACATCTGTAAAAGACAGTATGTGCGAAAGCTTGACCTCTTCTTCTGTATTGATCCGTTTTTTAATCTCGGACAGTACTTTATAATATTTATTTACCGCCTCTTTATCAAACGCTATAGACTCTGATTCTTTTTCAGGCGAACGGTAAGAAAGAAAAAGGTTTACCTTGCCTCTCTTTATGCCTTTACGCAGCAGTTCTTTGATCCTGTCTTCTAAAAGAACTAGCCCGTTTGGAATTTTAGAAGAAAGGTCAAAATACCTGTGGTTCACAGCGCGTATCTCTGCTGTAAAGATACCTGATTTGCCTTTTGCCTCGCCTTTTCCAAATCCCGTCATGCTTTTTATCATGATTACGCCCAGACGATTTTCTTTGCTTTCTCAATAGTCATTGTTTTAGTAGGATATAAATCTACTATTATTTCATCCGGCTGAAACCAGAGCTTGATTTCTCTCTCTGCTTCAGCCTCATTGGAAGACGTATGAAGGACGTTTTCATAAAGTCCTTTTGTAGTAATCCTGCCGTACGAACCCCTGATAGTCGTAGGATCCGCTTCTTCGGGGTTTGTCGAGCCTGAAAGCTGCCTTATCTTTGTAATAGCGTCTTCTCCCCAATAGACCATCGCCATGACTTTACGTCTATCGTGGAGCTCTCCCTGTATATATTTGATCAGATCTTCAAAAAATGACTTTTCCTTCATATGCCTGTAATGCTCTGCTGCCAGCTCGCGGTTCACCCTCACCATTTTAGCAGCTACTATTTCAAGCTTTGTCTCAGAGAGTCTTGTCAAGATGTTTCCTGTCAAAGATTTTTTAAGCCCATCCGGTTTAATTAAAATTAATGCTTGTTGGTTCATTGGTCTCCTTTGTCATTGCGAGGCCGCAGGCCGAAGCAATCTCTGAGATTCCTCGCTTCGCTCGGAATAAGTTCGGACTTATAAGTTACGTCGGACTTTGTCCTCCGTAACTTATGTCCTCACTTATCTCTTTGATTTTAAAAGAGTTACGACTCTTTGCAAATCTGCGTCAGAATAAAATTCTATTTCTATCTTGCCGCCTCTTTTGGCTTTTAAAATCTTTACCTTTGTCCCGAATATTTCTCTTAATTCCTGCTCCAAAGAATTGAGATTAGGGTCTTTTTCACTGGCTTTAGACTTAGACCTCGCAAGAGCCATCTTTTTTGCGTAACTCTCTGTATCTCTTACAGATAGGTCATCTTTTATTACCTTGGTGCACAATCTGAGTTGCTCTGCTTCTTTGGTTAAACTCAGGATTGCCCTGGCATGCCCCATTGAAATTGTTCCACGTGAAACATATTCCTGTATTTTAGCAGGAAGATTTAATAATCTGAGGATATTTGCTACTGTCGCTCTATCCTTTCCAATAGTATCAGCTACTTTTTCCTGGGTCATGTCAAATTCATCTTGCAGTCTTTTATATGCTTTTGCCTGATCAATAGAGTTAAGATTTTCTCTCTGGATATTTTCTATTATTGAAAGCTCTAAAGAATCCAGATCGCTGGCCTCCTTAATAATAGCCGGGATTTCCTTATATCCAAGCTTTTTCGCTGCCCTTAGCCGTCTTTCTCCGGCTATCAGTTCATACTCATTATCCTTGAAACGCACTAAAATCGGCTGGATAAACCCTTTTTCTTTAATAGAAGCTGCCAAATCATTCAACGCTTCCTGGTTAAATTCTTCTCTTGGCTGATATTTATTAGCTTTTAGCTTTTCTATGGGGATGTTCCTGACGCCCTGCTGTATGCTTGATCCCAGCACCTGCATACTATCAGCTGTCTGTTTTTCAGGTATCAGGGCTGCTAAGCCTCTACCGAGAACTCTTTTTTCCAGATGCATAGTCACCTCTTAATTTTGCTGCATAGAAATCTGATTTATACCCTCTGCTATACCCTCTCCAAGTATTTCATTGGCCAGAGAAAGATATGTTTTCGCCCCTATGGAGTGCTTGTCATACAAGTGTATTGGCTTGCCAAAACCAGGGGCTTCGCTTAACTTTATGCTGCGAGGTATAATGGTATTAAACACCTTATCCTTAAAAAACCTCTTCGCTTCCTCTATGACCTCAGAAGTAAGGTTTGTCCTGTAATCAGCCATTGTCAAAAGCACCCCTTGTATTTCCAGGTCTTTATTAAGGTTCTCCCTTACGAGATTGACTGTATTCAGCAGCTGACTAAGGCCTTCTAATGCATAATATTCGCATTGAATAGGGATTAACACAGAATTGCAAGCTGCCAGGCTGTTTATAGTCAATATGCCCAGAGATGGCGGCGAATCTATTAATATAAAATCAAACTCATCTACGATTTCTTTTAAAGCCTGCTTCAGCCTGTATTCCCTGTTCATAAAGCTTACCAATTCTATTTCAGCGCCTGTCAGGTGGATATTGGATGGAATCAGCTTTAACTGAGGCATATTGACTTCCTGCATTGCTTCAGTCGGATTTAGATTATTAATCAGTATATCATATATGCTTTTTTCTATTTTTGATTTGTCAAGCCCAAGTCCGCTCGTAGCATTGGCCTGCGGGTCAAGATCTATTATCAATACATTTTTGCCCTTATGAGCAAGATAATACCCAAGATTAACAACTGTTGTAGTCTTGCCAACTCCGCCTTTTTGATTACAAACTGAGATTATTTTACCCATAATAACCGTATCACAACCGTATCATTTATAACTTCTTTTTTACTCTAACCTTAGCTAATTTAGTGCCTTGCATACTAAATAAGCCTTTGTTTTCTTCTCTAAGAATAGATATCTGAACTTCTGTCTTTTTAAGGCCTAGTTTGGATAAAGCTATCTTTATTGCTTCCTGCGCAGTTTTAGCTTCTGCTTCTATCTCATCTTTATTTATCATATTGATTCTATTGTGTTCCATAAAAATCACGCTGCTGCTTTCTTAAACATAAAAAACTGCATTGTGCTTGTTACAAGTGTGCTTGTCAGCCAGTACAGCACCAACCCCGACGGTAAAGAATAAAAGATGAACCCAAACATCACAGGCATAATATTCGACATAAGCTTCTGCTGCTCTGACTGGCTTGAGCCTGTTGTAGATTGGGATATCTTCTGCTGTAATATCATAGCACCTATCATCAAAATTGGCAATAGATTTATGCTGTCCCCCAATAAAGGGATGCTGGATCCCATGCGGAAAAATGCGTCAGGCATAGAAAGGTCTTTAATCCAGAGAAAAGGCGCATTTTTGAGTTCGACTGACCTGGACAGCGTATTATAAAGAGCTATAAAAACAGGCATCTGCAAGATCATGGGCAGGCAGCCGCTCATAGGATTTACGCTATACCGTTTGTAGAGTTCCATTATTTCCTTATTTAATCTGGTCGGATTATCTTTATTCTCCTGGCGGATCTTCTCTATGTGAGGCTGGAGCTCCTGAAGTTTCTGCATTGATTTTAAACTTTTGAGTGTAAGCGGGTATAAACACAAGTTCATGCAGACCGTGAGCAAAAGTATTGCCACCCCGTAGTTGTGGAAAACAGAATAGAAGAACTGCAGTATGCTCAATAAAATCAGGCTTACGCTCGTGAGAAATCCGAAATTCAGCGCCTTTGTAAAACCGGGGTCAAGTTTTGCAAGCTCTTTCATTTCCATTGGCCCTGCATAAAAATTTATTTTATACGTCCTTGCCTCTCCGACTGCGATCTTGTCGTCTTCAAGAATAAACCCCACAACCGGTTCTCCTGAAATATTTTTTGTAAACACTCCTTGCGCATCAAAATCAGGTTTTGCTATTATCGCGTAGTATTTATTTTTGAGAACGACCCAGTCGATGTCGTTTTTATACAGCCTGCTTTGCGTTAACAGCTTTTTGCCTGTTATTTTTTTAACGCTGCCGTCTCTATAATGGATGCTGAGTTCAATATATCTGGTTTCGAACATTTCTTTTTTTGAGATATTTGAAGCTGTAGTAATGTCGAAAGATAAGTCCTGAGTTTGAGAAGTTTTGTTTGTAAGCTTTATAACCGTATCAAAACCGTATCTATTGTTTAAAAATGTGATATTTTTCTCTATTTTTATATCCTTACTATCTAGTGATACGGTTCGCCTATCACTATGTATTGTATATGGTTGCAATGATGATACGGCTAATATGCCCTTTCCATCTATAGATAAAAGGCCTGCTGAACGTATCGCTTTTGAAACAAGCAAGACGTCGTTTTTCCTTTTAACATCCTTTACCAAGATTCTACTGATAGATCCGTCGACATCAGTTATGTCTACCTCATACCGATCAGTAGATATGTTTTTTGTTGCTGCATTCGAAGGCAGGCTGCTGACAGGTTCTGCTTCTTTTATGCTGTTATCGATGGTTTTTTCTATAATTCCTTGTTTTTGAACTAGTTGCGGTCTTTGAGCCGAGGTTACTAAATTAGGGTTTATTTTGGCGAGGATCATCGGGTATACCAGTATTACGATGATTGACAGTGTCACTGCTACTAAAACTTTTTTTTCCATAAGCTCCTATTTGTATGGATCGTAACCGCCCTTTGAAAAAGGGTTACAACGCATAATCCTTCCCAGGCCTTTTAATAGGCCTAACATAACACCTCTATCCTCTATTGCATCAAGGGCATACTGAGAACAAGATGGGTGAAATCTGCATTGACACAACATCAATGAAGATATATGGTTATGATAAAATATGATACTATTTTTTACTATGCTTTTTAAAAACACCTGCAAGCTCTCTTTCTATTTCTGTTGAAAGCGTGTCTTTGGTAATTTTTGTTCCTATTATTACGATATTATTCCCTAACGGTAAAAAATGGCTTGTTTTCCTATATGCTTCTCTGAGGATACGCCGGATCCTGTTCCTCAATACTGTTTTTTTCTGGTGCAGTGCCTTTTTGCAGATAAACGCAGCTCTATTTTTGCCGTCCCCAGGTCTTTTAAGAATATAGATGTTGACCGGCCCGGATTTATAGTAAATGCCTTTATCAAGAACAGCCTTGATATCACTACTTTTTTTCAGGTGTTCTGCTCGTAAAAAAGAGTTTAAACTCATTAACCCGTAAGCTTGTGTTTGCCCTTTTGGCGTCGGCGCTTTATAACCTTCCTGCCTGTTGCAGAAGACATCCTGGCCCTGAATCCGTGCTTGCGTTTCCCTTTTCTAAGGCTTTTTCTGGTAAGATGTTTTTTCATTTTCCCCTCACTTTAAGTGTTTTATTATAACATAACGTTTTTTCTCGTCAAGGACAAAATAGCTGGCAGATAGCTTTAGCCAGCTTTGGGTCTCTGGCGCATTTGAGAAGTTTCGGCATCAATAGATTCTTTTGCATATAAGGCCGCAAGGGATTACGGCGAAGTTTTTTATACTGTCAAGACTACCTTCAGTATAAAAAACGAGCCGTAAACCGTAGCGGCCGGCGAAACATTCTCTGCGCCAGAGACCCAAAGCTGGCTAAAAAGACAAAGAAGCGGCCAAAAGATTTATCTTGAAAAGCAGAAAAGCTATGCTATAATGTTGAAAACTTGTGGATAAATTTATGCCTTTTGACGCAGCAAATCTCTGGGACAAGATTCTGGAATACACTAAACAGGAAATAGGGGAGCAGGCCTTTGAAAACTGGTTTACCCAGGCAAAGCTTGCCAGCGTGACAGAAACCAGCATCGTTATCCAGGTTCCTTCGAATTTTTTTAAAGACTGGATTTACGACCATTACAGGGATATTCTGAACATAGCTATACTGAGAACTGTGGGCAAGGTTTTACCTGTGACGTTTGAAATAAAAGAAGAGAAACTGCAAAAATCAACCAAATCCCTCAGCCAGACACCTGTCGCGCCCCCGGAAAGACCCTCGCAAAAAAAACCTTTTTACTTGAACCCGAAATATACGTTTGAAGGCTTTGTGATAGGCTCTTCAAACCGCTTTGCGCACGCCGCAACGCTTGCCATAGCAGAAGCGCCTGCAAAAGCGTATAATCCTTTATTTATATACGGCGGGGTAGGGCTGGGCAAAACCCATCTGATGCAGGCAGCCTGTCATTATATATCAGACATGCACAGGAATCTGAAATTGTTTTACACCACCAGCGAAAGCTTTACAAACGAGCTTATAAACGCAATACAAACAAGGACCACCCAGAAATTCCGCGAAAAATATAGAAACGTGGATGTGCTTTTGATAGACGACATCCATTTTATAGCAGGCAAGGAAGCCACGCAGGAAGAATTTTTTCATACGTTTAACGCTCTTTACGACGGCCATAAACAAATAGTGCTTTCGAGCGATCGGCCGCCAAAAACCATCCCGGGCCTTGAAGAAAGGCTCGTGTCCAGGTTTGAGTGGGGACTTGTCACAGATGTGCAGCTGCCTGATTTTGAGACCAGGATAGCTATACTTAAAAAAAAGGCGGAGCGCAACGGCTCAAAGCTTCCCGACGACATATTGTATTTTATCGCAGAAAAAATAAAAACCAATATCAGGGAGCTGGAGGGCGCCCTTATAAAATTAATAGCATACTCTGCCCTGGAAAATAAAAAAGTGACTCTGGGGCTCGCTAAAGAAATACTCAAAGACGCGGGTTCCGAAGACTCTAAAAAAATCACCCTGGAGCTTATCCAGAAAAAAGTGGCTGATTATTTTGACATAAAACCATCTGACATGAAGACTAAAAAACGCACCCGGCAGGTTGCCTACCCCAGACACATAGCAATGTATCTGGCCAGGGAAATGACGGATCTTACGCTTCCGGATATAGGAGATCATTTCGGCGGGAGAGACCATTCGACAGTCATCCATGCCTGCAGTAAAGTTGAGGCTGATTTAAAAAAGAACCAGAATGTTAAAAACCTGCTGCAAAAACTGATGTTGGACATAAAAAGTTAGCAGTGTGGATTATTTTTATTTTTTTGTGGATTATTTTTATTTCATAACTATAATAATAAACCAAGGTTTCGGTCTTTTCAACATATCAACAGCGCTTACTATCTAATTCTACTAACTCTTAAATTGAATTAGATAATAGAAAAGAGGGAAGAGTAATGAAAATAAAAATATTAAAACAGGTGTTCTTAAGAAACATTCAGCATGTCCAAAACATAATTTCATCAAAAAGCAGCCTCCCTATATTATCAAATATTTTAATAGAGGCGGAAAAAAACAAGGTAGTGCTTACAACCACAGATCTTGATATAGGGATCTCTTCAGCGCTTGAAACAGAGGTGGAAGAGGAAGGAGCTATTACAATCCCGGCAAAAAGGTTTAATGATATTATAAAGGAACTGCCGGACGAGGATATCTCTATTAGCACAATGAAAAACAACTCCATGGTAATAAAATGTAGTAAATGTTTTTTTAAGATAATAGGCCTGCCTAAAGAGGAGTTCCCAAAACTCCCGGAGTTTAAAGATGAGCCGAGCGTTGTAATAAAACAAAGCGTTTTAAAAAACATGATCGCCATGACGCATTTTTCAATGTCTCGCGATGAAACAAGGTATGTTTTAAACGGCGCGCTGTTTTTGTTTAAAGGCAAAAAGCTTGCGATAGTGACCACTGACGGGAAAAGGCTCAGTTTTGTAAAAAAAGACTTAGAAAAAGACGGTTTAAATAAAGCGATTGTTATCCCGTCCAAAACCATTTATGAATTAAACAGGATTTTGAACGACGAAGGAGACGTGAAGATTGTTTTCAGCGAAAACCAGGTAAAATTTGATTTGAAAAACATAACCGTCATATCCAGGCTGATAGAGGGCGATTTCCCCAACTACGAACAGGTTGTGCCTAAGGAGCCGCAGGAAAAGATCATTATTAATAGGGGCTTATTTCTGGATGGGATAAAAAGAGCGGCGCTTCTTACTACGCAGGATTCCCAATCTGTGAGATTCGAGATCTTGAAAAATAAAATTGTGGTTTCAAAGTCCAGCCCAAATATAGGCGAGGTAAGAGAGGAGCTGGACACCGTGTATAAGGGCCACGAGATTACGGTCGGTTTTAATCCGGGCTATGTAATGGACGCTTTAAAGGTTATACCGCAGGATGAAATAGCTTTGGAGGTTTTCGGACCGGACAAGCCAGCTGTTATAAGAATAGAGGATTGGTTTTTATACCTGGTTTTACCGATGCAGCTTGTATGACGAGAAAAAAAGGCACCAAGCCGGAAGAGATTGGCGGGGTAATAAATCAGGTAATAAAAAAACTGGACGCAAAAACCCACGGCCAAAGAGAAGATGTTGTAAGGGCGTGGCATGATGCGATTGACAAAAACGCGGCTACCCACACAAAGCCGGTCGCGATTAAAAAAAATATCCTTACTATAGAAGTGGACAGCTCATCCTGGCTATATATTTTGAGCTTAAAGAAAAAGAGCATCCTAGCCAGCATGCAGAAAACAGCAGGCAAAGAAAAGGTAGAAGATATAAGATTCAGAATAGGGGAGATAAGTTAGGCATGCCAAAACAAGAAAAGTATGATGCGACGACTATACAGGTATTGGAAGGGGTAGACGCGGTCAGAAAACGGCCGGCCATGTACATAGGCGATATATCCAGCCGTGGGCTTCACCACCTCGTTTATGAGGTCGTGGACAATTCTGTGGATGAGGCAATGGCAGGCCATTGCCAGAATATTATCGTAACCGTGCATGTGGATAACAGCGTTACCGTCTCGGACGACGGCAGGGGCATTCCTGTAGATATACATAAAGGCGAGAAAAAACCAGCAGTCGAGGTGGTGCTTACCACGCTTCATGCGGGGGGTAAATTTGACCACCGTTCTTACAAGGTATCAGGAGGCTTGCACGGAGTAGGCGTAAGCGTTGTAAATGCGCTGAGCGAATGGCTTGAGGTGGAGGTTAAAAGAGACGGCAAGATCCACCACCAGGAATATGAAAAAGGCAGGACTGCTTCAAAACTTACGGTAGTAGGCAAGGCAAAAACAACAGGCACCACTGTCACATTTAAAGCAGACAAAGAAATTTTTGTTAACTGCCCCATAGAGTATTCTTACGAAACCCTTTCCACCAGGCTTAGAGAACTCGCGTTTTTAAACAAGGGCCTTAAGATTAAAATAATAGACGAAAGGTCTGACAAGGAAAACGAATTCCGGTTCGAAGGCGGCATTATATCGTTTGTAGAATACCTTAATAAAAATAAAGAAGCGCTCCACAAAAAGGTTATATATTTTGAAGGCGCCAAAGATGATGTTACGTGCGAGATAGCTCTTCAATATAATGACGGCTACAACGAGAACATATTTTCTTTTGTAAATAATATAAACACAATAGAAGGGGGCACTCATTTAAGCGGTTTCAAGTCCGCCCTCACGAGGGTTGTGAACCAGTATTGCAAAAATAAGAACATGCTTAAAGAATCAGATGTATCTGTCGCAGGCGAAGACATAAGAGAAGGCCTGACAGTTGTTATAAGCGTAAAGGTGCCTAACCCGCAGTTTGAGGGCCAGACAAAAACAAAACTCGGCAACAGCGAAGTGGAAGGCATAGTTTCTTCTATTGTAAACGATTCTTTAAGCGCATATTTTGAAGAAAACCCTTCGGTTGCAAATAAGGCAATTGAAAAAGCCATACTCGCAGCCAGGGCCAGAGAAGCCGCTAGAAAAGCGAGAGAGCTTACCAGGCGTAAAGGCGCCTTGGATTCCATGGCATTGCCGGGAAAGCTTTCCGATTGCTCTGAAACAGATCCGGCTATCTGCGAAATATATATAGTTGAAGGAGATTCAGCAGGAGGTTCTTCAAGGCAGGGCAGAGACCGCAGGTTCCAGGCAATACTGCCCATAAAAGGCAAAATTTTAAACGTTGAAAAGGCGCGGCTTGACAAAATCCTGAGCAATGAGGAAATACGCACCATCATAAGCGCCCTTGGCGCAGGTATAGGCGAAGAATTTGACATGCTGAAGTTAAGATATCATAAGGTTATACTTATGGCTGATGCTGATGTAGACGGTTCGCATATCAGGACGTTACTTTTAACGCTTTTCTTCAGGCACATGCAGCCCTTGATAGAAAAAGGGCATATATACATAGCCCAACCCCCTCTTTACAAGATTAAAAGAGGCAAGCGCGAAGAATACATAGAAACAGAAAAAAGAATGAATGAGCTTTTATTTGAACTTGGCACAGAAGGCCTTAGCCTTACAAGGCAGGGGGATAAGAAAGAGTTTAGCGGCAATGGCTTGAAAGAACTATTACAGCTGGTTTTGGAGTTTGAGAGGCTTTCTTCCAGCATAGTCAAGCGTGGAGTGGATTTATCAAAATATATAGGTTTAAGGCATAAAAAGACCAAAAAACTACCCCTTTTTATGATAAAAGTGGAGGGAGAAGCCCAGTTTCTATATGATGATGAAGAATTGGCAAAGGCAGCGAATAAGAGGGAAAAGGAGCTTGGCAAGGATGCTGTAATAGACGAAAAAGCCCTGAGCATGGTGGAATTTTACGGCACAAGAGATCTGGAAAAGGTTCTGGACAAAATAGAAAAACTCGGTTTTGATATTTTGGAAGAGGCAAATACGCAGCCTGTTGAAAAGGATAAAAAGGACAAAAAAGAAAAAAAGAAACCTTACAAGATTATCTCGGAAGGCAAAGAAACAAAAGAGCTGGATACCCTCAAGGCATGTCTTGACTACGTGCGGGAGATTGCTAAAAAAGGCCTTACTATACAGAGATACAAAGGCCTTGGAGAAATGAACCCTGAACAGCTTTGGGAAACAACAATGAACCCTGAAACCAGGACTCTTTTAAAGGTTATGATGGAAGATGCTGTTGAAGCCAATGAAATGTTTACGGTCCTTATGGGCGACGCTGTTGAGCCCAGAAGAGCTTTTATAGAGAAACACGCGTTAGAGGTCAGAAACCTGGATATTTAAGAGAGGTATAGATGTACGCGCAAAATGAAAAAGTAGTTCCTGTTTATATTGAAGACGAGATGAAAGCCTCGTATATAAGTTACGCCATGAGCGTAATTGTCGGGAGGGCGCTGCCTGATGTGCGCGATGGCTTAAAGCCTGTCCATCGAAGAATTCTTTATGCGATGAGAGAGCTTGGCCTGGAGCATTCCAAGCCTTACAAGAAGTCGGCCAGGATCGTCGGAGAATGTTTTGTTAAAGGTACGCTTATATTAACTGAACATGGATTGATTCCTATACAAGATATTAAGCGAGGAGACAAGGTATATACGCAGAATGATTTGAAGGCTGTTACAGAATTATATGAAATGCCAGAAAAAGAACTTTTAAAAATAACTTTGGATAACGGCACAAACAATACTGTTACTCCTTCGCAGAAGTTTAAGGTATTAAATGACAAGTTAGAATTTGTATGGAAAGAAGCAAGAGAATTGACCAAGGAAGATTATATTGTTATTAGAGCGCATTATCCTGAAATCAAGAATGGAGCGCGGTTAAAAAAGGCGCCCATAAAGCATCCGTGCCGTCTAACCGAAAACGTATCATATCTTTTGGGGCTCTTGATATCAGATGGATGGGTAGAAAAACCTAGCGGCAGGTCAGGCGATAGGATGTTTTTTTATTCCACCAATAAAAGCGTTATAGAAAAAGCAAGAAGAATATTCAGGCAAGAATTTGGCTATGAACCAAATATCGAAGAGAAAATATATCAAGGCCTTACACAAAGTGGAGAGCCTTATAAAAAGGGTTATCAGATAAGGATTAATAAAAAGGCCATAAATGATTTCTTTATGACAAATTTTCATCTCGAAGGCATTAAAGCGCCCACCAAAAAGATTCCAAACCAGATATTTACTTCTCCTAAAAAGGTGATATTTGCTTTTGTTGCAGGGCTTCTTGAAGGAGATGGCAGTGTTCATTGCGAAAGAAATATTGTACATTATGGCTCAGTTTCAGAGAAGTTGATAGATGGTCTAACAGTGCTTTTACAGCATCAAGGTATTTTCGGCAGAAAATATAAAACAGAACGCGCTGATTCTGGTTATGTAATGGGCAGGCCGATTCTAAACAGAGAAGCTTTTTATAGCGTAGAATTCAGCAGTTCTAATGCGTTGTTATTAGGGTCTAACATTTCTCTTACTGGAGAGAAAAAGAATAAAAGATTACGCGCTATGATTACTCATCGAATGCTTCCTTCACAGTATGATATTATTCCATATGGAGGCAGGAATATTTTTGAAGAACTTAGCGAAAAACATATTGGAAGCGGTTGGTATAATACCATTACTGGTACCAAATTTAGAATGGGCATAAAGTATCCGACAGGGGCAAAGATAAGATATTCCAAAGATCTCGCTGAAAAACCTTTAAGAAAATGCCAGGTCATAGATTGGAAAATAGGAGAGAAATTAAACAGGATAGGCTCTCCATTGGCCAACTTTGTTAGCGGTGTGCTAAAAGATGATATTTATTTTTTAAAGGTTTCTTGTATAGAGGAGCTTCCCGCTGGAAAGACTTATGATATCCAAGTTGATAGCCACCATGAATTTATTGCTAATGGAATGGTGTCTCATAATTGTCTCGGCAAATATCATCCGCACGGCGATACAGCTGTATACGATTCTTTAGTCAGGATGGTTCAGGATTTTTCGCTCAGGTATCCTCTTATAGACGGCCAGGGCAACTTCGGGTCGGTTGACGGAGACATGGCTGCCGCTATGCGTTACACTGAAGCGCGCATGGCTGCGATTGCTGATGAGATACTCACTGATATAGATAAAGACACAGTAAAATTCATCCCTAATTTTGACGAAACCCTGGAGGAGCCTACAGTATTGCCCGCCAGGCTCCCGAATTTATTGGTAAACGGTTCGAGCGGAATTGCCGTAGGCATGGCAACAAATATCCCGCCGCATAATCTGAGCGAGATAATTGACGCAATAGTAGAATTGATCAATAACCCCGAGACTGCCATAAAGGACCTCATGAAGATCGTGAAGGGCCCGGATTTCCCTACAGCCGGAATTATATGCGGCAGGGAAGGGATAAAGAAAGCATATGAAACAGGCCGGGGACTTTTAAAAATTCACGCCAAGGCGAGCATTGAAAAACAAAAACTGGGCAAAGAAGCGATAATTGTCACAGAAATTCCGTACCAGGTAAATAAATCAAAACTCATAGAAAATATAGCCGGCCTCGTCCAGGATAAAAAGATAGAAGGTATTTCCGATATAAGGGATGAATCTGACAGGGAGGGCATGAGGATTGTTATAGAGGTAAAGCGCGACCAAAACGCGGAGATAATCCTGAACCAGCTGTATAAACACACCCAGATGGGAGAGAGTTTCGGCATTATCATGCTGGCGCTCGTAGATAATAAACCGAAGGTCCTGAACTTAAAAGAAATTTTAGAAGCATACATAAAACACAGGAAAGAAATTATACGCAGGCGTACCCAGTTTGAATTGAATAAAGCTGAAAGGCGCGCCCATATATTGGAAGGCCTTAAGATAGCGCTGGACCACCTTACCCAGATCATAAAAACCATAAGAGAATCAAAGGATCCAAAGATCGCCCTGGCAGCGTTAATGAAAAACTTTGACCTGAGTGAGGTCCAGGCCCAGGCGATACTTGAAATGCAGCTACAGCGCCTGACCGCGCTTGAAAGAAACAAGATAGAAAATGAATATCTCGAGCTTATAAAGAAAATAGAAATGTATAAGGCAATCTTGAAAAGCGAAAAAAGGATCCTGGAAATAGTAAAAGACGAGGCCGTTGAGCTTAAGAAAAAATATGGCGACGAGAGAAAGACCTCGATAGTCAGCAAGGTAGAGGATATCGAAATAGAAGACCTGATTAAAGAAGAGGATATGGTTATTACCATAAGCCATGCGGGGTATATCAAAAGGCTCCCTGTCGGCTCTTACAGGAAGCAGAAAAGGGGCGGGGCGGGCGTTACTGGCATTGACATGAAAGAAGAGGATTTTGTCGAGCATCTTTTTATAGCGTCAACGCATGAATATATTTTATTTTTTACAAACAAAGGCAAGGTATATTGGCTTAAGGTCTATGAAATACCGCAGGCAGGCAGGGCTTCCAGGGGCAAGGCTGTTATAAACTTGTTGCAACTTGAGCAAGGGGAGACCATCTCCTCCTATGTGCGGGTCAAGGAATTCAAAGAAGGTAAATTTCTGGTAATGGCGACTAAAAACGGCCTTATAAAAAAGACAGACCTCATGGCCTATTCCAACCCTAGAAAAGGCGGCATCATAGGCATTACCGTTGAAAAAGATGACGAGCTTATAAAAGTAAAATGGACTGAAGGAAGCCAGGATATATTTATAGCTACTGAGCAGGGCAAGGCTATTCGTTTCTCTGAAAAGCAGGTAAGGGACATGGGCCGCTCTGCAATGGGGGTAAGAGGTATCAGGCTTGGGAAGAAAGATAAAGTAATCGCAATGGAGATAGTCGTGCCTACAGCCACTATCCTTACAGTTACCGCGCAGGGGTTTGCAAAGCGCACCCCTGCTGACGAATACAGAAAACAATCCAGGGGCGGCAAAGGCATAAAGAATGTAAATGTCACAAAGAAAAACGGCGAAGCAGTAGGCCTTAAGATGGTCAACGAAGACGATGAATTGATGGTCATCACGCAAAAGGGCATGATAGTTCGCTGCCCTGTTAAAGATGTGCGTGCTACAGGCAGGAGCGCCCAGGGCGTCCGCATAATAAGACTTGATTCCGGCGACGGCGTTGCTTCAATTGCCCGCGTTTCGCCTGAAGAACGAGAGGAAAACCAAGCTTAATCTGATAAGTAACCTATCCCGATCGACGAACGGGATAGGTCCACCTGAAGTCCCCATCGTCTAGCCTGGTCCAGGACAACAGATTTTCGATCTGTCGACCGGGGTTCAAATCCCCGTGGGGACGCCATCAATTCTGGCGCCATATCCCGGCTCCATTTTTTTATTTATGGCTTAACTCCTGTATAAGAGAGCATAATAACACATAAACCTATTTCATCATATTGGCGGATATTTTTTGCACCAGGCGATGTTCCACAGTTATTAAATTGAGGGAGCATGGCAAAGCCGTCCGTATTTATAATTATTTTGATTATAGCTGCCGGTTATGTTCTTTTTATTGGTAAGGAGAACGTGCTTATGGCTGAAACAAAGTTAATTCAGTTGCCCAAGCCGCTTAATAAAGGCAATATTTCTCTTGAAGAGGTTATTTTTAGAAGGCGCTCTCAACGCAGTTTCAAACAAAAGGATTTGAGTTTGCAGCAGATCAGCCAGCTTCTTTGGGCTGGCCAGGGCATAACCGCAGAGAAAGGACTCTATAGTCTTCGCACTGCTCCTTCCGCAGGCGCATTATATCCCATAGAGATTTATCTATTGGCCAAAAATGGCCTGTTTCGCTATTTACCTGATGGGCATAAGCTGGAGTCCTTGGCTGAGCAGGATTTAAGAAGCGCCCTGGCAGATTCTTCTTCGGGGCAGGTTGCTATAAGTCAGGCGCTGTCTTTAGGTTTAGGTTCCGTTCCCATAGGGGCCTTTAATGATGAGGAAGTCAAAAAAATATTATCCTTACCGATAAACCATGAACCCCTATACATTATTCCGGTGGGTTATTAAGATTATGAGAGTTTTTTTAAACATTCTGCTAGGGCTTGGTTTAATCTTTGCTTATGTTAAATACCTTGAATATAAAGGGCTATATTATCCCGCTAAAGAGATATTGATTTATCCTTCCTCGGCCGGAATTTCTTTTAAGGATATATACATAACCACACAAGACAATGTCAAAATAAATGGCTGGTTTATATCAAACCCAAAAGCTAAATACACGCTTCTTTTCTTTCATGGGAATGCGGGTAATATTGGAGACAGGATTGATAAATTGCAGCTTCTTTACCAGGCAGGCCTTAATATTTTTATTATTGACTACAGAGGGTTTGGTAAAAGCCGGGGAAGGCCATCAGAGCCAGGTTTTTACCGCGATGCATTTGCAGCATATGATTATTTGCTAAATACGATAAATGTCAAACCAGAGCAGATTGTTCTTTATGGGGAGTCGCTGGGAACCGCTATAGCTGTAGACCTCGCTTTTCATAGAAAAGTTAAGGCATTAATATTAGAAGACGCTTTCTCCTGCGGCTGGGATATGGCGGTTAAAATTTATCCTTTCTTGCCCGGGTTTATTTTTTCTAATAGCTTTGATTCTTTGACAAAGATTAAAGAAATTAATGCGCAAAAATTATTTATACACAGCCGAGATGACGAAATAGTGCCTTTTAATCTGGCTAAGAAGCTTTATGACCGCGCCAAAGGGCCAAAGGAATTTTTAGAGACCAGGGGAGATCACAATAACGCTTTCTTGAGTTCTCAGCAATCGTATATTTCTTCAATCAGTACGTTTATAGAAAAACTTTAAGACAAGCGATGAGGCTAAACAGGATACTCTTAGTAATCACAGGGTTGTTTCTTTTAGGAGCAGGTTATTCAGAGGAAAGATTTTACATGCGCAAAGAAAATATGATTAATTCGCAGATAAAGGCAAGGGGCGTAACTAATGAGCGCGTACTTAAGGCGATGCATAAAGTGGAAAGGCACTTGTTTGTTCCGCCTATGTATAGGCACCTTTCCTATGGAGACCATCCTTTGCCTATCGGCGAAGATCAGACTATTTCCCAACCTTATATTGTTGCTTTGATGACAGAGTTGTTAGAATTAAAAGGAGGCGAGAAGGTTTTGGAAATAGGAACAGGTTCAGGATATCAAACAGCAATTTTAGCAGAGTTAGCGAAAGAGGTGTATGCCATAGAGATACTGGAGCCGTTGGCAGAGCGCTCCCAGAAATTGCTTAAAGAATTAGGCTACGAAAATATTAAGGTTAAACACGGAGACGGCTTTTTAGGCTGGCCGGAATACGCTCCTTTTGATGCCATAATTGTTACCTGCGCGCCGAAAGCCGTTCCTCCTGCTTTATTTGAGCAATTAGCCGAAGGCGGGAGTTTAGTTATCCCTGTAGGAACATACTGGCAGGAGTTGAAGCGGCTCAAGAAAATACAAGGAAAAATTACATCCAAAAGCATTATTCCAGTAAGATTTGTACCGATGTTAAGAGATAAGGAAAGTAAAAAAAGGTTTTAAGTGGGCGGAAGGCCTCCTTATGGATACGACAGGGCCATCATTGAAGACGGAAATGGATCATCTCCGGTACAGTATTTGACACGCTGCATAACAAGCCACTGGCAAAGAGGCTGGAAGAAGAAGGCCGCCTTGTGTCTCTTGCGTACTGGTGGTTGGCTCTGTTACCCGGGTTTCAGGAAAGATTTCCAGGATGGCGGATAACGGCAGATGGCATAGATTCCGTTACAGCAAAAGCGCTTCTTTTACATAGCCCGTTTAAGAATATAAAGATAGTTCCTACTGATGGATATTACTTTAAAGGCAGGGACCCGGATAGCTCCCACATGGTGATTGACCACGCGGAAGACGGCAAACGGTATGACTTTATAGGCGAATTCCCAGAAGTGAGAAAAAGCGCCAATCTAGCATTTCAGCTTAATTCCAAAGCTTTATCTAGAACAAGCTTATAAAAGCTACCTCTTAATTTGTTGACAAAGAGCATAAAATAGGGTATAGTTTATATGATATGACAAACTTTAAAAAAGTCTTTAATTTTAAGATTATAATACTACTGATAGCAGCTATATTTTTATTAAATAATATATGCTATGGAATAAATTTGTCACAAAAATCTTTCTTAAGAAAGCCATTGGATTTTAACGGTACTTTAAGTAGACAAGAAAGGTTTCAGGATGTATTAAGGCTTGAAGAGCAGGAGCAAATCAAAGAGATGCTAAGGGACCCATTTTTAGATTTAGACGAAGAGACGATAGATTTTATTGTAAAAGATATTGCGCGAGGGGGTTTGTTTATTGATGGCAATGGCGAGGTGCAAGGCAGCAAAAGCATATTGAGATTAATGGCTGAGATAAAAGGGGTTAGCATGGGAGATATTGTGAGAGAAAGCTTGTTCCACGAAGGGGTCCATAGTCTTTTGCAACTTATTTTATACTTCGAACCAAAAAGGTTATTTTTGAACGAGCTTGGCGGTGAACTTGACAAAGGTTATAGTTTTAAATCAGCGAGCCTTAAAGAGGATGTTGTAGAAATTATGGAGAAATATTTCGGAAAATTTGAATCAGAAAATAAAAACTTGGAAGAACTCATAGCAAAATATTATACGTACAAATTCTGTAATAGAGATGCTGATATATTTAACTTGCCTGATATGAAAAGAGCAGGGCTTATTATTGAGGCAGTCATGAGCAGGCACTATTATGGGCTTGCTGATGATATAGTAAGGACAAGAAAAGACCTCAACTCCCTTTTTAGCGTAAAAGGCGAAAATACAAAAAAAGCTCAAATTGCCAAATTAAAAGAATTATCTGCGGAAGCTAAAGAATGGGGGGGAGATTTTAAGATTACGTTTGAACAGCACAACGAGGCCGTGGCTAAGCTTAACAAAGCGCTCGGGCAGTTATTCTTAAAAAAATATCCGGTTATCCTTGTTCTAAGAAGGATGAGACATGGCGGTTCAGTCGCCGATATTAACACAGGCATTAATACAACAGGCTTCCTGGAGATGATTGCAGAAGAAAATGAGCCCTGGCTAGAGAAAAAATTTAACAGTCTGCATGCTGTATTAAATAACAGAATTAAAAAAATACAAACCTTGACAAATGAGCCGCCTCAAGGCATTAAAATAAACAAGGTATCTGGGCAAATTTTAAAATGGGAAAACAGTTTAATACGCAATTTAGTAATCTTAGAGAAAATAGAAGCCAAATTTAATGAATTAGAAAAACAAATTCCCTATGATAATTTTAACGAAACAACAGCAGAGGATGTCAAGCTATATAGCAGAATCTTTAAAGAAAATCTTGAAAATTTGATTAATATTTTAAGAGAAGGCGTGGACTTGGTAAACGGTAAGGTACAAAAAAAAGAAGTCAGCCTTAATGAAATTATCAAAAAAACAATTGATCCGTATCGTAATACCGGTTTTATAAAATTTAAAGAAAAAGGCAACCCTATTATTATCGCTAATTCCATGATGATGCAGCAAATAATAACAAATATTATTGTTAATTCTGAAAAATTGAAAAATACGGCCGGGATTAGCGAAGTAGTTATTGCTATAAGGTTAGCTGAGAACGGGAAAGACGTGATCATAGAAATTACTGACAATGGCGCAGGTTTCCCGAAGGAGATGCGGAGTAATGCCCCTAACCAGGACGGGAGTTATGAAGTGATCTTCGGCCTTGATGCGTCCTACAGAAAAGATGGCTCAGGCTTTGGTTTGGCAGAGAATGATTTTTACGCAAGACTGCATGACGGGAGTTTCCGCATCGTTTCCAGGCTTTCCGGAGAGAACAGGGGGTCGACTTTTATCATAAAGCTGCCAGTTCTGTCTGGTATAAACGAACGGCTGCGAGTTTCTCCAAAAAATGCCACTGCAGTAAAGCAAATAAAAAATATTCAAACATCCCTTTAGAGCTATTTTCCTATATAAAGTTTTCTCTTTACAAATTTTTAACCAGCTTGTATAATAACTTCACTATGGTAAAAAACGCATCAAACACAAACATGAAATTAAAATTCGGGGTTCCTAAAGGAAGTCTCCAGGAAGCCACTGTCAGGATGTTTAAGAAGGCGGGGTTTACTGTAAATATAGGATCCAGGAGCTATTTCCCTTCGATAGATGACACTGAAATATCGCCGTTTCTTTTAAGGGCGCAGGAGATGGCTAGGTATGTTGCTGACGGGGCTCTTGATGCAGGGATTACAGGCAGGGATTGGACTATTGAAAGCCAGAGAGACGTGGTAGAGGTCTGTGAGCTTATATACGGCAAGCAAGGGTTAAGGCCTGTGCGCTGGGTCCTGGCCGTGCCGAATGATTCGAAGATAAAAAAGCCGGAAGACCTTAAGGGCAAGAGAATCGCAACGGAACTTGTAAGCGCCACAAAAGAATATTTTAAGAAGAAAAAGGTAGACGTGGATATAGAATTCAGCTGGGGCGCTACTGAAGCTAAAGTCGGCGCGGGATTGGTAGACGGAATAGTAGAACTTACTGAAACAGGCGCAAGCTTAAAGGCAAATAATCTCAGGATAGTGGACACTATATGCGAATCCACCACTTTAATTATTGCAAATAAATCTTCGTGGAAGGATTCCTGGAAGAGGGAAAAGATAGAGAATATGGCGCTTCTTTTGCAGGGCGCGATACTTGCGGAAGAAAAGGTAGGGCTTAAGATGAACGTGGAAGAGAAGAACCTGAATAAAATAATCTCTATCCTGCCGGCAATCAAAAACCCCACAATCTCCCGGCTTTCCAAAAAAGGCTGGTGCGCCATAGAGACTATTATAGATGAATCAGTGGTAAGAAACCTGATCCCGAAGCTTAAGCAAAACGGGGCGCAGGGGATTATAGAATACCCGTTAAATAAAGTCATATATTAAACGAGGAGGGCGTTATGCCTTGCGGCAGAAAAAGAAAAAGAAAAAAAATAGCCAGACATAAAAGAAAGAAAAGGCTCCGAAGAGACAGGCATAAAAAGAAATTGTGGTAATCGGTAAATATCTGCAGGGGAAGGCGGTGCCTTCCCCTGCATTTCATTTTACAACATTGAAATGTCCCCAAGATATTATCTAATAATAGGTTTTTTGGCAGCATTTGTTTTTAATCTCGCTGGATGCGCGTCTACAAAACCCGCCAGGACAAATTTCCCTTCTAAAAGAGCTATCCATAAAGATGCCCCTGATTTATCCAGAAAAAAAGATATCATAAACCCGTCTTCAAAGGCATATGCCCACTATTCAACAGGCATGATATATGACAATGAAGGCAGGACTGCCGAAGCGATAGAAGAATATCAGAAAGCGATACAATTAGATCCGGCCGCAGCGCCTCTTTATTATAGGTTAGGGGCAAGTTTTATAAAGTCAGGCCAGCTTGACCCTGCTATAAAAGCGCTTGGGAAGGCGAAAGAGATAGACCCGGGGAATACCAAGGCCGGATTTTTATTAGCGCTTATATATACCTCGCAGAAAAAGATTGACGAGGCCACAAAAGAATACGAGGATATATTAAAATCAAATCCAGACGATCTTAGCACCCTTACGTCTCTGGCCGATCTTTATATAGTAGGCCAGGACATGGAAAAGGCTGTCAAGATATACGAAAACCTTGCCGCGGAAAAAAAGGATTCGCCCGTTATATATTTTAATCTCGGCATAGTGTACGCAAGGGCAGGCAGGATCGACGATGCGATAAAGGCCCTGGAGAAGGCTATAGAGCTGAACCCGGATTATCTGGAAGCCCATCTCGGAGTAGCAGTGCTTTTTGAAATCCAGAATAAAAAAGACCAGGCGCTCGCGCATTATAGAAAATCCCTGGATTTAGACCCGTCCAATGCGAGGGTGTATCATCAGCTGGGCCAGCTTTATTTTGAGATGAACGAAAAAGAAGAGGCTATAAAACAATATGAAAAAGTCATCGGCATTGACAGAGAGGATGTTAATGCCTATATAGAGTTGAGCTATATTTATATTGCCATGGATAAGCTGGACCAGGCAATAGCTGTCCTGAAAAAAGCCCTGAACCTGGAAAAAAGGCAGGCAGACGTGTATCTTGCAATAGCGTTTTGTTATTCTGAAAAAGGCGATAAGGTTCAGGCGGTAGAGGAGTACAAAAAAAGCATAGAGATAGACCCGTTTAACCCCAAGGCGCATTTTTATTTAGGCGCGGCGCTGGAAGAAATGGGCAGCAAAGAAGAATCTACGCTCAGGATAAAGCGCTCGATTGAGCTGGATCCTGAAAATCCCGAGGCCTTGAATTATTTAGGCTACATATATGCCGATGAAGGCAAAAATCTTGACGAGGCCTTGGAGCTTGTGAAAAAGGCGCTTAGATTGAGCCCGGAGAACGGCGCTTACATAGACAGTCTGGGGTGGGTTTATTTTAAAAAAGGCATGTTTAAAGAGGCTAAAAAAGAGCTCGAAAAAGCAAAAGAAATAATAGGCGAAGACGCTGTCGTGTATGACCATCTGGGGGATGTCTATTTCAAGACAGGCAGCTTGGATAAGGCAAAAGAGGCGTGGTCTAAATCAATAAGTTTAAAGGACGATGAAAAGGTGAAGGAAAAACTCCGGCAGCTTTTAAAAAATACAAAATAAAGGATAGCCATGGCAAAACAACCTGATATCAATGAGCTGAAAAAAATCGCAAAAGAGGTAAGGATAGAAATCGTAAAGATGCTTAACTGCGCCGGTTCCGGGCACACAGGCGGTTCTTTATCAATGGTGGAGCTTCTAGTGGGGCTGTATTTTTATAAATTCAATTGCGACCCCTCCAAGCCGCTCTGTAATACCAGGGATATATTTGTCCTGTCAAAAGGCCATGGGTGCCCTGCGTTGTACGCGGTGCTTGCGGCCATGAATTTTTTCAGTAAAGACGAGCTATGCACCCTGAGAAAAGCCGGCTCAAGGCTCCAGGGCCATCCGCAGAGAGGCCTGCCGGGCGTGGAAATATCCAGCGGGTCCCTGGGCCAGGGGCTTTCTATAGCAAATGGCTTTGCCCTGGGCGCAAGATTAAACAAAGATCCAAAGCGCGTATATTGCCTGATGGGCGACGGAGAATTGGATGAAGGCCAGGTTTGGGAGGCAGCGCTTACCAGCGCTCATTACAAGCTGGATAATGTGTGCGGCATAATAGATTATAATAAGTTTCAAATAGACGGCAGGATCGAGGATATAAAAGGCCTGGAGCCGTTAAAGGCGAAATGGCAGGCGTTCGGCTGGGAGGTCTTTGAGATAAACGGCCACAATATCAAGGAAGTAACAGAAGCCTATGATAAAGCTGAAAAGATAAAAGGCAGGCCGAGCATGGTGCTTGCCCATACCGTTAAAGGGAAAGGCGTTTCTTTTTTTGAGAATAAAAATAAATATCACGGAGTCGCGCCTAATAAAGAAGAACTGGCGAAAGCTATCGAAGAATTGGAAACGGAGAAATAAATGGAAATCAAAATGAAACCTACAAGAGACGGATTTGGCGAAGGCCTGGTGGAGCTTGGCCGGATAAGGGAAGATATAGTGGTGCTCTCGGCGGACCTTACGGAGTCAACGCGCGCCGCATGGTTCAAGGAAAAATTCCCGGAAAGATTTTTTTCAATGGGCGTAAGCGAGCAGGACATGATGGGCACGGCAGCCGGGCTGGCGCTATCCGGGAAGGTCGCTTTTGCGTGCACGTTTGGGGCTTTTGCGGCAGGAAGGGCGTGGGATCAGGTAAGGGTTTCGCTGGCGTATATGAAAACAAACGTAAAGGTTGTGGGCACGCATGGCGGCATTTCTGTGGGCGAAGACGGGCCTACTCACCAGGCGAATGAGGAGCTTGCCCTCATGAGGATTTTGCCTAATATGACAGTCATTATCCCGTGCGACGCGATAGAAGCGAAAAAAGCGACGATTGCCAGTGCCTCTTGTCCCGGGCCTGTATATCTGAGGCTCGGCAGGAGCGGGGTGCCGGTTGTGACCAAAGAAGAAGATATCTTCAAAATAGGCAAAGCTGTTTTATTAAAAGAGGGCAAAGATGTCACCATCATAGCCTGCGGCGTAGAGGTATATGAGGCGTTGCGCGCTCACGAGGCGCTTAAAAAAGAAAATATCTCAGCCAGGGTTATAAATCTGCATACAATCAAGCCTATAGATAAAGATATTATAATAAAAGCTGCCAGGGAAACAGGAGCGGTTGTTACTGCCGAGGAGCATACTATAGTCGGCGGGATGGGCAGCGCTGTAAGCGAGGTCTTGTCGCAGTCATGTCCCGTGCCAATGGAATTCATAGGCGTCAAAGACAGGTTTGGAGAATCAGGGGACCCGAAAGAACTCTTTAAACTCTTCGGCCTCACGGCAGACGATATTATAAAAGCGGCAAAGAAAGTTATAGCACGCAAAAATGCGCGAGATTAAAGTTTTCGCTCCTTGCAAGCTGAATCTTTATTTAGATGTTCTTGGAAAGCGGCCGGACGGCTTTCATAACATAGAAACGATCTTTGAAAAAATAGATTTAAAAGACGAGATAGTTTTAAAAGAAAAAGGCAAAGGCTTAAAAGTCAGGGCAACGCCTTCTGGCTGCAGCCAGGGCAAAGATAATATAGTTTATAAAGCAGCCAAAGCGCTTTTTAAAGAAATCGGGATTAACTTAAACCTGGATATAGAAATTAAAAAGCGCATACCTGTTTCAGCAGGCCTTGGAGGGGGATCCAGCGACGCTGCCTCTGCGCTGAGAGCCATAAATGAAATTTTTAAATTAGGGGTAAGCGGGAAAAACCTTTTTTCTATAGCTTCAGGTATTGGCAAGGATGCGCCATTTTTTATGACGGATGATCCTTTTGCATCGGCAGAGGGAGCGGGCGAGAAAATAAAAAGAATAAATATCCGTAAAGATTTTTTTCATGTGTTGATAAAACCTTCTATCTCTCTTTCGACAAAAAGGATGTATCAGAGAATTGATAGATGCAGTTTTTCCGGCGCAAAGAGCGCTCTTAAAAAAGCGCTCTTGGCTCTGAAAAAAGGCGCTAAAGAACTTGAAGAAAATTATTATAATATCTTTGAAAGCGTCCTTGCCGGAGATGGTGCCCACATAAACAAGGCAAAGGCCTTGCTGCTCGAAGCAGGGGCGCGGCATAGCCTTTTATCAGGGAGCGGGCCGACGGTTTTCTGCACATTTGAAAGAAAAGTCGAAGCGGAAAAGATTTTTAAAAATATTTCCGGCTTAAGCAGCATGGATGTTTTTTTAGCAAAGACTTATAAAGGAGGCATCTATGGAGATAACAGAGGTTAGGATTTTCTCGAAAGAAGGCTCGAATAACAAGTTAAAGGCATACGCCACCATAACCATTGATAACGCTTTTGTGGTGCGGAATATAAAAATCATAGAAGGCAAGTCCAGCCTTTTTATCGCAATGCCGTCCCGCAAGATAAAAGAACCTTGCCCGAAATGCAGCCACAAAAATGTGATCCATAGCAAATTCTGCAATGAATGCGGCTCGCAGATCCCTGTTTCTGCGCAGCCCCAGGTTTCCCATGACCCTGATCAGGCGCACGATTTAAGGCAGTCAGAACATAAAGACATAGCCCATCCCATTACTGCGCAGGCAAGAGAATATATCCAGAAAAAGGTTTTGGATGCATATCAGGCGGAAAAGGGCAAGCTGTAATTTTGGGACGTCGTCCAATGGTAGGACTCGAGAATTTGGATCTCGCTATTGTGGTTCGAATCCACACGTCCCAGCCAATTTTTTGCTTTTGGAAAAAATCAATTCTGAATTTAGATTGACAAGAAGACCAAAGCTAGTTATATTAACAAATAGAGATGAGCAAGTGATATAAAGTAATTTTGGGTTCAGAAATAATTTTGTTTTCTGAAGGCAGTATTGATGGTCGGGCCGCCATTTGCAATAAGCAGATGCCGGCTCTTTTGTTTTTTTACTGATTCATAAATACGAAAGTCGTGCGGTAATATGTCAAGATGAAAAATAACAAGATT
>PCTH01000032.1 GCA_002771475.1 Candidatus Omnitrophica bacterium CG22_combo_CG10-13_8_21_14_all_43_16 | reverse complement strand
CCTGAAACTTTCCACTATTATATCAAGCGGCTGGTTTGACTGCCTTGCGACGTTTTCCAGAAACATTTTATCTTTTATAATCAATACACCTCCCGGCGCAGCTGTATTAAAATACCCTTTTATGTCTTTCATGCCCTGGCCTCTACCCGCGAGATAAAATGCGCCGCCTAACCTTCCTGTCATTTCAAACTTCTCATTAAGCTCCATGTCATCCACTAATCTCTTTATATCTACAGCCTGAGTATCAAGGTGTAAATCATAATCCATATCCTGATCCAATGTAATGCTGAATTCTCCTTTAACATTGCCGCCCAGGAAACTTACCAGCAAAGGATCTATGCGAAGGCGCCTTTCTTTTAATCCGCTCTTCCCCATGACATCGGCTAATTTCAATTTATTGTAATTAATGCCTTTTATATAAAATTCTCCTGTATCCCTGCCCTGTGAGGCGTCTAAAACCAGGCCTTGTATCTCAAATAAGCTGGTCTTACAGGAAGAGACATTGAGTTTTATATAATCAATGGTTTTGGCGGATACATCCACCTGAAAAGAAGCGTTTGCTTTTATTTTTATATCGTTTTTATTGAAGCCTATATTCAAATCAATGGCCTCGACCTTGCCTATCTTCTTTTTTAATATAGACTGCAGGCTATAATAAATCCTGGCCTTTTTGATTTTCAAATCATAAGAGCGCTTTTCCCTGATTTCTATTCTCCGGAATTCTATAAAATCTTTTGTCAGGCTGAAGTCTGAGACAGAGCTTTCTTTGAAAATCTTCTGAAGTTCTTTATTGATTATCGGGAGTAAAACCGGCTTGGCAAGAAAATAAGCCGCTATGGAAAGAGCTATTATTACTATTACGAATATAAGAAATATTTTGGCGAATGTTCTGCGTCGCATTATATCACTGCATGTATCCGTATTCTTTCAGGATATCTTTAAAATCGCTGGCCTTCGCTTTATCCTTTGCTGCGTATTTTCCTATTATATCTGTTTCCACGTTGATAAAATCGCCTTTTTTCTTCCCGGAAAACGTGGTGCTTTTAAGCGTCTGCGGTATTAAGTATACTGTAAAATCCTCTTTTGTTACACCTGCCACTGTAAGGCTCACCCCGTCCAGTCCCACAGAGCCTTTCTCTACCAGAAAAGCTGTATACTCTTTCGGAAGAGAAATTTTAAAACCTATCCCGTCCGGCTTTCTGGATATATCCGCAATGGTTCCTTTGTAATCCACGTGACCCGTCAGAAAATGCCCGCCTATCCTCGCGTCAGCCTTCATGCTTCTTTCCAGGTTTACTGCGTCGTTGGTCTTTAAGCTGGCTAACGTGGTTCTTTTAAGCGTCTCAGGTATAACGTCAAAACTCAGAATATCCCCGCTGATCTGAGTAACGCTCAGGCACGACCCGTTCACGCAGATGCTGTCACCTATCTTAGCGTCGGAATGCGCCTTTTCAGACTTTATTTTCAATAAAGCGCCAGCGGCTGTCCGGCTTATCCCTTTTACCGCCCCGACTTCTTCAACGATTCCTGTAAACACAATCGCCTCCGATAAGAATATCTTCCCCTATCATTTCAACCTTTACATCTTTTAGCCTTATTGCCTCGCTTACTTTATCTGCGCCCCTGCCTTCAACAGAAGTAACAGCTCCTCTTCCTCCTATAATCTTAGGCGCTATAAAAAATAAAACCCTGTCAGCGAGGCCCTGCTCTAAAAATCCTGATATAGTATCGCCTCCGCCTTCTACTAGAAGCCGGCTGATCTCCAGCTCTGCCAGCTCTTTTAAAAGCCAGGCCAGGTCTATCCTGTTATTCTTGCCCGGGCATGCTATAACCAATATCCCTTTTTTATTAAACTTATCTACTTTTTTAAATATATGTCGGTCATTTAAAGATTTTCTTAAAATTGCCACTATATTCAATGCCGGGGACTTCTTTGAAAAAATATTCGCGTTTTCAGGCAGCCTTAGGTTTGAATCCAGCACTATCTTTATCGGCGATTTATTCCTTCTTGAGGTCAGAATAGGATTGTCTCTTATTATTGTATTCACGCCCACCAGTACCGCGTCCATTTCACTGCGTAATCTATGCGAATAATCCCTCGAGGCATCCGTTGTGATCCATTTTGAATCCATTATCCTTGTGGCAATTTTCCCGTCCAAAGACTGAGCTGCCTTTACTGTGACAAAAGGCATTTTCTTAGTAGCATATTTTATGAAGACCTTGTTTAATTCCCGCGCCTCTTTCTCCAAAAACCCCGTTGAAACTTTTATGCCGCTCGTCTCCAGCTCTCTCTTGCCCCTGCCGTTATTCAGAGGATTAGGGTCTATCATAGAGAAATAAACTTTTTTTATCCCGCTTTTTATGATCACCTTTACGCAGGGAGGAGTTCTGCCCACATGAGCGCATGGTTCCAGATTTACATAAAGCTCTGCGCCTTTTGCCTTACTGCCAGCTCTCTTTAAGGCAATGGCCTCTGCGTGAAGTCCGCCCAGCCGTCTGTGATAAGCACTGGCTATAATCTTCCCATTCTTGACGACTAAAGCGCCTACCATGGGATTAGGGCTGGTAGTATCCTTGCCTTTTTCCGCCAGCTCCAGAACCTTTTTCATATAAAATTCATGCTTATTCATGTTTAAACCCCGACGCTTCTCTTAATTTTTCCACAAGTTCGTACGGGACTTTTACCTTGCCCAGCAATACTTCTTTTTTCCCCAGGCCATGGCAATCAGACCCGCCTGTTATCAGCAGGCCGTATTCTTCGGCCATTTCTTTAAACTCTTTCGACTCTCTGGTATTATTGTCAGAATGATAAACCTCTATGCCCTGCACACCTTCATCCACAAGCATCTCAACCGTATCTTTCAAAGGCTTGTTTTCTGTATTAATTGTTTTAGGATGGGCAAGTACGCTGACCCCGCCTACGGATTTTATCATATCGCTGGCTTCCCTGGGAGATAGTTTGAATTTTTTTACATAAGCGGGCGAGTCATTGCCTATATATTTTGTAAAGGCATCCCTGATACAGGCTATCTTTCCTTTTCTATACAAAAGATTCGCTATGTGCAGCCTGCCTATAGAGCCAATGCCCGGCCCGGCAAGCGCCAGCAGTTCTTCGTATTTTAAATCAATCCCCTGCTCGTTCAATCTTTTTAAGATCTCTTTTGCCCTTTCTTCTCTCACCCTGCAAAGCTCTTTGAGCTTTTTTGTAAATTCTTTATCCTGCCAGTCTATAAAATATCCCAGCATGTGGATTTCATCGTCTTCTATTTCCGCGGTCAATTCCACGCCCGGGATAATCTCGATATCCATATCCTTTGCAGCTATAATCGCAGGCGTAATCCCTGCGCAGGTGTCATGGTCTGTTATCGCTATACCGCCCAGGCCTGCCAGCTTGGCCAGGCCCACAACCTTTTCAGGAGAAAATGTGCTGTCAGAGATATTCGTATGGACGTGGAGATCGGCTATTTTTTGCATTCTGTCTTTTTTATCTTATCCAGGATGCCGTTGACAAACTTCCCGGAATCGACATCCCCGTATTTTTTAGCCAGCTCTATGGCCTCGTTGATAGAAACATTCAGCGGGATATCATCCCTGTAAAGCATCTCATATATGCACATGCGCATCACATTCTTGTCTATGACAGCCATCCTTGATATGCTCCAATTGTCCGTATATTTAGAGATCATGCCGTCTATGGCTGCGAGATTTTCGTATGTGCCTTTTACCAGAGTTTCCGTAAAATCATGCGACTCCTTATCCGCTGAATCCGCTGATTTTGACCAGAAGTCCTTGAGGCTATCCTCGATAGACTCCCTGGAAATTTCTATCCTGTAAAGAATCTTTAAGGCGCATTCCCTCGCAAAGGTTCGTTTGCGCATATTAAAGCTCCGCTACCAGATTCACCATTTCAATAGCTGAACGGGCTGCGTCGCGGCCTTTATTGCCCTGCTTCGTGCCTGCCCTTTCTATGGCCTGCTCTATTGAATCAGCTGTGATAATCCCGAACATCACCGGCACCCCTGTGTTTAAAGAAACGCTTGCTATGCCTTTGGATGCCTCGCTTGCTATATAATCAAAATGAGGCGTTGCCCCTTTGATTATAGTGCCGAGGCATATGACTGAATCATATTTCTTGCTCTTTGCCATATGGCTTGCCAGTACAGGTATCTCAAACGCACCCGGAGCCCACACCACGCTTATATCCGCCTCTTTTGCCCCATGTCTCAAAAGCTCGTCAACGCACCCTTCCAGAAGCCTCTGGGTGATAAAATCATTGAACCTGGAAGCTATGATACCGAACTTTTTCCCTTTTGCAACAAGTTCGCCCTGAATTACCT
>PCTH01000003.1:4504-8801 GCA_002771475.1 Candidatus Omnitrophica bacterium CG22_combo_CG10-13_8_21_14_all_43_16 | reverse complement strand
AATATTGATACCTGCCTTGGGGTGTGATAAAATCAACGTTAATATGTATAACTATGCAGTGGCAAGAAGTAACTATTTAAGAAGAAAAGTAATAAATATTCCTTTACCTTCAGAAAAATTGGCAGAATTTATAGGAATACTTTATGGTGATGGCGGTTTAACAAGATATCAGGTTAAGGTTACTTTTAATAAGATTGATAAAGCATATGCCGGATTTGTAGTAAGGCTTATAAAAAAATTATTTTCTATTTCAGCATCGGTTAATTATAGAAAAATTGAAAATACGGGGAATGTCGTAATTTCCAGTAAGAATGTTGTTGAATTATTAAAGCAACATGGCATCAAAGAAGGTGACAAAACAAAATGGAATAAGGCACCAAATTGGGTTTGGCAGAATAAGTTATATCAGACTGCGCATCTAAGAGGTCTAATGGATACAGATGGGTGTGTATATCATCATAAATATAGAGTTAATGGAAAATTATACAGTTTTGTAAAAATAGCTTTTACGAGTTATTCAATTTTGCTACGCAAAACAATTTTCCATATGCTTAATAATTTAAATTTTAGTCCAAAATTATATGGCAATCGTGTATATTTATATAAAAGAGCGGAAGTTGATAGGTATTTCAAAGAAATAGGTACCAATAATCCTAGATATTTAGAGCGGTATAAAAGGTTTTCTACAGCTTCATAAATACGATATATTGGGAGAGGTGACCGAGTGGTTTAAGGTAGCGGTTTGCTAAACCGCCATACGGTTGAAAAGCTGTATCCAGGGTTCGAATCCCTGCCTCTCCGCCATTGCAACCAATTCGTACTGCTGGGTTCTTGAGGGGCAGTTCGGTTCGATTGCAAACGGGTCCGCCAGTTTTTAAAGTGAACCGTCCGACGACAATTTAAAGCAATTTGGCTTGAGTTGTCGTGGACGCGAACCCTAATAAGGGTAAATCTGGGGGTTTACCTATGATATTGCTTTGTATGGTGCTAAAACTATGACTGATTCATACAAGAAAGAAGTTATTGAGGATATCCAGAGAGTTGCCAAACAACTCGGCAAGTCGGTATTAAGCCGATCTGACTATTTAGGGCATAGCAAATATTCCATGTACCATCTTTATGATGGTGGTACAAATTGGGATGGCTATTGTAAATTGGCAGGATTAGAGACTAAAGCCAAAGATCAAGTTTCTGATGAGGAATATTTTCAAAGACTCAAGGCCGCCGTAAAACAGTTGGGTAGATATCCGCGAAGCTCCGAACGAAAGAAGTTTGGCTTGAATATGACAAAAGGTCGATACCCAACTCTAACGGATTTTATTAGAAAGGCCGCAGAATTAGGTTATGTTGAAAATTTATTTGATTCTGCTCAAATTCTCGAAGCGACCAAAGTAGATAATACGGATTTAAAAGATAAGCCTGGATTGAACTATCGTCTTGCAGATTTACACGGATCATCACGATCGATTCCACCTATTCCGACTGGAACAAAGCGTCGTAATTGGCAAAGAATCGACTTGGAGGGTTTTCCTTACGCCCCACAAGAAGAGCAGGGGGTTCTAGCAATTTTTGCGATTTTATGTAGCAAAAGAATACTACCATGGCAAATTCTAGATTTATGCGGCGGGAAAGGCATTGATGCAGTTTGTTTTGATGAGGAAAGAAATGCTGAAATCCATGTTGAGCTAAAATATCGATTATCTAAGACAAGCTGGAATCATTCTATTGATGATCTTGATTATGTTGTGTGTTGGGAAAATCGTTGGAAGGATTTCCCAAAACCGGTTATTGAACTATCAAAGTTGTTAGCCGGGAAATGATTTAAATAACGTAATCGTAATAAGGTGTTGAGTCCGGTGGTTCTTTTGGGTTTTGTAGGTTTATTAAAAATGGGTTCGTCTAGGGCGATGAGCCAACTCATGCTACGTTTTCGGTGAATTCTTATAAGTAGCGGTATTTCAATGTGTTGTAGGGTTCGCTTATCGTCCATGACTACCCGCCGAATTCGCCAAAGGCGAATTCGATCCTGAAACTGCGACTGAATAAGGAGCAGTTGAAGGACCTCTTGTAAACAGGAGTAGAATTTAAGATCCTTTATTCCGACACTAGAAATATCGGGATTCAGGATCATATTTTCTTCGAAAATATGAAAATCCGCATTAAAATACAGGGTGGCCTGATGTTTCTAGGCCTCGGGGTTGTTATCCTGCTTTCCAGTTTTGCATTTCATCACCAGAGGCAGCCGGTTTTGGACGGAGTATTAAATGTAATAGGTATGGGACTGGTATTATTCGGTTTTTTATTCCGCATTTCAGCCAGGGGGTATAAAGAAGAAAACACTTCGAACGGCAATGCCCTGGTGAAAACCGGGCCGTATGCTATTATAAGAAATCCGATGTATTTCGGGACATTTATAATAGGTACAGGGGTTGTGGTAATGCTGTTAAAGCCTTGGTTTTTTTTCTTATTTGCAGCCGGCTTTCTTATGATATATCTTCCGCAGATGAAAAAAGAAGAAAAAATTCTTTTGGAGAGATTTGGACAGGAATACAAAGAATATTGTAGATCGACACCCAAGTATCTTCCTAGAGTTGATTATTTATTCAGGCTTAACCAATATGTATCATTAAAGCCTTTTTGGATAAAAAAAGAGATAAGCTCACTTGTAACTACGATTGCCGTAGTTCTATCAATAGAAATCTGGGAGTATGCCAGATTGTTCTGGCATAAATAGTATGAAAGAATTTTTTACAGGGTTAGCGTTTTTACTGTTAGTAGGAGTTTTTGTAAGCCTGGGTTTTTTACTTTTTCCGCTCCTTCTTTTAATAGCCTTTGTCTTACGCTTCGCGTTGAGCGCTGCTATCCTGATATTTTTTATATGGCTGTTAGGCAAGCTCATCCTTTTTCTCAGTAAAAAATAATGCGTAAAATAGTATATATTATAATTTTTGTGATATTCTTGGATTCGTATTTTGTAGCGCATGCGGAAGATTTAAAAGACGCTATAGAGTTCTCTAAAAACGACAGGGTGCTTATATTTGCGCCTCATCCAGATGATGAGGCTATAGGCGTGTGCGGCGCGATTCAAAAAGCCCTTAAACAAAATGCAAAAGTCAGGGTTGTATGTTACACAAACGGGGATAATAATGCGCCCGCATTTATAGTATATGAAAAAAGGATTACTTTCAAAAAAGGCGAATTTCTGCATATGGGCCAGGTCAGGAGGAAGGAAACCATGCGCGCCATGGTTTCCTTGGGGGTAAAGCCGGAAGATATTATATTTTTAGGTTATCCTGATTTCGGGACAATGGAGATATTTACTAAATACTGGGGAGCTGTGGTTCCGTACAAAAGTCTATTTGCAAGAGTATCTAAGGTTTCTTATCCTGAAGCGTTGTCTATGAATGCCCCTTATGTAGGGGATAGTATTCTTAAAGATATAAAGAAAATTATATTGGATTTCAAACCTACGAAAATATTTGTTTCTCATCCTGCGGATGTAAATAGAGACCATAGGGCATTATATTTATTTTTACAAGTTGCCCTGTGGGATTTAGAGGGGAATATTGAGTCTCCTGAAATTTTCCCTTATATTGTACATATCGTGCGTTGGCCTATCCCACGCGGTTATCATCCTGAACTGGAACTGAAAGCGCCTGATTCATTGGCTAATGTAGGCATAGAATGGCTTAAATTAGAATTGACAGAAGAAGAAATAAAAATAAAGCGTAATACAATTTCTTTTCATAAGAGCCAGATAAAGTATAACCCTAGGTATCTTTTTACATTCGCGCGTAAGAATGAACTTTTTGGAGATTTTCCGGCAATAAAACTGAAGACGCAGATTTCGGAAAGGCCTTTATGGCAGGATTTAAAGGCTTATCAAAATCTTGAAATAGATCCAGAGCATAAAAAAGATAGGGAAAATAGCATAACGCCTGATATTGCTTATGCGGCTGTGGATAATAAATTACTTATCAGGCTGCAGCTTAGAAAAAAGATAGAAAAAGACATAGGCGTTTCTGTTTTTCTTATCGGCTACAGCAAGAAAGCGGATTTTAGCGATATGCCTAAGTTATATATTAAGGTAGATACTCTGGGAGTGCACATTAAAGATAAAAAACAGCTTATATATTCTAAAGCTGTTGAATTTGAGGTTCAGGATCATACATTGATCCTGAAGGTTCCTTTTAGCCTGCTTGGCAATCCTGACCGTATTTTGACCTTCGCCAGGACCCATCCGAATGATTTGCCTTTGGATGAATCAAGCTGGCGCACGTTATATTTATTAAAAGAA
>PCTH01000003.1:0-4489 GCA_002771475.1 Candidatus Omnitrophica bacterium CG22_combo_CG10-13_8_21_14_all_43_16 | reverse complement strand
CTTTTGCGCGTAAGTGGCGGCCGCAGGACTTTGACGAAATAGTGGGACAGGAGCATATCACTACTATCCTTAAGAATGCTATTTCAATGGAAAGGCTTCATCACGCCTATTTATTTACAGGTCCCAGAGGCATAGGCAAGACATCTACAGCCAGGATATTTTCCAAAGCCCTTAACTGCGAGAAAGGGCCTTCTGTAAAGCCGTGCAACGCTTGCTCTACCTGCAAGGAAATTACATCCGGTTCCAGCATGGATGTGATAGAAATAGACGGCGCTTCAAACCGCGGCATAGATGAGATTAGAAACCTTAGAGAGACAGTAAAATTTTCCCCTTCAAAAGGCCGTTTTAAGATATATATCATAGACGAAGTGCACATGCTTACCACCGAGGCGTTCAACGCGCTTTTAAAGACCCTGGAAGAGCCGCCTTTACATGTGAAGTTTATTTTCGCCACCACAGAACCGCATAAAGTTCCAGCGACAATTCTTTCTAGATGCCAGAGGTTTGATTTCAGGCGCATTCAGATCAAAGATATTATTGCCAAGCTCCACGAGGTTAGCAAGGTTGAGCACCTTAATATAGACGAAGACGCCTTTTTATATATAGCCAAGGCATCTGATGGCAGCATGCGCGACGCCGAAGGAATACTTGACCAGATAGCGTCTTTTAGTAAAGGCAAGGTGCATCTGAAAGATGTGATAGATTCCCTGGGGATGATAGACCAGGAGACGCTATTTAGAAGCGCAGAACTGATTATTAATAAAGATACAAAAGCCGGCATTCATCTGGTAGACGAGATTTTAAATTCCGGCAGAGACACAAAACAGTTTCTGCTGGAGCTTCTGGAGCATTTCAGGAATATCATGATAGTTAAATCGGGAATAGTTTCAGATGAAATCATCTGCCTTCCGAAGGATTCCATAGGCAGGGTTAAAAAACAGGCTGATTCGCTTTCGCAAGGCGACGTATTTTATATTATAAGCATTATTTCCAACGGCCTGAGGATGATAAAACAACTTATGCCTGAAAGGATAGTCTTTGAGCTTTCTATTGTAAAGCTCACTTCCAGAGATTCCATTGCCTCTATAGAAGAGATGCTTTTGAAACTGCATGCTCCGTCCGGTGCTAACGTCAGCGAACCGCCGAAGCCTGTTTCATCTCACCCTGTTTATCAGGAAAAAAACTTTTTCAAAAAAATTATGCCTGTTGCTGAAAAAAAATTACCGGGAACTTCTAATCCTGCTTCCGCCGACAGTACCGAGGCGCAGGGATCAGCTGATATAAACAGGGTAAAGGATGCCTGGCCTATACTGGTAAAAGCAATGGCTGTTAAAAAGATGTCTATTTCTTCATATCTAGCCGAGGGCGAACCTGATTCCGTAAAAGGAAGCACCATAATCATAGGTTTTCCGAAAGATTTGAATTTCCACAGGGAAGTGCTTGAGGAAAAACAAAATAAAGACGCCATAGAACAGGCGCTTTCGCAGATAATGGATATGCCGGTAAAGATGAGCTTCATCCCGACTGATAGAAAACAAAAAGAGCCCGCAATCGACACTAATGAGATAAAAAACGGGTTGAAGGCCAAAGAACCTGTTATAGACTCAGCCCTTAATATATTCGGCGGCAGGATTTTCAGAACAACAAAAAATAACTAAATATGAGCGCTTACACAAAATCAATGCAGGAATTGATAGAATGTTTTAAGAAAATGCCCGGCATAGGCGCAAAGACTGCGGAGAGGATGGCTTTTCATGTGCTGAAAGCGTCCAGCGAAGAAATGATAAAGTTTTCTTCCGTGATACGTAAGGTTAAAGAAGACGTAAGATTTTGTAAGATCTGCGGTAACTTAAGCGAACAAGAGACATGCTCTATTTGTAACGATTCCAGGCGGGATAAAACTATTATATGCGTAGTCGAGGAGCCGATGGATTTGATACTCATAGAAAAATCAGGCAGGTACAAGGGCGTGTATCATGTGCTTTTCGGAGTAATAGCTCCGCTTGACGGCATAGGGCCTGAAGAATTAAGGATAAAAGAACTCCTGGAACGCATTAAACAGGATAAGGTAAAAGAAGTAATACTTGCCATGGATTCAAACGCAGAAGGCGAGACCACGGCATTATATCTTTCAGAGAATATCCAGCCGCTAAAGATTAAGATAAGTCGCATCGCGTACGGTATTCCCGTAGGCGGAAACCTGGACTATATAGACCAGGCCACTCTGATAAGGGCCCTTGAAGGAAGACTGCCTGTATCTAATCGAACTTGACAAATAATAACAAAGATAATACAATAGAAAGACGTTTTTGTTAATAGAAAGGCATTTTTATGGCAATGGTAGAAGTTGCGTGGCATGGAAGAGGCGGCCAGGGAGCAAAAACAGCGTCCCAGTTTTTAGGAGAGGCAGCTCTTGATATAGGTAAATATATACAGGCGTTTCCTGAGTATGGGCCTGAAAGGGCAGGCGCGCCCATGAAGGCGTTTACCCGCATTAGCGATGAGCCTATATATGTACATAGTTCCGTTACCAATCCGGATGTGGTGATAGTTATTGATCCTACTCTTTTATTGGGAGCAGTTGATATTACAGATGGCCTGGAAGATGACGGGATCCTGCTTGTAAACACTGATAAGTCTCCTGCTGATATCCGCAAAGAAACTGGTTTTAAACACGGCAAAGTAGGCACAGTGGATGCTACGAAAATCGCTCTTGAGACTTTAAAAATACCTATGCCAAACATGCCTATGCTGGGCGCTTTCTTAAAAGTGAACAGTATTGTTTCAATAGATGAAGTCAGCGATATAGTAAAGGCAAAGTTTATTAAAAAACTGGGCGAAGATAAAACCAGGGCAAATATTGAAGGCATAAAAAGGGCATACATAGAGTTAAAGATAGGATAATTTATGGCCGAAAAGAAAAAGAGCTGGAAAGAGATCCCGATAGGCGGATTAATCCTGAAAGCAGGAAATGCCATGGAGTATAAAACAGGCGGATGGCGCACATTCAGGCCTGAAAAAAATGACAAAAAATGCATAAATTGTCTTTTCTGCTGGATATATTGCCCGGACTCTTCTATAAAGGTAGAAGACGGGAAAATGGCAGGTTTTGACTATGATCATTGTAAGGGCTGCGGCATATGCGCACAAGTGTGCCCTGTAAAATGTATTGATATGAAAAAGGAATAATATGGCACAGGCTAAATCCAAAAAGATCCCTCTGACAGGAGACCAGGCAGTGGCAACTGCTATGAAGCAGATAGATCCTGATGTAGTAGCTGCCTATCCTATTACGCCTCAGACTGAAATAGTGATGTATTTTTCAAACTATGTCGCAAATGGCCAGGTTTCAACAGAGCTTATACCCGTAGAATCAGAGCACAGCGCGATGAGCGCATGCGTCGGAGCTTCGGCAGCTGGGGCAAGGACCATGACAGCCACTTCTGCAAACGGGCTTGCTCTAATGTGGGAAATAGTTTACATTGCAGCTTCGCTCAGGCTCCCCATAGTAATGCCTGTAGTAAACCGCGCGCTTTCTGGCCCGATTAATATTCATTGCGACCATTCTGATACAATGGGCGCCAGGGATTCGGGCTGGATACAGATTTACTGCGAGAGCGGCCAGGAAGCATACGAAAATACAATACTTGCCGTAAGGATTGCAGAGCACAAAGGCATACTTTTACCTGTAATGGTTTGCCAGGACGGTTTTATAACAAGCCACGCCGTGGAAGGCGTCCAGTTATTTGACGAAAATAAAGTAAAAGAATTTGTGGGTGAATACAAAGCAGCCCATCCGCTTCTGGACGTTGATAATCCCGTGACTTATGGGCCCCTGGACTTGCAGGATTATTATTTTGAGCATAAACGCCAGCAATCAGAGGCTATGAAGGGCGCGCTGAAAATAATGCCGGAATTATTCAAAGAATTCGAAAAGACATTCGGCGCAAAATATGATTTTATAGACACCTATAGATTAGAGGATGCTGATATCGCGGTAATCGCATTATCATCTACCGCCGGTACGGCAAGAGGGGTTATCGACGCATTAAGGAAAGAAGGCGTAAAAGCGGGCTTACTAAGGCCCAGGGTTTTTAGGCCGTTCCCCAGAGAAAAGATTCTATCTGCACTTAAAAATGTAAAAGCAGCAGCTGTGCTTGACAGGGCAGAATCATTCTCGGCGGAAGGCGGGCCTCTTTATACTGAAATAAAAGCTGCATTATATGATTCAGACATAAAACCTTTAGTGACGAACTATATATACGGCTTAGGTGGGAGAGATATATTCCCTGATGATATAAAGAAAGTCTATTCTGATCTAGGCGCGGCATTAAAAAATAAAAAGGTTTCTAACCCCATAAATTATCTGGGTTCAAGGGAATAAAATGGCAAATATAAAAGAGTTAGCTAAAATACCGGAACGGCTTTCAGGCGGACACAGGCTTTGCGCAGGATGCGGGGCGTCAATTATTGTGCGCCAGGTTTTAAT
>PCTH01000038.1 GCA_002771475.1 Candidatus Omnitrophica bacterium CG22_combo_CG10-13_8_21_14_all_43_16 | reverse complement strand
GGCAAGATCACCGACATGACTTTTGCGTGCTCGCTCGGCCTTATGAAATATGGCGCTAAAAAAATAATTGCGGCTAAATCCGGCTCATTTACGTCGGAACCCATAGGCTTCTCCGGGAGATTGATAACCAGGGTGAAATCCATTATTTCAGAATACTTTTAAGAGGTAGAATATGATAAGCATAATCGGCGCAGGCAATATGGGACGAGCCATAGCATCGGGCATTAAAGCCAGGGTTTTTTTTAGCGACAAGTTTAAATGCATTTCCGACAATATCACTGCTGCTAAGCGTTCAAATGTCGTAATCCTTGCCGTGAAGCCGCAGGACATGGCAGAGGTTTTAAAAGAAATAGCCCCTCATGTAAAAAATAAGCTGATAATCTCTATCGCTGCGGGCGTATCCACTCTTTCCATAGAAAAGGCCTTGGGTAAGGTAAGAGTGGTCAGGGTAATGCCTAATATGCCCGCCATGGTGGGAAAAGGCATTTCCGCCATAACCGGCGGCAGGTTTGCTAGGCCCGAAGATTTGAAAATAACCTTTAGAATTTTTGCCGGTCTCGGAGAGGTTGTGCAGGTTAAGGAGAAAATGATGGACGCTGTCACTGCTGTCAGCGGCAGCGGCCCCGCGTATTATTTCCTATTTACTCATTTACTGGCAGCTTCAGGCGAGGCGCAGGGTTTGGAAAAAGGCCTTGCGCTGAAATTGGCGAGGGCTGCGTTTGTAGGCGCCGCAGAGGTGGCGAGCCGCAATAAAAATATATCCATGGAAGAATTCGTGAAAAAGGTTGCCTCCAAAGGCGGCACCACTGAGGCTGCCCTGAAGGTATTTAAAGAGAAAAAATTAGGACTGGTGATAAAAAAGGCTGTCAGGTCCGCAGCCCATCGCTCCAAACAATTAGAAAAGAGGAGATGATATGCCGAAAGTAGGTATTATTGGCGGTAGCGGGTTATATCAGATAAACGCGTTAAAAGATATCAAGGAAGTAGACGTGGAGACGCCGTTCGGAGAACCGTCGGATAAGTTTATTGTCGGTAATCTCGGAGGGGTAGAGGTGGCATTTCTTGCGCGGCACAAAAGAGGGCATACGATTCTCCCTACCGAGCTTAATTACAGGGCAAATATATACGCGATGAAAAAACTGGGAGTCGAGCAATTGATATCGATCTCGGCTGTCGGGAGTTTTAAAAAGGAATTAAAGCCGCTGGATATAGTGCTTCCTGACCAGTTTGTGGATAGGACCAACCAGGCTCGCAAGACCACATTTTTCGGCCAGGGCATAGTCGCCCACGTAAGTTTTTCAGAACCCGTATGCGCGGATTTAAGAAAAATAATTTACGATACAGGCAAAAAGCTCGGCATTACCATGCACGATAAAGGCACGTATCTGAATATGGAAGGTCCGGCATTTTCCACCAGGGCAGAATCGCTTTTGCACAAAAGCTGGGGAATGGACATTATCGGTATGACCAATATGCCTGAGGCGAGGCTTGCAAGGGAAGCGGAAATGTGCTTTGCGGCAATCGCGCTTGTAACTGACTATGACTCGTGGCTGGAAGAGGAAGTCAATATAGAGATGGTCATAGGAAATCTTCTGAAAAACGTGGACACGGCTAAAAAGTTAATAAAGGAAATAGTGCCGCAGCTTAAAAGCGACAGGAAATGCGCTTGCCACGACGCGCTTAAATACGCTATAATCACTGACAAAAAACTTATACCCGAGCGCACAAAAGAAAAACTGGATATAATCATAGGTAAATATCTTTAAAACCTTGGTCAACCTGTCAGGTTACCCAATTGGGTAACCTGACAGGTTGACCAGATAGATCAAGCTATGGAATACAAAAATACTTTGAATCTTCCGAAAACTGATTTTCCGATGAAAGGCAATCTGCCTGACAAAGAGCCCGGCATCCTTAAAAAATGGGAAGATTCGGATCTTTATCAAGCGATACGCGCAAAACAAAAGGGTAAGCCGAAGTATATACTCCACGACGGCCCGCCTTACGCTAACGGCAATATCCACATAGGCCACGCGCTGAATAAAACCCTGAAGGACATCGTCATTAAATTCAAAACCATGCAAGGGTACGACGCGCCTTATGTGCCTGGATGGGATTGCCACGGCATGCCGATAGAACACCAGCTTTTCAAGGAGATGAAAAAGACAAAGCACGACGTGGACCAGGTGAAATTCAGGAAACTGGCGCATGAGTTTGCGGTTAAATACGTCGGCATCCAGAAGGTTGAATTCGAAAGGCTGGGGATTTTCGGCGATTGGGATAATCCATACCTGACCCTGAAACCGGAATACGAAAAGGCCGTAGTCGCGAGTTTTAATAAACTGGCGAAAGACGGCTATATTTACAGGGGCCTCAAGCCGATAAACTGGTGCGCAAAGTGCGAAACAGCCCTGGCGGAGGCTGAGGTAGAATACGAAGATCATGTTTCTCCGTCTATATATGTAAAATTTAATTCAGAATCTTTTGCTTTTTTGGTGTGGACGACTACTCCGTGGACGCTTGTGTCAAATGTCGCGATAGCCGTTCACCCTGATCTTAAATATGTATTTGTAAAGACTGATAGCCATGGCACCCTGGTATTGGCTGAAGACCTGCTTGAAGGTGTCTTGAAAAAGCTGGGCGAAGCAGGCAGCGTCATAAAGACTGTAAAAGGCAGAGAATTAGAAGGCATTATTGCCAGGCACCCGTTTTTAAACCGGGCATCAAAGGTGGTATTGGCGGATTATGTGTCAAATGAAGATGGCACAGGATGCGTTCATATAGCCCCGGGCCATGGCCAGGAAGATTATGAAGTGGGGCTTAAATATAATTTACCGGTAGTGATGCCGGTAGATGAAAAAGGCAGGTTTAGAAAGATAGATTCTTTTGAGGTGCCGGAAGAAATTATCGGCAGGCCTATATCAGAAGCCAATGATATTGTCCTTAAAATACTGTCGGATAAAAAAGCGCTTTTAATATCCGCAAAAACAGAACACTCGTATCCGTATTGCTGGAGATGCCATTCTCCGCTGATATTTCGCGCCACAAAGCAATGGTTCCTGGGCGTGGACAAGAACAGTCTCAGGCAGAGAACCCTGAATGAGATAAAAGGCATAAAATGGGTGCCTGATATAGGCGAAAAACGCATTTCCAGCATGATAGAGCTCAGGCCTGACTGGTGCCTCTCGAGGCAGCGTTACTGGGGAGTGCCTGTGCCTATTTTATATTGCGCCTCCTGCAATTCAGAAGTAATAGACGACAGCGTGATGAAAAAAATAGAAGAAACATTCGGCGCGGAAGGCTCTGATTCATGGTTTGCGAAAGGCGCTGAAAGTTTTGTGCCGCAGGGTTTCAAATGCAAAAAGTGCGGCCACGGCGAATTTAAAAAAGAAACAGATATCCTGGATGTCTGGTTTGAATCAGGCGTAAGCCACCAGGCTGTCCTTAGAATAAATAACAACCTGGGTTTTCCGGCAGATTTATATCTGGAAGGCAGTGACCAGCACAGGGGGTGGTTTCAGACATCGATTTTAATAGGCATGGGAGTTGAGAAAGCGTCGCCGTTTAAAAATGTGCTTACCCACGGCTTTGTGGTGGACGGGGTTGGCAAAAAAATGTCAAAGTCAGCCGGTAACGTGGTCAGCCCGCAGGAAGTGATTTCCAAAAAAGGAGCGGATGTCCTGAGGCTGTGGGCAAGTTCGTCCTCTTATTTTGACGACGTGAGGATCTCGGATGAGATTTTAGATAGGACAGTCGAAGCGTACCGCAAATTCAGGAATACCGCAAAATATCTCCTGGGCAATCTATATGATTTTGACCCGGAAAAAGATTCCCTGGCTCCGGAAGGCCTGCTTGAGATCGACAGGTGGGCGCTTTCCAGGCTGAACTCTGTAGTTAGGGAGGTTACAGGCTCTTTTGAGCGGTTCATGTTTCATGAAGCCACAAGCGCTATCTATAAATTCTGCATCCTTGATATGTCAAATTTTTATCTTGATATTTTAAAGGATAGGTTGTATACTTTTGGAGCTGGATCAAAGGCCAGGAGGAGCGGCCAGATAGTTCTTTATAAAATATTGAGCGTCCTTACAAGGCTTATGGCGCCCATAACCCCGTTTACGGCGGAAGAGATATGGGGTTATTTCAATAAAACCGGCTCGGTGCATCTGGCGGATTGGCCGAAGGCAGAAAATTGTTTGATCGACGCTGATCTTGAGGCCGGATGGCAGAAACTGATAAATCTGAGAGAGGAAGTTTTAAAGGCCCTTGAGGAAAAAAGGATCGCTAAATTAATAGGCAGCCCGCTTGAGGCAAAGGTGGTTATTGCCGCTGCGAAAGAAAAATACGAATTTTTAAACAAGTACCTGCCGGATTTACGTTATATATTTATAGTTTCGCAGGTAGAGCTTGTAAAAGGCGATAAATTAAATATCCGGGTCCTGAAGGCGGACGGCAAAAAATGCAGCCGCTGCTGGAACTGGAGCCCGTTAGTAGGAAAGGATCAGGCGAATCCAACACTTTGCGAGAGATGCAGCGGTGTTGTAACGGAGGAACGAAAAGGATGAATAGGCAGGAGTTA
>PCTH01000027.1 GCA_002771475.1 Candidatus Omnitrophica bacterium CG22_combo_CG10-13_8_21_14_all_43_16 | reverse complement strand
CCTGCCCGCTCGAATCGGCGAGGCTTTTCTCAAAACCTGCCAGGGCTGGCTGTTACAATACTGTTGCCTATCTATTCAAATAATACATATGGGAGTTGTTGGGAGCTTGACTTTATTTTAAATTTACTGTATCATGCATAAATCAACATAAAAATAAGGAGGAATTAAATGGGTGAATGGGTTGGAAGAGGCAGAAAAGCCAGGAGATGTTATGGTTTTGACGAGATAGCGCTGGTTCCGGGAGGCGTTACGATAAATCCGCAGGAGGTGGATACCGGCTGGGAGCTTGCGGGGAAGAAGTATAAGGTTCCCATGCTTGCTGCTGCGATGGACGGGGTGGTTGATGTTAATTTTGCAGTAGCCATGTCCAAGCTGGGCGGTATAGCGGTTTTGAATCTCAATGGCGTCCAGACCCGCTATGAAGACCCTGGGGATGTGCTTGAAAAGATAGCTCGCGCGAATCCTGAAGAGGCAACGAAGCTGGTCCAGTCGCTTTATTTAAAACCCGTGCAGGAAAAACTTATTGCCAAAAGGATAAAAGAGATAAAAAGTAAAAAAGGCGTTGCTGTTGTGAGCTCTATACCTCAGGATGCGGAGAAATTCGGAAAGATAGCCCAAGAAGCAGGCGCGGATATCTTAGTGATCCAGTCGACTGTAATCAGCGTGAAGCATATTTCCAGCGAGTATAAAGTAGTGGACCTTGCGAAATTTATAAAATCGATGAAGATACCGGTGATTCTGGGAAATTGCGTGACGTATTCTGTAGCGCTGGAGCTTATGGAGACAGGGCCGAGCGCCCTTCTTGTGGGCATAGGGCCTGGAGCGGCGTGCACAACCAGGGGAGTCCTGGGGATAGGCGTTCCTCAGGTGACGGCTACTTCGGATATTGCGGCAGCCAGAGATTTTTATTACAAGAAAACAACAAAATATATACCCATCATAACAGACGGCGGAATGGATTCAGGCGGGGATATATGCAAGGCATTTGCATGCGGAGCTGACGCTGTAATGGTAGGATCTGCTTTTGCAAGGGCGAAAGAAGCCCCGGGTAAAGGTTATCACTGGGGGATGGCTACGCCTCATGCCAATCTGCCGCGCGGAACAAGGATTCATGTCGGCACAACAGGCAGCCTGGAAGAAATACTTTTGGGCCCGGCTAAACTAGACGACGGCTCACAGAATTTAGTAGGAGCGCTTATGACATCAATGGGAAATCTCGGCGCAAGAAATATCAGGGAGATGCAGCTGACAGATATTATTATCGCCCCATCCATCAAGACCGAAGGAAAAATAATGCAGCGCGTTCAAAAGGTTGGGATGGGTAAATAAATAGCTTTCTAATTTTTTATATATGCTCCATTCTGATTTCGTTCATCTTCACGTCCACACGCAGTACAGCCTTCTTGACGGAGCTTGCCTGATACCCCATCTTACAGACCTGGCCAGGCGGATGAAAATGCCGGGGTGCGCAATAACAGACCACGGCAATATGTTCGGCGCGATTGAGTTTTACCAGTCCTGCATGTCGCATGGAATAAAGCCCATAATCGGTTCAGAGGTTTATATTGCGCCGAAAGGCAGGTTGGAAAAAACATATTCTTCGGGCGAAGAAACCGCAAACCATCTTATATTGCTGGTAAGAGATGAAATCGGATATAAAAATTTAATGAAGCTTGTTTCCATCGGTTATCTGGAGGGTTTTTATTATAAGCCCAGGATAGATAAAGAGGTTCTCGCGAAATATTCGGAAGGATTGATAGCCCTTTCTAGCTGCCTGAAAGGTGAGATCCCTCGGGCTGTGATGAACAACAAAGAAGAAAGGGTCAGGCAGCTTGCAGCCGAATATCGCGATATAATGGGCAAGGAAAATTTTTATTTTGAGCTGCAGGATAATTCCATCCCGGAACAAAAACAAGTAGCCGGTGAGCTCATAAGGCTGGGCAAAGAATTGGGCATAGGCCTTGTAGCCACAAACGACGTGCATTATCTCACCAAGGACAGCGCAAAGGCCCACGAGGCGCTGCTTTGCATACAAACTCAGACAACGCTTAGTGATCCGAACAGGATGAGGCTTCAGACAGACCAGTTTTATTTTAAATCCCCGGAAGAGATGAAAATTCTTTTTAAGGAAGTGCCGGAGGCTATTTCTAACACGATAAAAATAGCGGAGAGATGCAACCTGGAGCTGGATTTCAAGAAAACCTTTCTCCCTCATTACATTATTCCGCAGGGCACGACGCGCGAAAAGTATATCAAAGATTTGTGCGAACAAAATCTCCCTCTTAGGTATAAAGAAGTTACTCCTCAGATAAAAAACAGGCTGGAAAGCGAACTCAAGGTTATAAATAAAGCGGGATACACCAGCTATTTTCTTATAGTATGGGATTTTGTAAATTATGCAAAATCAAAAGGCATAGCAGTGGGCCCCGGCAGAGGTTCTGCGGCCGGAAGCATCGCAAGCTATCTTCTGGGCATAACGGACATAGACCCTTTGCAATATAACCTGCTCTTTGAAAGATTTTTGAATTCCGAACGCGTCAGCATGCCGGATATAGATATAGATTTCTGTTATGAAAAAAGAGGCGAGGTAATAGATTATGTAATTCAAAAATATGGCAAGGATAACGTAGCCCAGATCATAACATTCGGAACCATGGCTGCCAGGGCGGTTTTAAGAGATGTGGGAAGAGCAATGAACCTGCCGTATGCCGACGTGGATAAAATCGCAAAACTTGTGCCTACGGACCCGGATATGACGCTGGAGCTTGCGCTTCAGGGAGAGCCTGAAATAGCCAGGCTTTACAAAGAAGATCCGAGGGTAAAGGAACTTATTGATGTGGCGAAAAAATTAGAAGGCCTTACGCGCCACGCCTCTACGCATGCCGCAGGCGTTGTTATAAGCGAAGATTTGCTGACCAATCACGTCCCGCTTTTCAAGACGAGCGACGATCAGATTTCCACAGGATACGCGATGGGGTCGCTTGAGAAAATAGGACTTTTAAAAATAGATTTTCTGGGATTAAGGACGCTGACTGTCATTCAGGAGGCGCTAAAGATAATTAACAGGGTGAACCAGATAAACCTTAAAGTGGAAAATATCCCTATGAATGATCCCAGGACATACAAGCTTTTGAACAACGCAGAATCCGCGGGGATATTTCAGTTAGAAAGTTCAGGCATGAGAGATTTGTTGAGAAAATTGAAGGCTGAAAAATTTGAGGATATAATCGCGCTATTGGCGCTGTACAGGCCTGGCCCGATAGGAAGCGGGATGCTGGACGATTATATGAAACGCAAGCACGGCAAAGTAGACGTAAGGTATGACCACCCGCTTCTTGAGGCAAGCCTGAAAGAGACATACGGGATTATTGTTTACCAGGAACAGGTAATGACCATAGTTTCCAGCCTTGCTGGTTTTTCGCTTGCCCAAGCGGATCTTTTAAGAAGGGCGATAGGCAAGAAGACCCCGGAGATAATGGAACAGCAGAAAAAGGCGTTCATTGACGGAGCTGTAAAAAATAAAGTTGACAAGCGCATTGCGGAAAAGATATTCAGCCTGATAGAGCATTTTGCCGGATATGGCTTTAATAAAAGCCATTCAGCCGCGTACGCGATGATATCCTACAGGACAGCTTATCTAAAAGCCAATTATCCTGTTGAGTTCATGACAGCTCTTCTGACAAGCGAAAAAGATAACACTGATAAAATAGTTGAATATATAGATGAGGCGGAGCGCATGGGTATAAAGATATTGCCGCCGGATATCAAGGAGAGCTATGCAAACTTTACGATGATAAATAAAAATGAAATAAGATTCGGGCTCGGCGCAGTTAAAAATGTTGGAAGGGGAGCGATAGAGTCAATCATAGAGGCCAGAAAAAAATACGGCCGTTTTTCAAGCCTGTATGAATTCTGCGAAAAGACAGACTCCAGGCTCGTCAATAAAAAGGTGCTGGAAAGCCTGATTAAATGCGGGGCATTTGACAGTGTGGGCTTGAGGAGATCGCAATTGATGGCTATGCTAACCGAGGCAATGGATGCGGCAAGTTCCGCTAACAAAGAATCAGCAGCCGGCCAAATGACGCTTTTTACGGAAACCAATTCCCCCCGCCAGGTGCCTGATATGAAAGAATGGCCGGAGAGCCAGCTGCTGAATTTTGAAAAAGAAATGATAGGGTTTTATATAACGGGCCATCCGTTAGCCAAATACGAAAAGATTTTGAAAGAATACTCCACTACCTCTAGCGCCGGGTTAAAGGATCTTGAGGACGGCCGGAAAATATGGTTCGGGGGAATTATAAATAAGATAAAAAATACAGTTACCAAGCGCACAGGCGAGAAGATGGCCATAATGATGGTGGAAGACCTGGAAGGCAGCGTAGAGGCGCTGGTATTCCCGAATTCGTATAAAAATGTTTCTAAATATATAGTGCCTAACTTCGCAATATTTATAAACGGCAGGCTGAGCCTTAAAGAAGAAAGGCCCAAGATAATAGTCGAAGAAATAATCCCGATCACCGACGCAAGAAAAAAATTTACCCAGTCTATTTCAATAGATTTTTTATCCCAGGGCATAGATGAAGAGCTTTTTGGAAGATTGAGGGGCGTGTTCAGCAAGTATCAGGGAGATACGCCTGTTTACCTTAATTTTTCAACAAAGACAAACGGCTCCTACCGTATGCTTGTGGATAGAAAACTTTACGTGAGCCCGACCAACGAACTTGCCGTTGAACTCGAGACCTTGATCGGCCGGGAACATATCAAATTTGAAAAATCCAGCCATCCTCTTCAAACAACTAAAAAACTATAATTCTTGTGCCAGGCACACAATATATAGCTATTTAAACATGTGCCTGGCACAAAGTTATTTGAATTTGTTTGCGCCGCAAAAGTCTTTGCGGCATCAAACAAAAAATAGCCGCCGGTTGGCATTTTTTGTTTGACAATACGGCTATAACCTGTTACACTACCCATTGTATTTACGATAGATATAAAAAAAACTAAGGAGGCTTTTATGGCTAAGAGCATGACTAAAAAAGACATTGTAATGAAGATATCAACTGATGCCAATATCAAGCAGATAGACGTTAAAAAAGTGGTGCAGATGACGTTTGATATTATAGTTGACGCTTTGGCGAAAGGCGAAAAAATAGAACTCAGGAATTTCGGGGTTTTTAAGACAAAATCAAGGAAAGGCCGCATGGGCCGCAACCCCAGGACAGGCGACCAGGTTCCTGTCCTGCCTAAAAGAGTAGCGGTATTTAAACCCGGCCTAGTCATGAAGGCCAAGGTAAAATAGAACCATATCCAGTTCGCCGAACGGGATTAAGGTGAAAAATGATAAAAGCTTTACGCGGCACAAAAGATATCCTGCCTGATGAAATAAGGCTGTGGCAGCACATAGAATCTATCGGCAGGGATATATTTTATATATATGGTTATAATGAGATAAAGACGCCTATTATAGAAGAGGCGTCTTTATTTACAAGAAGCATAGGCGACGCAACCGATATCGTCCAGAAAGAGATGTATGTTTTTTGCGATAGAGGAGGCAGAAATATCGCTTTGAGGCCTGAGGCCACGGCTTCTATTGTCCGCTCATATATAGAAAATTCTCTGGCTCAGTCAAGCAGGGGCGCTAAATTATTTTACATAGGCCCTATGTTCAGGGCCGAACGGCCCCAGCAGGGCAGGCAGAGGCAATTTTATCAGATAGGCCTTGAGGCGATAGGATCGGACAATCCTTTTATTGACGCGGAGGTCATCGCGGTTAGCGTAAGGTTTCTCGAACGCCTGGGGATTGAAAAGTTTCATGTAAAACTGAACAGCCTGGGCTGCCAGAAAGATAAAATCAGGGTCATAGAAAAACACAAGGAAAGCCTTAGGCCTTATGTTGAGAAATTATGCGAGACCTGCAAGGCAAGGTTTGATAAAAATGTGCTTAGGATTTTTGACTGCAAAGAGGTTTCTTGCAGGGGGATTGTTGAAAATGTCAGCGTAGAGAAAACGCTTTGCGATGAATGTACAAGTCATTTCGAAAAAGTCAAAGCCGGCCTGGATGCAATAGGGATTCAATACACAATAGACCGCAAAATAGTCAGAGGACTTGATTATTACACCAGGACTGTTTTTGAAATAACGCAGGAATCGCTTGGGGCGAAAGACGCAATATGCGCGGGCGGGAGATACAATAATCTGGTGAAAGAACTGGGCGGGAAAGATACGCCGGCAATCGGATTTGCGTTTGGGATGGAGAGGTTGGTATTGGCGCTGCAAGGGACCTCAGGTATCAGGCCGCAGTTGTCAGGATTGGATGTTTTTGTTGCAGTTACAGGGGAACAGCTTTATGGCGAAGCGTTTAAATTGACAGAGTCCCTGCGCAAGGCTGGAATCGCAAGTGAAATAGATTATGATGCAAAAAGTTTAAAGGCCCAGATGAGAAAGGCAGAAAAACTGGGCGCGAAGTTTGTAGTGATATTAGGGGAAGAGGAGCTTAAGCAGGGTAAGGTTGCTGTCAAAGATATGGCAAAACATGAACAAAAAGAAGTAGAGATAACAGATTTAATTGCTGAACTGCGATAAAAGGAAAATAATATGAAACGGACGCATACATGCGGGGAATTGACAGCAAAGGATATCGGCAAGAAGGCGACGCTGGTAGGGTGGGTGCATAACAGGCGGGATCACGGAAAATTGATTTTTATAGACATACGCGACAGATACGGCATTACCCAGATAGTGTTTTTTAAGATGAAGGCTGCAGAAGAGCTGCGCAGCGAATACGTAATAGCAGTCAAAGGCGTAGTGCAGCCCAGGCCCAAAGGCACGGAAAATCCTAATATATCGACCGGCGAAGTCGAGCTGGGCGTAAACGAGCTTGAGACAATCAACCCTTCTCTCACCCCGCCTTTTGAATTGGATAGCGTCGGCGAGATCTCGGAAGAGGTAAGGCTTAAATATAGATATATTGATCTGAGAAGGCCGGATGTCCAGAAGAAGCTTGTTTTGCGGCACAAGATAATAAAATCAATGAGAGATTTTCTGGATAAAAAAGATTTCATAGAGGTGGAAACGCCGATACTCACAAAATCCACGCCTGAAGGCGCCAGGGATTTTCTGGTCCCTTCCAGGCTTAATAACGGGAAATTTTTTGCGCTCCCGCAATCCCCGCAGTTATTCAAACAGCTATTGATGGTATCGGGGTTAGAAAGATATTTCCAGATAGCAAAGTGTTTCAGGGATGAAGACCTGCGCTCTGACAGGCAGCCTGAATTTACCCAGCTTGACATGGAGTTTTCTTTTACGGATGAAGAGGAGATATTTGAAACAATAGAGAAGCTCCTTAAATACGTATTCAAGGACTCTTTGGCGCTTGAGCTGGAGATTCCTTTTCCGAGGATGTCATACAAAGAGGCAATGGAAAAGTATAATTCGGATAAACCTGATATAAGAGAGGAAAAGACCGGTTTTCAATTTTTATGGGTCACGAGTTTTCCTTTATTCAGGTATAATGAAGAAGAGAAAAAATGGGACATGGAGCATCACCCGTTTACGCACCCTTTATTGGAAGACGTTGATTTAATAGAAAAGGATCCTGCGAAAGTCAGGTCCAGGGCTTACGACCTTGTGATAAACGGGGTTGAGATAGCTTCAGGAAGCATCAGGATACACAAAAGAGATTTGCAGGAAAAGATATTTAACCGCATAGGCCTGAGCATGGAAGAAGCGAAAGAGCGTTTCGGGTTTCTATTGGAGGCATTTGAATACGGCGCGCCTCCGCACGGAGGCATTGCGCTCGGCCTGGATAGGCTTATAGCGCTGATGGCCGGTTCGGATACAATAAGGGATGTGATAGCTTTTCCAAAGACCCAAAAGGCTGTTTGCCCTTTGACAGACGCGCCTTCGCCTGTAAGCGAGAGGCAATTAAAAGAACTGGGAATAAAATTAGAAACTAGAGAAACTAGAAAATGAAGCCCAAGGTTTCTTGGGCGGAATACTGAGCCCCGACAAATCGTCGGGGCGAATGTATAAGGAGGGGATATGAAGAACTTGATTCTATGTTGTATTTTGCTTGTCATGTTTATTTTTTCAGGATGCGTTATGAGGACTTATACCACTGAAATGGACAGGGTTGATCAGGAAATAAGCGGCAACAGAGGAGTTATTTTCGGTACCCCGCCTGCGGTTGAAGAGGATGCTCAGGTAAAAAAGACCAGGACAATCTACAATGTAGAGGTAGAAGTGCCTTCGTCATACAAACCGCAAGTCATGGAAAGGGTAAAAACCAACGATAAAGAATTGTACGGAAATAGAGGCTATGTGCAGGGAAGCCTTTCTCCGGAAAAAGAGGTTTATGTTTCCGGCGGCAGAGAAGAAAGGGTTCCTGCTAACACAAGGCTAATAGGTGGAATGGGTTCCGCAAAGACGCCGCAGATATTTTATAGCGAACCTTCTTCGCCTTCAGTTTCCGGTAGCGCGGCTCAAAAAGAATATTATGTTGTCCAGAAAGGCGATACCCTTCAGAAGATATCCCAGAAGATTTTCGGGACTACGCAAAAATGGACTAGCATATACGAAGCAAATAAGCATGTTCTAAAGAGCCCGGACAGAATACGCCCTGGCCAAAAACTTATCATACCCTAAACAACTATAAAAATGGCAATGTTGAAATGGAAAAGATTTTAAATATATCCAATATTGACGAAGCCAGGCAGCTTTTCGGGAGCTGTGATGAAAATCTCAGGATGGTGGAGTCTAATTTCGGCGTAAAAATCGTATCGCGGGGAGAGGCGTTGGCAATAAAAGGCGTAAAAGAATCTGTGGATAAAAGCGCGAAGCTTTTGGAAGAAATGCTTTTCGTGATCCGCAGAGGCGGTAATATAGGAAGGGATGAGCTTTCTTATTCCATAAGGAGCTTCAAGAAAGACCCTGAGATTGATATTGAATCGATATATCTCGACAGGATAGAGGTTTCTTCCAGGCGGCAATTCATAGCCCCTAAAACAGCTGGTCAGAAAAGATATATAGATGCCATAAGGCAGCACGACATAGTGTTCGGGATGGGCCCGGCAGGCACAGGCAAGACTTATCTTGCCATGGCGATGGCTGTGAACGCTCTTAAAAAACAGGAAGTCTCCAGGATTATTCTCACAAGGCCTGCTATAGAGGCTGGCGAAAATCTCGGGTATCTGCCCGGAGACCTTTATCAAAAAGTCACGCCGTATCTCAGGCCGCTGTACGACGCGCTTTATGACATGATGGAAACAAACGATATACAGAATTCGATAGAACGCGGGGTCATAGAAGTCGCGCCGCTCGCGTATATGAGAGGAAGGACGCTGAATGATTCTTTTGTCATCCTTGACGAGGCTCAAAACTCCACCACAGAGCAGATGAAGATGTTCCTTACGCGGCTCGGATTTAATTCCAAGACGGTTATCACCGGAGATAATACGCAGAGCGACCTTCCGTATGGCAGGGAATCAGGGCTCAGCCATGTCCAGAAAATACTTAAGGCTATAAAAGGCATATCGTTTGTATCTTTTACAGGCGAAGACGTGGTCAGGCACCCTCTTGTGCAGGAAATAATAAAGGCTTATGAAGAAAATTCTAAATAAAAAACACAAATTCGGCAGGATCTCTACCAGGGTGTCCCATATTTTGATAGCGCTCATTACGTGCCTGATCCTGGTGGCGGTCGTAGAATGGGATTCCGGTTTATTTAAGACAGAATTCCGCGAAGGCGACATAGTGCTTAAATCAATATACGCGCCTTTTGATTTTAAAATAAAAGGGGACATAGATTACAAGGCCACAGAGGCGGTAAAAAAAGAGGCAATGGCGCTGGTGCCGCCCGCATATCTCATTGACAGTTCTGCAAAAGAAGCTGTTTTAAACAAGGTAAACCTGTTTTTTAATTCAATGCAGGCGCTTAGAGAAGATACGAATACAGAAGGCAAGTTTTCAAAAATAAAAGAAACTGCCGCATCTTACGGCATGCCTTTACAGGTAGTAAATAGCATTCTCGACCTTAAGGATCCCCAGGGATTTTTTGCAGAAACGATAAAAATGATAGAATATATAACAGATATGGGAGTCATTGCTGCCTCAGACCTGTCCGGCCTCAATAAAAACCTCGTAAAGACAGTTACGTTGATAGATAAATCAAAAAATACAGAGCAGGCAAAGTTTACAGAAGAGCTGGTATCTTTTTCCGATATAAGGAAAAAGACGGATTCGATTTTGACATCCCTTAAAGACAGGAAAGAAAAAACCATTCTTGTAGATTTTGTAAGTTTGGCATTGAGTCCTAATTTAATATATCAGGAAGATGAAACAAATTTCAGGAACCAGGCTGCAGCTGCAAAGGTCAAGCCGGTCTATACTATGGTGGATATCAAAAAGAATGAATTGATACTCACTAAGGGCGAGCGCATATCAAAATCCAACATGGCAAAGCTTGAGGCTATTGAGAAGCGCGAGCCGTATCCTATTAAGGTGGCGGCGTTTTTCGGCATCATTTTAATAATAGTATTATTCATGCTGCTTCTCGTGCTTTATATCGAATTTTATGAACCTGATCTGATAGTGGGCAACAAGGAACTGATACTTTTGGCTTCAATATGCATTCTTATGATTTTGGCGGCAAAACTCATTGTCATATCTCCTTGGCCGAGCAATCTGATCCCTGTATCAGCCGCTTCAATGCTTATAGCGCTTCTTCTTAATAGCCGCCTCGCGATAATAACGACATGTTTTTTAAGTATAACCATAGGCATGGTTTCAGGAGGCAGGCTGGATATGGCTGCGGCATCTATTGTGGGCGGGATGGTAGGTATTTTTGCGGTGAGAGATGCCAGAAGGCGCTCTCAGATTATAACAGCAGGTTTTATGATCGGGTTTGCCAATATGACGTATTTTATAGGAATAGGCCTGCTAAATTCCCTGGATTTTAACACATATATGACTGAGGCATTTATAGGGCTGGCAAACGGCGTTATATCCGCAATAATAGTTACAGGGATTTTGCCTATTTTTGAGACAGCGTCAAAGACCATTACAGATATAAGCCTCCTGGAGATAGCTGATCTGAACCACCCTGTTTTAAAGGAAATGGTGATAAAAGCGCCCGGCACATATCATCACAGTCTTGTGGTTGGAAATCTGGCTGAGGCAGCGTGCGAGGCAATCGGCGCGAACGCTCTTTTGGCGCGGGTAAGCTCTTATTTTCATGACATAGGGAAGATCGAAAAGGCGGAATATTTCAGCGAAAATCAGGCGGGCGAAGGATCTGTGCACGACAAACTTTCTCCCACGATGAGCAGCTTGATAATTACCAGCCACGTTAAAAACGGGGTGGAATTGGCCGGGAAATACGGCTTGAATAAAAGAATAGTGGATATAATCAGACAGCATCACGGCACTGGCCTTGTTTTTTATTTTTTCAAGAGGGCGTTAGAAAAAACCGGAGATGAAGATGTTTTTGAAGAAGGCTTTAGATATCCCGGGCCTAAACCTCAGACCAAAGAAGCAGCGTGCGTGCTTCTGGCAGATTCAGTGGAGGCTGCTTCTCGTACGCTCGACGACCCTACGCCTTCCAGCATGCAGGGACTTGTAAAAAAGGTTATAAACAATAAGTTCATAGACGGCCAGCTGGACGAATGCGAACTGACGCTAAGGGACCTTGAAAAAATAGCAGAGGTTTTTACCCATATCCTGACAGGCATATACCACAGCCGTGTGGAATATCCGGAAGACACCAGAAAGAAAAAATAACCACAGATGAAAGTAGACATCCAAAATTTACAGAGCATAGCGAAAATCAATAAGGATAAGATCATGGAATGCGCGGATCTCGTTTTAAAAGCTATGGGCGAGAGCAAGGCTGAGCTGAGTCTCGTGCTGGTGAATGATATGTATATAAGAAATCTGAACTGGAAATACAGAAGAAAAGATTCAGCTACGGATGTGCTGGCGTTTCCCATGCGTGATTCCCGGAGGTTGTCAGGGGTTATCCTGGGAGACGTAGTAATATCCGTGGAAACAGCTGCCAAGGAAGCAAAAAAGAGGAAGAAAGATCTTCAGGGTGAATTGGATCTCTATTTTGTGCACGGGATACTTCATTTATTGGGTTATGATGACGAAAAACCCCGCGCCAGGAAAAAGATGAAAGATAAAGAAAAAGAGCTTCTACAACTTGTCATTGCGAGGAGCGAAGCGACGAAGCAATCTCTATAGATTGCTTCGCGGAGTTTACACTGAGCGAAGCAAACGTGCTCGCAATGACCTTAATTTAGGCAAATATGCGGCAGCAGAGCTTAGTAGAAAGTTTTAACGCAGCCATAGAAGGATTTGTGTATGTTTTTAAGAGTCAGCGCAGCATGAGGCTCCATTTTTTAATGGGGCTTTTTGCGGCGCTCCTGGGCGTATTATTAAATTTTAACTATATGGAATTGATAATGCTATGCCTCACAATAGCATTCGTGCTTTTTGCCGAGATGTTTAATACAGCTATTGAATATACAGTAGATCTGGTAAGTCAGGAGTATCACCCTCTGGCAAGGATAGTAAAGGATATAGGGGCAGGGGCTGTTCTGCTGAGCGCGATAACTTCCATCGTGGTCGGATATATCTTGTTTGCTTCCAGGGCTGGGATCAGGATAGAAGATAATATTATGAAGATAAGGACGTCCAGCTGGAATATAACATTTATAGTCCTGATCTTTATTCTATCCATAGTTATATTAAGCAAGCTCTTGCTGCACAGGGGCACGCCTTTAAGGGGAGGTATGCCGAGCGGGCACGCCGCAATAGCCTTCTCAATATGGGCTATTATTTCCCTTCTTTATCCTAACAGCCTGGTGATTTTTCTTGTGTTTATTTTAGCGATTCTGGTGGCGAGGAGCAGGTTAAGTTCCGGGATCCACAGTATTATTGAAGTTTTTATAGGCGCTATCCTGGGTATTTCGGTAACGGTTTTTATTTTCCAATTTTTAAGGATATGATATGTGGCATAGAATAAAAGTTAATTTTTTTACAGGGCTATTGATAGTGGTGCCGGTGGCGCTGACATTCTGGGTTTTGTATTTTATTATAAATAAGCTCAATCTTCTGCTGCTGGAACCTATAATGAAGATATTCCAGATATGGCTGCCTGACAGAGTGTTTGTAGATCTTCTTACAAAAGCCGCGATATTTTTTATTTTGCTGGGGCTTCTGACGCTGACAGGGCTTGCCGCAAGGATTATATTTATCAGGAAAGTATTCGGCTTTGGGGAAAATATTTTGTACAAGGTCCCGATGATAAGCACTATTTATAAAGGCCTGAAGGAGATGTCAGAGGCTTTTTTATCCAGCCACCGGTCTATTTTTAAGAAGGTCGTCTTGTTGCAGTATCCGAAGAACGGGGTTTATGCCATAGGATTCGTCACTTCTGAAGCCAAGGGCGAGGCGCAGGAGAAGACAAAAGAAAAAGTTATAAATGTTTTTGTGCCTACCACGCCGAACCCTACTTCAGGCATGCTGGTGCTTGTGCCGGAGAGCGATGTTGTTGTTTTGGATATGTCTGTGAAAGACGGCATGAAAATGATTATTTCAGGCGGTATGGTTACGCCAAAAGCCTATCATGGCAATACAGAAAACAGAAGCGATACTTTTAAAAAAGAAGGACTTCAGGGAAACTAGCCTTATCCTTACTTTTTTTACAAAAGATTTCGGGAAGGTGGACGGGATTATAAAAGGCGCCAGGGGCTCCAGGCCCAGGGGCGACGCGAATCCGATATTTTTCAGCCTGGATCAGATAGTTTTTTACGAGAAAAAAATCGGCGGGATTTCTATAATATCGCAGTGCGAAACGCAGGAGGTATTCCTCAATATACTCAAAGAATGGGCCAGGGCCTCGTCAGCTTATTATATGCTTGAGCTGGCGGATGTATTCACCGAACCCGGAGGGAAGTCGGAAGAAGTGTTCAGCGCGCTTTATAACGGATTTAAATCGCTTGATAGCGGCAAAGACTCCGGAGTAATCACAAGGCTTTTTGAGATAAAGTTATTGATTACGTCGGGTTTCTGGCCGGGCGCAGGATATTTTAAATTAACCAAAGGCGCGATGTCGAGCGTTATGCATCTCGAGAAAGAACCCTGGAGCAGGGCGTCTAATATGAAATTGACAAAAGATATCAATAATGAGATCAAGTTAGTCACGGGCAAGATTATAGAGGAGAATTTAGACAGGCCGTTAAAAACAGGCAGGTTCTTAATATGAAAAAACTATCTTTTCAGGAAGTGGTGGAGAAGCTGAACAAGTTCTGGTCTGACAGGGGCTGCCTTATCGTGGAGCCGCTTGACACGGAAGTGGGCGCGGGCACTTTTCATCCGGCCACATTTTTTAAATCCCTGGGTAAAGAAGCGTGGCGCGCGGCTTATGTCCAGCCTTCAAGGAGGCCTTGCGACGGAAGATACGCTGACAATCCCCTGAGGCTCCAGCATTATTACCAATATCAGGTGATAATAAAACCCACAGTGGCTGATATAAAAAAGATTTATCTGGACAGCCTTAAGGCGCTGGGCATAAATTTAAAGGCGCATGAAGTAAGATTTGTAGAAGACGATTGGGAATCCCCTACCCTTGGCGCTTCCGGCCTTGGGTGGGAAGTCTGGCTGGACAGCCTGGAGATCACGCAGTTTACATATTTTCAGCAGGTGGCGGGGATAGAACTGGATGTTGTGCCTTGCGAGATTACTTACGGCCTTGAGCGCATATGCATGTTTATCCAGGAAAAGTTTAATCTTTTCGACCTGGAGTGGCAAAACGGCGTGACCTACGGCGATATCCATAAACGGCACGAGATAGAATATTCAAAATATAATTTCGAGGAAGCCGACATAGAGATGTATTCAAAGATGTTTGAGTGTTTTGAAAAAGAGGCAAATAGATTGGCGGATAAGAATCTCGCGTATCCCGCGTACAGTTTTGTCCTGAAGGCATCGCATGCTTTCAATGTCCTGGACGCGAGGGGAGCGATAAGCCAGAATGAGAGGCCCCGCTATATTGCAAGGGTTCGCGCCATAGCCAAGCGCTGCGCCGATATTTATATATCCGGGATGGGATGAAAATGAAGGATTTTTTGTTAGAGATAAATGTTGAGGAATTGCCCGCGAGTTACGTAAGGCCCGCGTTGGATAAATTAAAGAGCGCTTTTATAGAAAGGCTGGCTAAAGAGCGCATATTGCACGGGGATATAAATGCATACGGGACAGCTTCCAGCCTGGTCTGCTATATAAAGGATATACAGCTGAAACAGGAGGAACTTTGCCAGGAAATAAGCGGGCCGCCGAAGAGAATCGCTTTTGATGAGAATAATAACCTTACTCCTCAGGGCATTGGTTTTGCAAAAAATCAGGGCGCGGATGTAAAGGATTTAAAAATAAAATCAACGCCGAAAGGCGAATATATATTTATCGTCAAGAAAATAAAAGCAAGGCCTGCGAAAGAAATGCTGCGGGTCATGATCCCTGAAATAATAAAATCAATCAGTTTCCCGAAGACAATGAAATGGGATGACTCAGGCGTGAGATTCGCAAGGCCCATAGAATCCATACTGGCTTTAATTGATAAGGAAAATATAAAAATCAGCATGGGAAATATACCCTCCGGGGCTGTCAAAGGATTGTCAGCGTCTGCATACCTTAAGAAGCTTCAAAAATCCTGCATCCTGGACCAGGACAGGAGAATTTCGGAAATCGAAAACATGATCAGGCTGGCTCAAAAAAAGCTGGGCCTGGACGAACATATTGATAAAAATCTTCTTGAAGAGACGAATTTCCTGGTTCGCCTGCCTGTGCTCATGATAGGAGATTTTGACAAAAAATTCCTGGCAGTCCCAAAAGATGTCCTGGCGGCCAGCATGTCCAAACACCAGAGGATATTTACCCTCTCCAGGGGCGGAAAACTGGTCAATAAATTTATTGCCGTATTGGACGGCAAGGGCAGGGATATAGCCAGGATGAGAAAGGTCTATGGGAATATTTTAGAAGCCAGGCTCAAGGACAGCCTGTTTTTCTACAACGAAGACATGAAAAAGCCGCTGGCGGATCTGACGCCTAAATTAAAAGACTTGATTTTTCAGAAGGGTTTAGGTAATATGTTCGAAAAAATTCAAAGGCTGGAAGAACTATCGCTTTTTATTTCAGAAAAATTAAATATAGATCATGTAAAGAAGAATGATATAAAAAGGGCTGCGTATCTTTCAAAATCAGACTTGGTGACGCAGATGGTGGGCGAATTTCCGAGTCTTCAGGGCGCGATGGGAATGGAATATAGCCTGAAGAGCGGAGAAAAAGAATCCGTCGCCATAGCAATAAAAGAGCAGTATTTTCCAAAAGGCCTGGACAATAGTCTTCCCGAGACAATAGAAGGCGCAGTGCTTGCGATATGCGACAGGATGGATAACATAGTAGGCCTTCTTGGAAGCGGGATAGAGCCGAAAGGAAGCTTTGACCCGTTCGGCATCAGGAGAAACAGCCAGGGCCTGATCCAGATTATAAACTATAAATCCCTGAGGATGGAAATTACCGGTATTATCAGGAAAGCCATAGAGCTGTATAAAGGCAAGCTTAAAATATCCCCTGAAGAATCAGAGAAAAAGGTAATTAATTATATAAAGGAAAGGCTTGAATCCTTGGCGCCTGATACAAGGCCGATAGAATTAAAGCAGGCAGTTCTCCGGTCAGGGTGCGATGATATTGTGAGTGTATTCAAAAGGATAGACGCTCTCTCTGAAATAAGCGCTGAAAAATATTTTTTAAAGGCAGCCAAGGTTTGCGAAAGGACATCCAATATTTTAAAAGGCGCCAAGGGTGAGAAAATAGGCCAGGTGAACGAAGGCCTGCTAAAGGAGGATCTGGAAAAAGAGGTGTGGAAGGCGTACTCAGCCAACAGCGGCGCAATAAAGGATTTGATAAAAAAAGAAAAATATAAAGAAGCTACCAGGGTTTACGGCGAGGCGTTTTTTGAAACGCTGCATAAATTTTTTGATAACGTTCTTGTGAACGCGGAAGATAAAGATTTGAGGCAGAACAGGCTTGCGATGATGCAGGCCATAAACAAACTCTACGCAAATGATGTAGCGGATCTGGCAATGTTGCCGCAGATCGTGGTTTGATAAACAATAGAAAGGACGGAAAGAAACGAAATGGGTAAAATGGTTTACTTCTTTGGCGGCGGGAAAGCGGACGGAAACGAAAGCATGAAAAATCTTTTAGGGGGCAAGGGCGCGAATTTAGCCGAGATGGCAGGGCATAAGGATCTGAGGCTGCCTGTCCCTCCGGGATTTACAATCACAACAGAAATTTGCGCGCACTATTACGAAAATAAAGGCAAGTATCCTAAAGGCCTCAGGGAAGAGGTTCAGAAAAATCTGGCAAAGGTCGAGAAGCTGATGGAAAAAGGTTTTGGCGATGTCCGGAACCCGCTTCTGGTTTCCGTGCGTTCAGGCGCGCGCAAATCCATGCCCGGCATGATGGAAACAGTTTTAAACGTGGGCCTTACCGAGAAAACAATCCCAGGGCTTATAAATCAGACTAAAAACGAGAGATTTGTTTACGACGCTTACAGGCGCCTCATAATGATGTATTCCGACGTTGTGATGGAAAAGGCAGCCGGCATTGAACCTGAAGGCGAAATGGGCATACGCAAACAGCTCGAAAAAATCATGAGCGGCGTAAAAAATAAAAAGGGCGCCAAAAGCGACACCGATCTGAATGCAGAGGATTTGAAAAAGCTCTGCGCGGAGTTTAAGAAAAAAATAAAAGAGGCGCTCGGGAAAGAATTCCCCGACGATCCTTACGAACAGCTCTGGGGAGGGATAAGCGCTGTATTCGCGTCGTGGAACGGCAAACGCGCTATTTCTTACAGAAGGATTGAAAATATTCCTCACGAATGGGGCACTGCGGTAAACGTGCAGACAATGGTTTTTGGGAATATGGGCAATGATTCTGCCACAGGGGTCGCTTTTACAAGAAATCCCGGCAACGGGGAAAATGGTTTTTACGGCGAATATCTTGTGAATGCCCAGGGCGAGGATGTCGTGGCGGGTATCAGGACCCCGGCGCCGATTAATTCATACTCAACGAGCGAATACAATAAAGAGCTTGTAACGCTCGAAAAATTCATGCCCGCGATCTATAAAGATATCTGCGACATAAGAAAAAGGCTCGAGAAGCATTACAAGGATATGCAGGATATCGAATTTACCATTGAAAAAGGAAAGCTTTACATGCTTCAGTGCCGTTCCGGCAAAAGAAACGGCCCTGCTGCTGTCAGGATGGCAGTTGACATGATAAAGGAAAAACTCATCGACGCTAAAACCGCTGTTATGAGGGTCACCCCGGATCAGTTGGATGAGCTGCTGCATCCTATAATTGACCCTAAGACAGAAAAACTGGCTAAGCCTGTTGCCAAGGGTTTGCCTGCAGGCCCTGGGGGCGCGGCCGGCCAGGTAGTTTTCACAGCAGAAGAATCTGTGAAATGGAAAAAGGAAGGCAAGCCTACAATCCTTGTCCGCGAAGAAACAAATCCTGAAGATGTTGAAGGCATGAGGGCTTCTGAGGCAATACTTACAGTAAGAGGCGGCATGACCTCGCACGCGGCTCTTGTTGCGCGCGGCTGGGGAAAGTGCTGCATCGTAGGCTGCGGCGGCATAACAATCAATTCAGCGGCAAAACAATTTTCCGCCGGAGGGAAAAGCTTCAAAGAAGGCGACTGGATTACGCTTAACGGCACAAAAGGTTACGTGTACGAAGGAAAGCTTCCGATGATGGACGCGACAGAAGAAAACGAGGTATTTAATAAATTCCTTAAAATATGCGACTCTGTCAGAAAATTGAAAATCAGGACCAATGCTGAAACTCCGGGCGACGCGAAAAAAGCCCGCTCATTCGGCGCGGAAGGCATAGGCCTTTTCAGGACAGAGCATATGTTCTACGGCAAAGGTTCAGAGGAGCCGCTTTTTAAATTAAGGAAGATGATAGTTTCCAAGACTGTGGAAGAAAGAAAGGCAGCTTTGGCTGAGCTATTCGTGCACGTAAAAAGCGATATAAAAGGCACTCTTGAGGCAATGGACGGATATCCTGTAACCATAAGGCTTCTGGATCCGCCTCTTCACGAATTCATACCGCATGAGGAATCGAAATTAAAAGAGCTGGCGGAGAGTTTGAATATCTCCCTGGAGGAATTGGAGAAAAGGGCCTCTAACCTGCGCGAGTCAAATCCTATGATGGGGCACCGAGGAGTAAGGCTGGGGATCACATATCCTGAAGTAACCCAAATGCAGATACGCGCCATACTTGAATCAGCTTGTGAGTTGACACAGGCAGGCAGGAAAGTTTCCCCTGAGATAATGATCCCTGTCGTGTGCGATAAGGCCGAGCTTGTAAACCAGAAAAAAATCGCGGAACAGGTCTATGAAGAAGTGATCGCAAAATATAAAGTAAAGAAGATACCTTATATGTTCGGCACCATGATCGAGATTCCGAGGGCGGCTCTGATGGCCGGTAAGATTGCCGAAGACGCTGAATTCTTTTCTTTCGGCACAAACGATCTTACTCAGATGAGCTTTGGTTTCTCTAGGGACGATATGGGCGGGTTCCTGGTAGATTATCTCGAAAAAAATATCCTGCCTAACGACCCGTTCCAGACTATTGACCAGGACGGGGTGGGAGAACTTATTAAGATAGCTATCGAGCGCGGAAGAAAAACCCGCAAAGACCTGAAAGTGGGCATTTGCGGAGAGCACGGCGGAGAACCCAAGTCAGTTGAGTTTTGCCACAGGGTTGGCATGAACTATGTAAGCTGTTCGCCTTTCAGGGTTCCGATTGCGAGGCTCGCCGCAGCTCAGGCGGTAGCTAAAGAAAAAAATAGGAGAAGTTCTCGACTTCGCTCGCAATGACATTTCAATACGTCATTGCGAGGAGCGGAGCGACGAAGCAATCCCAAAAAAACCATGGACGCGATAAAGCTTTATTTAAAAGCTATAAAGGAAACGCCTCTTTTGACCGCAGCGGAAGAGGTATCTCTTGCGAAAAAGGTGAGGGCAGGCAATGTTCACGCCCAGAAAAGGATGATCCAGGCCAATCTGAGGCTCGTGGTAAACATTGCCAAGAGATATTCAAAACTGGGCGTACCTATGATGGATCTTATAGAAGAAGGAAATCTCGGCCTTATGAAGGCTGTAAAAAAATACAATCCTTACAAAGGCTACAGGTTTTCTACTTATGCGGCATGGTGGATTAAGCAGTATATTACAAGGGCGATCGCGAACCAGGGCAAAACCATCAGGATCCCTGTTTACATGACAGAGATAATCAACAGGTGGAAAAGGGTTACAGAGCAATTAACCCAGAGATATGGCAGGAAGCCCAAGATAAAAGAGGTTGCCAAGCTGATGAAGCTTTCTGCGAGAAAGATACGGGAGATCAGCGAGACAGCCACCAAGGTTTCTTCGCTTGACGCGCCTATCGGGGAAGAAGGAACGGGACAGTTTATAGACCTTATTGAGGATAACACAAGCCTTTCTCCGATTGACAATGTCACTGACAGCCTTCGCCGCGAAAGAGTTGTCCAGCTGCTTGACAAGATGAATGAGCGCGAAAAAAAGATCCTGGATCTGAGATTCGGTTTAAGCGACGGGACTACCCGCACTTTGGGCGAAACAGCGAAGATGTTCGGTATTACCAGGGAAAGGGTCAGGCAGATAGAAAGCGCGGCGCTTGAAAAATTGCGCGCATTTATAATGCAGCAAACCGGAGAAATGGGGGAGTATTAATTCAGTGGAGTAGCGGAGCGAAGCTCCGCGCCAAAAGAGGTAAATTAGCCATGGATGACTTAAAAAAATACATCCGCGACATCCCGGATTTCCCGAAAAAAGGCATCCTTTTCAGGGACATTACCACCCTTATCGCAGATAAGGAAAAATTCAAAGAAGTGATTGATGCGCTTGCGGAAAGATACGCCGGGAAAAAAATAGACGCGGTGCTGGCTGTTGAATCCAGGGGTTTTATTTTCGGCGGGGCGCTTGCTTATAAGTTGGGCGCCGGTTTTGTCCCTGTCAGAAAAAAAGGAAAACTCCCGTCCAAAACATTTCAGGCGACTTATTCGCTGGAATACGGAGAGGATACCCTGGAGATACACCAGGATGCGATAAAACCCGGAGCCAGGGTTTTATTGATAGATGATTTACTGGCAACAGGCGGAACA
>PCTH01000052.1:3204-6137 GCA_002771475.1 Candidatus Omnitrophica bacterium CG22_combo_CG10-13_8_21_14_all_43_16 | reverse complement strand
AGGGGCAAGGATAATAGAGCCTATTGAAAAATTAAAGAAGATAGGTAAAATTATAAAACATCACCAGGAGAAATATAACGGTACCGGTTATCCTGACGGCTTGAAAGGCGAAGACATACCTCTTGAGTCCAGGATAGTCGCTGTGGTGGATGCGTATCACGCAATGATATCTGACAGGCCTTACAGAAAGGCCTTGCCCGAAGAAACGGCCTTGAATGAGCTGAGGAATTACAAAGGCACTCAATTCGATCCTTTTGTGGTAGATGCGTTTTTCAAGGCATATGAAAAAGGTAAAATAGTAAAGCGTAAAATATAGGAGACTACCATGAAATATATAGTCCTGGTTGGAGACGGAATGGGCGACAGGCCTATTGAAGAGCTCGGCGGAAAAACCGTGCTTGAGGCAGCCAAGATCCCTAATATGGATTTTATAGCGGAAAAAGGCAAGGTCGGGCTTACCAGTATGATTCCATCCAGGATGCTGCCTGCAAGCGATGTGGCGAACCTTTCTATACTTGGGTATAACCCAAAGAAATATTATACAGGCAGGGGCCCGCTGGAGGCCGCGAATATGGGCATAGACCTTAAAGAAAACGAGGTGGCATTCAGGTGCAATCTGGTAACTGTTTCAGATGAAAAAATGGCGGATTACAGCGCAGGCCATATATCGAATGAAGAGGCAAAGTCTGTAATAGAGGAGTTGAATTCCAGATTAGGTTCGGAGAATATAAAATTTTATCCCGGGGTAAGCTATAGGCATCTCGTGGTTTTTAAATGCAGGGACAAGGCAGAGCTGGAAGGATTTGTGAATGCAAAATGCGTGCCGCCTCACGATATAGCCGGAAAGATAATAACCAGGTTTCTTCCTGCAAGGACTGATCAGGCAGGGGAACTGCAGAGATTAATGGATGAATCCAGAAAAATCTTGGCAGACCACGAGGTAAACAGAGTCAGGCTTGATTTGAAAGAAAACCCCGCAAATATGATATGGTTGTGGGGCCAGGGCGTGAGGCCTTTTATGCCGAAATTTTCAAAGCTTTATCATGTGGAGGGGTCTATCATTTCAGCGGTAGATCTGATAAAGGGTATAGGAAGGATTATCGGCCTGGATGTAATAGACGTGCCAGGGGCTACAGGGTATTATGATACGAATTATTTAGGCAAGGCAGAGTATGCGATAGCTTCTCTGAAGCATAAGGATTTTGTGTTTGTCCATGTGGAGGCGCCTGATGAGGCCGGACATAACGGAGACCTGAGAGAAAAAATTTACAGCATAGAAAAATTTGATAAATTCGTAGTGGGCACCGTGCTGAATCATTTCAAGTCATCCGAAGAAGAATTCAGGATACTGGTTTTATCTGACCACGCTACGCCAGTGGCGTTAAAGACCCATTCCAGGGACTATGTTTGTTTTGCTATGTATGGCACTGATATTGAGCAGGACGCAATAAAACATTTCAACGAAAAAGAAGCCCGTCTTACCAAATTCCGCATAGATAAAGGTTACGAGTTAATGGAATTTTTCATAAAATAAACAGCTGGGAAAGAGATGGGAGTCCGACTCCCGCAGGGAACCGGACTCCCGTTAGTCGTTTGGGATAAGGAAAGATACTATGAATTCATTAATAGTAATATTAGGGTCGTTTTTATTGTTAGCGCTGGGGTATGTTTTTTACGGCAGGATGCTGGAAAAGTTTTTTGAGGTAAATCCCGCGAATATCCCGCCCAGCAAGCAGTATTATGACGGGATAGACTATGTGCCTGCTAAAAACTGGCTGATGCTCCTGGGGCATCATTTTTCGAGCATTGCAGGCGCAGGCCCGATAGTGGGCCCGATAATTGCCGTGGCGCTGTGGGGATGGGTGCCTGCGATATTATGGGTTGTATTCGGCTCGATATTATTGGGCGGGGTGCATGATTTCGCAGCGCTTATGATTTCAATAAGACACAAAGCTGTTTCCATTTCCAGCATTGCGGAAACTGTTATTTCAAGGCGTTTCAGGTTGATTTTTTTAAGTTTTGTATGGCTGACCCTGATACTCGTAGTAGCTGTTTTTATTTCTGTATGCAGCCAGACTTTGGCAAGCGATACAAGAACGGTTATACCTTGTTTTGGGCTTATATTTGTGGCGGTAATTACCGGTTATATGCTTTATTGGATAAAGGTAAAAAGTTTTATAGCTACAGCTGTCGGGCTCGGGCTTTTGGTGTTATGCATTATTTTAGGAAACTTCTTTCCGATTGATATAGGTAAAAATGCGTTCTTGATATGGTGCGCGGTTTTATTGGTTTATTCATATATTGCTTCTGTAATCCCTGTTCAGATACTGTTGCAGCCAAGAGATTACCTGTCAAGTTTTTTGCTGTATTTCGGGATTATTGCGGGAGCTATAGGGATTTTTATAACGCATCCTGTTATTAATGCGCCTATGTTTTCCAGATGGGATGCAGGGAGCGCGGGATGGCTATGGCCGATGCTGTTTATTAGCATCGCCTGCGGGGCAAATTCAGGGTTTCACGCGCTGGTCGCGAGCGGGACTACAGCAAAACAACTGCCTAACGAAGCTTACGCTAAGCGGATAGGCTATGGGGCCATGATAATTGAGGCATTTCTTGCTGTTTTGGTTATCCTGGTTGTAAGCGCAGGCATTGCCCCCGGAGGATTGCAGGCAATGCTCGCAAAAGGAGGGCCCGGCCCGATAGGCGCTTTCGGCAAAGGCTATAACGAGGTCACTAAAACAATACTCATGGGGAAGGGCGGGTTAATAGCCATATTGATATTGAATTCATTCATACTCACAACCCTGGATACAGCGACAAGGATAGGAAGGTATATTTCGCAGGAACTTTTTAAAATAAATAATAGATTCTTCGCTACATTTGTGGTAGTATTTATAAGCGGCTTTTTAGCGGTAACGGGAAGCTGGAATAAG
>PCTH01000052.1:2854-3193 GCA_002771475.1 Candidatus Omnitrophica bacterium CG22_combo_CG10-13_8_21_14_all_43_16 | reverse complement strand
GTTTGGGGCAAGTAATCAGCTAGTGGCAGCTCTGACTTTTATCGTAATAGCAAGCTGGCTTTTATGCAGGGGCAAAAGCTTAAAATTCGTGTTTTTGCCGGCCGCATTTATGCTTATTACCGCGCTGGCAGCCCTTTTACTCCAGGTTTTGGACGGTATCAGGAGTAAAAATTATTTAATCGTGTTTATAACCATGGCGCTTATAGTCCTGGCGATTCTCATGGTGTTTGATGCGATAGGCGTAATAAGGAAGAAGGGATTGAAATGCAAAATTCTTTGATTATTCAAAAATACGGCGGCAGTTCTGTAGCGAATACAGACAGGATAAAAAACGTAGCG
>PCTH01000052.1:0-2751 GCA_002771475.1 Candidatus Omnitrophica bacterium CG22_combo_CG10-13_8_21_14_all_43_16 | reverse complement strand
CGGATAAGCCAAGCGACAGGGAATTGGATATGCTTATATCCACGGGCGAGCAGGTAAGTGCGGCGCTTCTGGCAATGGCCTTGCATAAGATAGGCGTTGACGCTATATCTTTTACCGGGCCGCAGGTAGGCATTATCACGGACCGCATTCACACTAAGGCAAAGATTTTAAAGATAAGCGCGGACAGGATAGCTGAGCAGGTCAAGAAAGGAAAGGTTGTTATAGTGGCTGGTTTTCAGGGCATGAACGCTGACCAGGAGATTACTACCCTGGGAAGGGGCGGATCGGATCTTACAGCGGTTGCTATCGCCACAACGCTGAAAGCTGATGCGTGCGAGATATATACCGATGTCGAAGGTGTATATACAGCTGACCCGAGGATAGTGAAAGACGCGAAAAAACTTTCCCGCATCAGCTACGAGGAGATGCTTGAGCTGGCTTCTCTGGGCGCGCAGGTGATGCAGGCAAGGTCCATGGAGGTAGCGAAAAAATATTCAGTGCCGCTGCATATACGGTCAAGTTTTACTGATAAAGAAGGAACGATTATCTCAAAGGAGGTTAAGGCAATGGAAGATGTTCTTGTAAGCGGGGTGACCGCGAATAAAGGCGAGGCAAAGGTGACTATCTGCGATGTGCCTGACAGGCCGGGCATAGCGGCGAAAATATTTACAGATATAGCAAAGCACGATATAAATGTTGATATGATAATTCAGAACATAAGCAGGCGCGGCTACACAGACCTTTCGTTTACAGTGCCTGTGGCTGAGCTTGGCAAGACAAAAGACATGATGTCTAAAATAGTGAAGTCCGTGAAGGCAAAAGGCGTAGTGTATAATAATGAGATAGCGAAGGTGTCTATAGTGGGCGTGGGCATGAAGACGCATTCCGGAGTTGCGGCAAAGATGTTCGGGGCGCTGGCTTCAAAAAAGATAAATATAGACATGATATCAACCTCTGAAATCAAGATATCATGCGTGATAAATAAAAAATATGCGGATGAGGCGGTAATCGCGCTGCATAAGGTGTTTGGACTGGGGAAATAGCGTCATTGCGAGGCCGAAGGCCGAAGCAATCTCATTTATAGAAGATTGCTTCGTACATTCGCTTCGCTCAGTACTTCCTTCGGTCGCTCACTTCATTCGCTCGCAATGACATGTGAGATAAAGAGACATGAAAGAAATCAAGGTTTACGATACTACATTAAGGGACGGGTCGCAGGGGGAAGGCATCTCTTTCTCTGTAATGGATAAGCTCAAGATCGCTAAAAAATTAGATGGTTTTGGGATTCACTACATAGAAGGAGGCTGGCCGGGCTCTAATCCAAAGGATATGGAATTTTTCAAACAGGCAAAGAAGCTTAAATTCAAAAATTCCGAGGTTGTCGCATTCGGCAGCACGAGGCGTCCGAAGATCGGCCCTCAGGAAGACGAAAACCTCCGTGCCCTTATAAAGTCGGGCGTAAGTTCTGTCGCGATTTTCGGCAAGACGTGGGACATGCAGGTAACAGACGTACTCAGGGTGTCTTTGCAGGAAAATCTCAAAATGATCAGCGACAGCGTGGGATTTCTTAAGTCCAAAAATATGCGCGTATTTTATGACGCAGAGCATTTTTTCGACGGGTATCTGCAGAATAAAGATTATGCGCTGGAAACCCTGCGTTCGGCTGTAAACGCGGGATGCGACGCGATAGTTTTGTGCGATACTAACGGCGGCATGCTTACAAATGAATTAGCCATTATTGTAAGGGCTATTTCCAGCGAATTCTGCGATGTCAGCCTCGGCATTCATACTCATAACGATGGCGGGTTAGCCGTGGCAAACACTATCGTCGCTGTTGAAGCGGGCGCGAGTCTTGTGCAGGGCACTATAAACGGTTACGGGGAAAGATGCGGCAACGCGGATTTATGCGGCATTATCCCTAATCTTCAGTTGAAACTGGGATATAAATGCGTATCTGAATCCAGGCTTAAGGAATTGACAGAAGTGTCCATGCATGTGAACGAGATTTCGAATATGAGGCCTCAGGATAATCAGCCTTTTACGGGGAGAAGCGCTTTTGCGCATAAAGGCGGGGTGCATATTAACGCGGTCATGAAAAATCCCCTGTCATATGAACACATAGCGCCTGAAAAAGTCGGGAACCACAGAAGGATCCTTGTTTCTGAATTGTCGGGGAAGACCAGCATTATACTCAGGGCAAAGGAGCTGGAGCTTGACCTTACAAAGGATGATCCGAAGACAAAGAAAATCTTAAGATTGATCCAGTCCATGGAAAACCAGGGCTATCATTTTGAAGCAGCTGACGGGTCTTTCGAGCTTTTGATGAAAAAGGCATTGAAAAGATATAAGCCATTTTTTACTCTCGAGGGATTCAGGGTGAGCATTGAAAAGAGAGAAGACGACGCGCTGATTTCAGAGGCTATTATCAAGCTTAAGGTGAATAAAAAAGAAGAGCATACCGCGGCTTTGGGCGACGGACCTGTAAACGCTTTGGATAATGCTCTGCGCAAAGCCCTGGCAAAGTTTTATCCTACGCTTTCCAAGATGCACCTGTCTGATTTCAAAGTAAGGGTATTGGATGAAAAGGCAGGCACTGCCGCTAAGGTAAGGGTCCTTATTCAATCCCAGGATGAAGATAGCTCGTGGGGCACTGTCGGAGTTTCTGAAAATATCATAGAGGCCAGCTGGCAGGCCCTGGTAGACAGCGTGGAATACAAGCTATTAAAAGACAAGGTCAGATAGCCTTACCAT
>PCTH01000013.1 GCA_002771475.1 Candidatus Omnitrophica bacterium CG22_combo_CG10-13_8_21_14_all_43_16 | reverse complement strand
TTTCGGCCCCCAACTACCGGCTGAATAATTAGGGAAATCTTTCTTTGTATTCTTTTCCCAACGGCTTATTATGGGGTCAACTACAGACCACATCGCATCCACGCCATCCTGTCTCGCGAATAAGGTCAAATCGCCTCTTATGCAGTCTCCGATCAGGCGTTCATACGCCGGGTGTTTTTTTATGCTAAAACTTTTTTCGTAATTAAACTCCATATTTACTGCATAGGGCTTGTTTCCGGCTCCCGGATATTTTACATTTAATCTCACACAAATCTCTTCATCCGGCTGAACATTCAAAACCAACTGATTCTCTTCAATAGTATCACACGTCCTTCCCAATAGTTTAAGCGGAGGCTGTTTAAAATGGATACTGATTTCGGTAAAAGCTTTCGGCATGCGTTTGCCTACCCTTACGTAAAACGGCACCCCTGCCCATCGCCAGTTATCGATATAAAATTTCCCTGCGAAGAATGTAGCAATATTCGAACGCCGAGATACGTTTGGCTCATCTCTATATCCGGGAACATTCTCATCCCCGACTTTTCCGGGGCCGTACTGTCCGCGAACCATAAATTCATCGATATATTTATCATCCATAGGACGTATTGTCCTGAATACTTTTACTTTTTCATCTCTTATGAGGTTCGCCTCAAAACCTACCGGCGGCTCCATAGCTACCAGAGCAATGAGCTGCATAATATGATTCTGCACCATATCCCGCACAACACCGGCCTGCTCATAGAAAACGCCTCGGTGCTCAACGCCTAAAGTTTCTGGTACGCTGATCTGGACATGATCAATGTATTTCCTGTTCCAAAGAGGTTCGAATATGCTGTTGCCAAAGCGGAAAAAAATGATATTTTGCACGGTGTCCTTACCGAGAAAGTGATCTATCCTAAAAATCTGCTTCTCATCAAATGCCTTTAAAAGAAGCTGGTTAAGCTCATGCGCGGACTCTTTATTATGGCCAAACGGTTTCTCAACAATGACCTTGCTGTTAAAAACACCTTTGCAGAGATTATGCTTATTTAAATTGCCCACAATTACGGGTAAAAGTTGTGGCGGCACGGCAAGATAGAAGAGTACATTAGGTGTTTCTTTTTTCTGCGAGATCTCCTCTATCATTTTACAAAGAACTTTATAAGCGTTTTCATCGGCAAGGTCTGCGGTTTGATAGAAAAAGCGCTTGCCAAATTCTGTATATTCACTTTCCTGAAAATGCTCTGGCGCGAATTTCTTAATAGCCGCCTTCATAAATACGCGATATTCATCATTCGAGAATTCCGGCATACCGAACCCCAGGATTGAGAAATCACTGATACTTTTCTTTTCGGCAAAAAGATGGTAAAGAGAAGGCACAAGAAGCCGCTGACTTAAATCACCCGCGCCGCCGAATATAACCATAGTAAACGGAGGCAGTTTTATTTCCTGTGAAGTTATTTCACACTTTTCCAATAATCTGTCCTGAAGCGGTGTTTGTTTTGTTTTTTCATCCATAATATTCTCCTGGTATTATTCGCCGTATAGTAGTGTGCCCCTATTAAAAGAACTCCATGCAAACCAATACATTGTAACCGCCGGAAGAAGATCGTCTTCTTCGTCCGTAATGTATGCCGTATTATCAGACCCTGCGAAGATTTTTATTTTTAACAAGCCAATAGTATCTTCAACCGGTTTGCTCTTATTCTTAATCAAATCTATGGAATATGCTTTTGCTATGCCTTCAACTTCTATTCCAATCACTAGTGTCTTTGGAGGAAGACGCGTATCAGCATGTTTAAGAGGGAACATCGCGTGCTCGCTCCTGTGGTATTCAGCATATGGATCGCGGCTGTAATCGCGTGGAAATCCTGTTTTTCCTGAAAGCAAAAGTGTCTGATGATGCTCTTTTTTCCATTGTCTCCAAGTGACAACGCGTGAAGGAATTACCGGGATATTTTGAGAAGAGAATTTACCGGTAACCGCACCCAGCGCAAGCTGCGGCCACAAACTGTTTGAATTGCGGTCATAGAACACAAGATTACTGTTATAGAGCAGCCCGCTCACCCCAAAGGTAAGTACCTCATTATCTATCTCGCGTTCAAATACAACGGCGCTTTTGGTTAAAGGGCACCATGTTACCGCTATCGGCATTCCCGCGATTACATCATTTACAACCTCATGCCAATTAAGAATTTTTAACGGATAGGCGCGGGCCTCCTTTCCTATTGATACGCCAATCACGTTGTCGTCATCTTTTAGAAAATCTGCTTTTTTTGCAGAAACAAATACGGGCTCATCGATGAAGGGAATCCCGTCTTTCTCTGGCCCTCCCCCTATAAAATCATTAACATCGATGAGGCTATTGGTTATGTCAAATTCATCAAGCTGGGCAAAGGCAGGTTCACCTAAAGATACAAATAGGAACATTCCTAAAGCGACAAGGAATTCCGCTATCATGGCATACTTATAAAACCTCATACCCTTACCCCTCCTTACCCAAGCTATCCACTAATTCAAGGAGTTTTTGCTTATTAAAAAGCGGCTGCCTATAGCTAAATTGGTGAAACTTTTTACCGTTGACCATTACAATGGGCGCATGCCAGGCGCCTCTTAAGAGGCAGTAAAATAAATTATCCAACCAGGGCTTGATTTCTAAATCTACATTTTTATCTTTTAATTCATTTACCATGAGGCCGTTAAGAATGGTAGTAGTCAAATCGCATTCATTGCAAGTTGTTTTTATTCTAAACGGCCCCAGTTTACCTGCCCATTTAAACTGAGTAATAGTAACTTTCACTGTTTCTGTCACATCAATACCGCCTTTCTAAGCTTATAATCTTATCCACCCGTCTCTTATGCCTTCCGCCTTTAAAGCCTGTTTTAAGCCACACAGAAACTATCCGTTTTATCCTTTTCCTAATGAATGGCCTGCCGCCCAAGACAAGGATATTTGCATCGTTATGTTCCCTGCTTAAGCGGGCATCTCTTCCATGATGGACTAAGGCTGCGCGTATGCCGGGTATCTTATTAGCAGCGATAGATGCGCCTATTCCTGTGTCACAAACAAGAATTCCTCTACTATTTTTATTTTTCTTTACTTGAACAGAAACTTTTTCTGCATAATCAGGGTAATCTACCTTAGCAGTACTATGCGTGCCAACATCCTCAACAGGATAATTCAGCCTTAACAGCTCTTTTTTAACGAATTCTTTAACTTTAAATCCTGCGTGATCCGCGCCTAAAATAAGGGTTCCTTTCTTCATTCCTTAATCCTTACAACATGAATCGTTGTCATGGCTACTCCTATTCATCATTGGCTCGATAACTTTTGTAAAACAAATGGCGGCTAGCAGCCCGCCCAATATCGGAGATAAGATATAAACGGTAAAAAATCCTCCCTTAGGCCCCGGAATTGCGGCATTTCCCCATCCGGATAAAAAAGCAAATAGTCTCGGTCCAAAATCCCTTGCAGGATTAAGCCCTGCCTGCGTCAAAGGAGCAATTAAACATATGATAACCGTAACTGTAGCGCCTATAAAAACCGGCGCAAGAGAGTTTTCAGGACGGCCAAGATTACACTTTTCCGTGAGCAGAAAAATCATAAGCACAAGCATAAATGTCCCTATTCCTTCAGCAAACATTGCCGTGGCTAAGGAAACAGCATTTATACCAGAGGACCCGGGATTCGGAAAATATTCACCGAACATCATAGCGCTGGATATCGAAGACGGGTCTCCTCTTAGGATGCCATGAGCCGCTTCGTATGCGCATATAGAATTAGCGAATAATAAATAAATTGCTGCGGCAGCCAGGAATGCCCCGATTAATTGAGCAATAATATAAACCGGTAACTTTCGCGCATGCATCCGGCCCGCCACAACCATTCCTATGCTTACGGCAGGATTAAGATGAGCGCATGATAGATGGCGCGACGCATAAATCCCCAGCGTTACGCCAATCCCCCAAATACCGGCTACCTGAAAAAGACCGGTATAGGCAGAAAAAAGCACTGAAGCAGCCACTGCGCCGCAACCAAAAAATACCAGGATAAAAGTACCGGTTACCTCACCGGTTAAGTTCTCAAGATACTCCTTTGACTTCATATATTTAATCCCCGCTTGCGTTCTGATAGAGCTTTTTGATATTTTTTACGACATCCCCTGTAAAAACAGCATTTCCTGCGATCAAATACGTAGCTCCCGCCTTGACAACTAAAGGCGCGCTCTGAAAGCTTATCCCCCCATCTACTCCTATGGGTATTTTTACTTTCTTTTCCTCTAAAAATGACTTCGTCCTGCGTATCTTATTTTCCGAACCTTTGATGAAAGCCTGACCTCCAAAACCCGGTTCAACTGTCATGATTAAAACCATATCCATTTCCTGAATTATATCCTTGATAGTATCAACGGAAGTCTTAGGCCTAAGCGCAATACCTGCCTCCAAGCCTAACTTCTTTATTTTTCCTACAGTTCTCCTGAAATCTCGGCATGCCTCTTCGTGAATAATGATACAATCTGAGCCTGCCTCTTTAAAATCATTTATATACCGCTCGGGATGTTCAACCATCAGATGTGTCTGAAAATAAAGGTGTGTGTGCTTTCTTATTGCCTTTATTACCGCAGGACCGATTGAGATATTAGGCACAAAATGGCCGTCCATCACATCCAAATGGATTTTCCTGCAACCGGCCCTTTCAACTTTTCTTATTTCTCTGGTGAGATTAGCAAAATCAGCCGAAAGCAAAGACGGCACCACTTCTATTTTTTGCATAAGATGCACTTTTTCTTCTCTATGGAATTTAACAGCGATTCGAAAGATTTTTCGAATGCTCCCACTCCTTCTTTAAGTAATTGCATACAGACATCATCGATGTCAATTCCTGTCTTCCTTAAGTCATCTATTAATTTTTTAGCAGAGCTTACATCTTGAATGAGCGACTCTTTTACTT
>PCTH01000037.1 GCA_002771475.1 Candidatus Omnitrophica bacterium CG22_combo_CG10-13_8_21_14_all_43_16 | reverse complement strand
GAATGACAAGAATAACGGAAATGACAACAAGAGATTCAATTATCGCGAATATCTGGAAAGACGGAATATTTTTGCTATTATAAATGCATCAGAAAAAAATGTAATATTATTAGCGCATAATTACAAAGTAAATCCTGTCCTGTATTATGCCTATCTTGTCCGCGAAAAAATAAAAAATAAGTTTCTGGAAAAGATGCCCCTTGAAAGCGGGGCATTTTTAAGAGCGATACTTTTAGGAGATCGTTCAGAATTACCAAAAAGACTGCGGGAGTCATTCAGAAATTCCGGCACCATGCATATCCTTGCGATAAGCGGGTTACACGTGGCATTGATAGCGGCCGCGTTTTTATATTTTTTTAAGCTTATAAGGCTCAAAAGAAAAATTTCTTATGCGCTCACCATGTTATTCCTGGTATTTTTGATGATGCTCACAGGTTCCAACGCGTCTGTTGTAAGGGCAACTGTCATGTGCATTGTTTTCCTTACAGGCATATTATTGGGCAGGCAGGTGGATGGGTATAATTCACTTGGGTCAGCAGCGCTTTTTATATTGGTAGCTAACCCAAAAGATATTTTTAATGTAGGTTTCCAGCTTTCATTTATAGCGGTTCTGTCAATGATATATCTTACGCCCAAATTGATGCTCGTCGTAAAAAAAGAATGGAATTTTTATCTGAGAAGATATCTATTGGAGCCCTTTAGCGTTTCAGTTTCCGCTACATCCGGCACATTCCCGTTTATTCTATATTATTTCAGAATGGCTGCGCCTATCGCAATTATTTCAAATATATTTATAGTGCCGCTGATGTTTATTTTAATGATAGGCGGCATGTGTTTTATAGCTTTAGGGTGGATGCCTTTCATAGGCGAACTCATTTCTTGCTTCAATAATGCAATCACGAATATAATATTTTTCTTAGCCGAGTTTTTCGCAGGGGTTAAATTCGGGCATTTTAATATATAAGACTATGGGAGTCCCATAAACCTGGTTGACCGTTTCTAGACAAGGTGTTAAAATAGATTACTATGAAAATCGATGGCAAATTTATTACACTGGGTATAGGCAGCCTGCCGCATATTGACGCAGACAAAAGCGTGGAAGAGGTTTTTAAGGGCTTTGACATACCTTTCTGGCCACAGCTCCCAAAAAGAGATTTTAAAGAAAATATGTATGTCCAGTTCAGCCAGGGCCTGCCAGGACTGGTTGTGGACGAAAAGAAAAGAACCATTCATATAGATAGTTCCAGGGATTTGAGCGAAGAGATAGCCGGCATATATGAGGCGCATATTTCAGGAAATCTCGGGCAATTCGGCATTACAAAGGCGTACGCAGAAGGATTTTACGCGTTTATCAAGGCGGCAGAGAAACATAAACCGGCTTATATCAAAGGGCATGTTACAGGGCCTGTGAGTTTTGGCCTGGGCGTAACCGATGAAAAAGGCAGATCTATTATTTATAATGACGGGATTAAAGAAGCGTTTGTTAAATTATTGGAGATAAAGGCCCTGTGGCAGATTGATAAATTAAAAGAAACGGCCGGGAATATCATAATATTTATAGACGAGCCTTATCTTGCGAGTTTCGGCTCAAGTTTTGTGAACATAAAAAGGGAAGACGTGATATCGATGCTGGATTCTATCATAGACGGGATACATTCAAAAGGCGCAAAGGCGGGGATACATTGCTGCGGCAATACGGACTGGTCAGTCATTACAGGGACAAAGGCGGATATTATAAATTTTGACGCGTATCTGTATGCGGACACCATCGCGCTTTATTCTAAAGACATAGAGGGATTTTTGAAAAGAGGGGGGTATCTGGCATGGGGCATCGTACCTACCTCTGAGGCCATATTGGAAGAAACAGGCGACAGCCTTTTTAAAAAATTGAGTTCGCATATAGATAATCTGGAGAAAAAAAATATAGATAGAAATTTGATAATTTCGAATTCACTCCTTACCCCTAGCTGCGGAATGGGAACACTGTCTGAAGAATTGACAAGGGATATAGTAGCCAAGCTTTCCGAATTAGCTAAATTATCAAAAACCCTGAATTAGCTGGAAATTCAACATTGTTGATTTTCCAGCTGTTTATCATGAAATACACAAAGATTATTTTGCCTTTTAGTATAAAGAGCAGTGTTTTGGCTTTGGGAGCTCAGTCAAAGGCTGGTTTTTGTTTTGCCAAAGGCAGGCTTGCCTATTTATCAGATGCCGAGGGTGATCTGGGAGACTTGAAGAATTTTAAAAAATTCGAAAAAGGCGTAAAAAAGCTTCAAAGAGAGCTGAAAATAAATCCAAAGATTATTGCATGCGACCTGCATCCGGAATATACAGCTACTAAATATGCTAATGAGCTGGTGAAGGGTGAAGGGTGGAGGGTGAAGAAAGTGCAGCATCATGAAGCGCATATAGCGAGCTGTATAGCTGATAATAAGATAAAAGGCAAGGTTATAGGGATTGCGTTTGACGGAACAGGTTTTGGATCAGACGGGAATATCTGGGGAGGGGAATTTTTTGTCGGTAACATAAAAAGATTAAAGAGGGTCGCGTATCTGAAATATGTTCCAATGCCAGGAGGAGAAGCGTCTATCAGGGAGCCATGGAGAATGGCGTTTAGTTATTTGTATGGAATATATGGAAGCGATATGAGATTGCTTCGTCGCTTTGCTCCTCGCAATGACAGCTTAAAAACATTGATTCAGGTTTTAAATAAAAAGATAAACATGCCGCTAACTTCAAGCATGGGAAGGCTGTTTGACGGGGTTTCTTCGTTGATCGGAGTTTGTAATTTTGCAGGATATGAAGGAGAAGCAGCGATCAGGCTGGAAAAAATAATATCGGCTCGAGGCTCAAGACTTGAGACTCAAGGCAAATATAAATTTAAATATACTAATGAAAGAGGGATGATGATAATAGATTGGGGCCCGGTGATAAGAGATGTTGTGAAAGATTTGAAACGAGATGTAAAGAAGCCGGAGATTTCTTTGAAGTTTCACAATGCTATTTGTTATATGATAAGAGATGTTTGCAATATTTTAAGAAAAAAATATAGAATAAAAAAGGTTTGTATGAGCGGAGGGGTTTTTCAAAATAGCTATTTAAAAAATTCCATCAGGCCTTTATTGGAAAAAGAAGGATTTAAGGTATTTTTACATAAAAATGTTCCGGCTCATGACGGTTCGATTTCTTTGGGCCAGGCAGTTCTGGCGGGGGTTTAGTATGTGCTTGGCGATTCCGATGAAAATTTTAAAAATAGAGGGAGACAGGGCAAATGTGTCCAGCCCAGGCATACAGCGGAACATAGGGATTAATTTTCTGAAGAATCCTAAGATAGGCGATTACGTGATTGTGCACGCAGGGTTCGCGATCGAGAAGCTGGATCCTGTCAAGGCAGAAGAAACCCTGAAGATATTAGAAGAGCTCCAATGAAATATATAGACGAATTCAGAAATTTAGATATAGCAGCCAAAATATCCGGGCTTATAAAAGAGGATGCGAAAGGCCTCGGAGAGATGAATTTTATGGAAGTATGCGGGACGCATACAATGGCTGTTGAAAGATTTGGAATCAGGCAAATGCTGCCGGAAAACATAAGGCTTATATCCGGCCCGGGATGCCCTGTATGCGTGACCCCGAAGAATTATGTTGATAAAGCAATAGCGCTTACAAGCCTGGAAAATGTTATTGTGTTCAGTTTTGGAGATATGCTAAAAGTTCCGGGCACGAATTCCAGTCTTTTTAAGCAAAAATCAAAAGGCAAGGTAAGGATCGTATATTCGGCTTTTGATGCCGCTTTATTTGCGGAAAAAAATCAGGACAAGAAAATAGTATTCCTGGGTATAGGGTTTGAAACAACCACTCCTACTGTAGCAGCTACGGTAAAATATGCAAAAAAGAAAAAAATGAAAAACTTTTTCGTATATTCAGGCCATAAGATTATGCCTCCGGCGATGAAACTGCTGGCAAGTGACAAAAGAGTGAATATAAAAGGATTTTTGTGCCCTGCCCATGTAAGCGCTATCATAGGCATGAAACCCTATGTCAAAGTTTGCGAAGAATACAATATACCGTGTGTGATAGCGGGTTTTGAACCGCTCGATATACTGCATTCTGTATTGATGCTTATCAGGCAGGCCAGGTCAAAGAAGGCAGAGGTTGAAAATCAGTATAACAGGGTGGTTAAATTTTCAGGCAACATCGAAGCGCTTCGGCTGATAGATGAGGTTTTTTCAATAAATGATTCAGACTGGAGGGGTATCGGGGTTATAAAAAATAGCGGCCTTATTTTAAGCAAAGGATACAGAGAGTTTGATATCGAGAAAAATATAGATTTACCGGAAGTAAAAACAAGCGCGGATAAAGGGTGCATATGCGGCAGCGTGTTAAAAGGCATAAAAACGCCTTTGGATTGCGCATTATTTTCTAAAAAATGCACCCCGGAAAATCCCTATGGCGCGTGCATGGTTTCAAGCGAAGGCGCGTGCGCCGCGTATTACAGGTATAGAAAATGAGAACTATAACTCTTTCGCATGGAAGCGGCGGCAGATTGATGCATGATTTAATAAGAGATTTATTTTTGAAAAATCTGGGCAATTCTTTTTTAAATAAAATGGGGGATGCCGCGCTTATAAAATCCGCTGCCAGAAAACTGGCCTACACCACTGACTCATTTGTTGTTAAGCCTTTATTTTTTCCGGGGGGTGATATAGGAAAACTCTCAGTATGCGGCACGGTGAATGACCTGGCTGTTTCAGGAGCTATACCAAGATATTTATCCTGCGCTATGATAGTGGAAGACGGGTTTAGTTACGCTGATTTGGAAAGGATAACGATTTCTATCAGAGATGCGTGCAGGTCCGCCGGTGTAAATATAGTATCCGGGGATTTTAAGGTTGTTGAAAAAGGGGCTGTTGACGGTATATTTATAAATACATCAGGCATAGGAGAGGCGCTTGAGGATTCTTTTATAGATATCGCAAGGATAAAACCCGGGGATAAGATTATAATAAGCGGCACGATAGGCGATCATGCCGCTTCCATACTCCTGGCCAGAGAGGATTTAAAATTTAAAACCAGGATTAAAAGCGACTGCAGTCCTTTGAATAAATTAGTATCTTCAATAATATGCAGGGATATAAAGTTTATGAGGGATCCTACAAGAGGAGGCCTGGCAACTACATTGAACGAGATCAGCGCGGCTTCAGGTTATAATATCGCCATAGAAGAGTCCGGGATGCCTATGAAAAAATCTGTAAGCACTTTATGCGAGATATTGGGTTTTGACCCGTTATATATGGCGAATGAGGGAAAACTGATCGCGATTGTCTCTAAAAACGCCGCTGCAAAAGTGTTATCAAAAATGAAAAGGCACGCTTTAGGCAAAGATGCCAGGATTATAGGAGAGGTTAAGAGAGAAAGGGATAGAAAAGTTTACCTAAAGACTCAGTCAGGAGGATTGAGGATTTTAGATATGATAACAGGGGAGCAGCTTCCAAGGATTTGTTGAGAGCCGGCAGGCCTAAAGAAAAGCCTCGCCGATTTGAGCGGGCAAGGTGCCCTGTCCAGACAGGCCGTTCGGCACTGAAACTGGTTTCGCCGCGCGCTGCGGCTTACGGCTCGTTTTTTATACTGAAGGTAGTCTTGACAGTATAAAAACTTCGCCGTAATACCTTGCGCGCTCATATATAAGATATCTATGATGCCGAAACGTTTCTGATGTGCCTCAGGCCTGCCTGACAGGACGAGCGTCTTTTCGTAGGCCTGCCGGCTCTCAACAAAAAACAGGTTTAAATATGACTAAGAGTAAAGATTATCAAAAAAGATTTTACAGGGAATCGGCGAAAGACAGCGATCTTATCGGCCAGGAGGTTATTGTAAAAGAGACGGATCTTTTTATTTCCGCGGAAAAAAACATAAAGGCTGCCGCAGAAGAGATTGTAAAAAAATACAGGGCGCAGATAGAGGATTATATAAGAAAAAGGCCGGAATTCATGACAAGCCTTGAGCCGATAAGCCAGGATTCAGCGGCGGCTGATATTATAAAAGAAATGATCCGCGCAACGGCCCTCGCAGGCGTGGGCCCGATGGCAAGCGTCGCGGGCGCGGTTGGAGAATTTATTGGCAATGAACTTTTGGCATATTCCAGGCAGATTATCATAGAAAATGGAGGGGATATATTTATTAGATCAGACAAGATCCGCACTATTGCGATTTATGCGGGCGACTCGCTTTTAAGCAATAAAATTTTTATAAAAATAAAACCCGAAGATACGCCTATGGGAATTTGCACGTCTTCCGGCACTGTGGGGCATTCTTTGAGCTTTGGAAAAGCAGATGCCTGTGTTATAATAGCTAAATCCGCGGCTTTAGCTGATGCGGTTGCCACTGCGGCGTGTAACAGGATTAAGGACAGAAAAGATATTGCGCCGGGTCTTGAATTTGCTTTATCCATAAAAGGAATCAAAGGCGCAGCGGCAATACTTGGAAAAGATTTTGGAAGCATAGGGGATATAGAATTGGCTTAAAGAGGAGGTAAGTTAACATGGGATCCAACAGAATTGTTTTAAAGTTTCCTCACAAGCTTGTGGACCAGCCTATAGTGTACAGGATAGTTAAGGATTTTAACCTGGAGTTTAATATATTAAAAGCGTCTATTACCCCGAGAGAAGAAGGGCTTATGGTTCTTGAAATCAAGGGTGAGAATCATGATCTTGAAAAGGCGCTTAAGTATTTAAAGTCAATCGGAGTCGGGGTTCAGCCTCTTTCAAAGGATATTAAAAGAGATGAGTCTAAATGCACTCATTGCGGAGCTTGCGTTCCGATTTGCCCTACAGCCGCGCTTGTCACTGACCCATTGACCCGCAAAGTGCTTTTTTATGATACAAAATGTATTGCATGCGAGCTCTGCATAAAGGCCTGTCCGCCCAGAGCAATAGAGCTGCATTTTTAATCTTGACATAAAAAACAGATTTGTGTAATATATATAGATATTTATTTAGAATCTTACCTGAAATACTATAGAGGATAATTTTGGATTCGTATTTTATAAATAAACCAAATCTTGACAGGTTGGTAAAATCTTTGTCTAAAACTTACAAGATTTTTGCACCTGTAAAAGTAGATAATAATAGATTCTATAAGAAAGTAGGAGAGGATGGCCTTGAGAAATCTGTTATAGGAGAAATAAGGGCCGTAGAACCTATCAAGAGTTTTTATTTTCCCGCCAGGATAAAGATAGCCGAATATTTTTCTTCCAAAGAGGATTCTGATACAAAAGAAAAGCCAATAGCAATTATAGGCGCAAAATCCTGCGACCTTGTGTCTTTTAAGGTAATGGATTATGTCTATAGCCAGGAACCTTTCCGCGATCCTTTGTATGTATCAAAAAGGGAAGAAGGGCTTATAATATCCAGTGATTGCACGTGTTATGGAGAGACATGTTTTTGCGCAGCAATAGGTATAATGCCGTATCCTATCGAGGGGTTTGACATCAATCTTTCAGAGCTTGACGGAGGTTATGCGGCGAAGGCCGGGTCAGGTAAAGGAGAAAAGATTATAAGGGATTACTTTAAATTATTTCAGAGCGCAGAACCTTATATTGAAAAAAGAAATGCAAATAGAAAAAAACTTAAAGAAGATTTATTGGAACATGTTAAGAAAAGCAAGATTCCTCCGAAAGATTCGATACAGAAGGCATTTAAAAGCAAGTTTGATTCTCCTCTTTGGGAAGAAGTCTCAAAGACATGCGTTGAGTGCGGCGCTTGTAATATGATATGCCCTGCATGCCATTGCTTTATTATGGTGGACCAGAAGAGAGTCGATGGTTTTGAAAGATTGAGGATGTGGGATTCCTGCCTTCTCATGTCTTTTGCAAGGGTTGCGGGCGGAGCGAATCCCAGGAAACTGCTGGCGCAGCGCATGAGAAACCGGTTCGATAAGAAGTTCAATTTTTTCCAGGATACAATAGGGAGATTTGGCTGCACAGGCTGCGGAAGATGCATAGAGGCATGTCCCGGCAAGATAGACATTCGCGAAGTGCTAAGTAAACTTGAAAGATAGGCTTTGAATCTTATGATAAGTAATCCGTATTTACCGATAAAAACAGAAGTGCTTGATGTAATAGAAGAGAGCGCTACCATAAAGACTTTCAGGCTTAAACCAGAGGCCCCAGTGCATTTTAAGGCAGGGCAGTTTATCGAAATGAGTATCCCCGGTAAAGGGGAGGCGCCTTTTACTCCATCATCTTCGCCCTACGAAAAAGATAAATTAGAGATAACTATAATGAAGGCTGGCAGGATTACAGGAATGATCCATAATCTGAAAAAAGGCGATACGGTAGGACTCAGGGGGCCGTACGGCAAGGAATATCCTCTTTCTGAATATGAAGGAAAAGAAATTTTACTTGTAGGCGGGGGCGTAGGCCTTGCGCCTTTGAGGGCATTATTTCTGGCTTTAATCCACGATATAGAAAAATATAAAAGCGTCTTATTCTGCTGCGGCTCTAGGACCCCTTCGGATATAATTTACAAAGACTGCGTTTTGGATAAATGGCAGGACCTGGATAAGAAAAGAGTTAAATTCAGAATCACGGTTGACAGGAAAGATGATAGCTGGAGGGGAAACGTAGGCCTTGTCACCACGACCCTTGATAAATTAGACATAAACCTTAAAAACAGCGTTTCAATAGTATGCGGCCCGCCTATAATGATGAAATTTGCGACATTTAAATTGATAGAAGTGGGATATAAGCCTGAACAGATTTATCTATCAATGGAAAAAAATATGAGTTGCGGGATCGGTAAATGCGGGCATTGCAGGCTTGGGAATTTTTATGCCTGTAAAGACGGCCCTGTGTTCAGATATGATAAGATAAGCCACATACATGAGATATGGGACTAATAAGATGAAAAGGCTGTTGGTGGATTTGGAAAAATTGAATAGCTGCGGGGAAGCGAGCGCGAAATGCAGTTATTATTATCACCCGAAAAATTCAGGCATAACCCGATTGAGAGAGATCGGGCAATTTTTATATATCTGCAGGCATTGCGAAGAAGCGCCATGCGTGAACGCATGCCCTAAAGAGGCTATAGAGAGACAACCGGACGGGATAATCAAGCGTTTTACCATGCGCTGTATATCATGCAAGTCCTGCAGTCTCGTCTGCCCATTCGGCACAATACCGCTTGATACAATACCTTATATAATATCGCAGTGTGATGCGTGCATTGACAGAAGCGGCAAAGAAGAGCCTGTGTGCGTAAAATCGTGCTCAACGCCTGAAGCTGTAAAATTCATAGAAGTTGAAGAATCAGAAAAAGACGACATATATTTAATAAGCAAGCATGTGGCAGTTCATGCCAAGCCCTGGAAAAAGTATCATCCATGATAAAGCTTTTATTTAATTTTTTAATATTCCCCGGTTTCTTATTTACAGCAGTAGCGGGCCTTATTGCGAGCTGGATAGACCGCAAGGTTACAGCGCGCGTCCAATGGAGGGTAGGGCCGCCGTGGTATCAGCCTCTTGTAGACCTTATGAAGTTGAGCATAAAAGAGATCACTGTTCCAAGGTCTGCGTCAAAGGGTTTGTTTTTTCTTTCGCCTATGATAGGCCTTAGCGCTGTCACGCTTGTGTCTACGCTTATATGGCTTGCGAATATAGGTTCTTCTTCAAAAGGTTTTTCAGGGGACATTATTGTGATAATGTATCTTTTGACATTGCCCGCGATAGCTATTATACTCGGCGCTTCGGCGAGCGGTAATCCATTGGCGTCATTAGGCGCCTCAAGGGAGATAAAACTCGTAATGGCGTACGAGCTGCCTTTTATTATCTGTTTAATCGTACCTGTTATTAAGAGCCATGGGCTTTTAAAACTGAGCGAGATTATAAATTATCAGGTTGTTAACGGCTCGTTTATAGCAAGTTTTTCCGGTATTATCGCATTTATTGTCATGATATTCTGCATGCAGGCAAAACTCGGCCTGGTGCCTTTTGACGCAAGCGAGGCAGAGACAGAGATAATGGGAGGCGTGCTTATAGAATATTCCGGCATACTCCTGGCCATTTTTAAACTTACAAAGACAATGTTAATGGTAGCCCTGCCGCTATTTCTCATAACATTATTCTGGCAGGGGTTTAATTTTCTAAGCATATGGAAGTATGTAGTGCTTTTAGTTATAATAGTTTTAATAAGAAACACTAACCCCAGGGTAAGAATTGACCAGGCTGTAAGGTTTTTCTGGGGCAAGATGACGTTACTGTCAGTATTAGCGGTACTATTGGCAATAAAGGGGATGTAATGAGTTTAAGATTAAAGGCTTTGACAAAATCCATATGGGTTTATCACATGTCAACAGGCAGCTGCAACAATTGCGATATAGAAATCCTGGATATGCTGACCCCCAGGTTTGACGTGGAGAGATTCGGCATAACACTTGTGGGAAGCATAAGGCACGCTGACGCAATACTGGTAACAGGGTCTTTGAACCTGAAGACGATACCGCGGATAAAGGCTATTTATGAACAAGCGCCTAAACCCTGCGTGGTTATTGCGATGGGCGTATGCGCCTGCGGACAGGGCATGTTTAAAAACGGGCCTAATTGCCCTGATCCAGTGGATTCGGTTTTGCCGGTGGATATCTATGTGCCTGGATGCCCGCCTAAGCCAGAGGCGATGATAGCGGGCGTTGTGAAATTGATTGAGAAACTTAGAGGCAAAAAATGAGACAGGAAGCGATAATACAGAATATAAAGGTGCGCTCGGACAAGGATTTATTGGAAGTTATAGAGAAATCTAAAAACAGGGCATATTTTACAATAAATAAAAATATACTAGCGCAGATAGCAAGGTATCTATTTAACGAAGAAAAGGCAAGGTTTATCACTGCGTCCGGAGTGGATACCAGGAAAGCGGTCGAGATTCTATATCATTTTTCAATAGATGAGATAGGATTTATAGTGACCCTGAGGGTTATTCTGGATAAATCAAGCCTTGAAATAGACAGCCTAACTCCTGTAGTTAAATGTGTGGAGTGGATAGAGATGGAAATGCATGAAATGCTGGGCGTGAGTTTTAAAGGCCATCCGAATCTTAAGCATTTGCTTTTGAAAGACGACTGGCCGAAAGGGAATTACCCGCTGAGGAGAGATCAATAAATGACTCGTAAGATTATACCTATAGGGCCATATCATCCGCTGCAGGAAGAGCCTGAATTTTTTAAGCTTCATGTGGACGGTGAGACGGTGGTAGATATAGATATCGAGATAGGGTATAACCACCGCCTTATAGAAAAGATAGCTGAGTCCAAGAGTTTTGACCAGGTCACGTTTCTGGTCGAGAGAATCTGCGGCATATGCTCTACCTCGCACCCGTTTGCTTATGTAAACGCGATAGATGATCTCCTGGGTATTCAGGTCCCTGAAAGAGCTCTTTATATCCGCACTATAATAGGCGAACTGGAGAGGATACATAGCCATCTTTTATGGCTTGGCCTGGCAGGACATTTTCTTGGTTACAACACGGTTTGGATGTGGGCGTGGAAGTATAGAGAGCCAATTCTGGATATATTCGAGCGTGTTGCAGGCAACAGGCAAAACTACGCGATGATGAAGCCCGGAGGGGTGCGCAGGGATATGTTTGAAGAGGATTTTCCATGGATAAAAAAGACATTAAAGGATTTGATCCCGAAGTTTGACATGTTTAAAGGCGCTGTTATGGACGATCCTGTTATCCATGCCAGGACAGAAGGCGTGGGTGTTCTTACAAAAGAAGATGTGCATCAGTATAGCGTGGTCGGTCCTACTGCAAGGGCGTCAAGCGTGGCTATAGATATCAGAAGAGACGATCCTTATGCGGCGTATGATAAAGTTGAATGGAAGGTAATTACTCATGAAGGCGGGGATGTATACTCTAAGGCAGTTGTCAGGATACTGGAGCTTTACGAATCTATAAATATAATACTTCAGTGCCTTGATAAAATGCCAAAAGGCCCCATAGATTCCGGTATAAAGGATATTCCTCCGGGAGAAGGCATTGGAAGGCATGAGGCGCCCAGGGGCGAAGTAATCCACTATGTAATGAGTGATGGAGGAAATAGCCCTGCAAGGCATAAAATAAGGGCGCCAAGCTATATGAATATAGCTTCAAATAAAAAGGCAGTAGTAGGGGAGACCATTTCAGACGCAACTATTATCCTGGCTGCGGTAGACCCGTGCTATTGCTGTACAGAGAGAATGGCTGTGGTGGATTACAAGACGGGCAGGAAATTAATGGATGGCCAGGATCTGGTAAGGCTTTCGCAGGAAAAGACAGAAAAAATTAAAAGCAAGCTGGGAAGACGATGAAAATATTGTTAGAACCTATATTGGTTTCAATAGTTGCAGGGTTATTTATTCTGGTCATACCTAAAAGATTCAGAAAGGTCATAGAATTTTTCAGCCTTATTACTTCCATATATTTATTCATCGCGGGCATAAGGATATTTTTTGCAGCCCCTCTTAATGCAGGGTATTTTTACGTAGATGGATTGTCCAGATTTATCGTGCCGGCTATAGGGTTTTTCGGGATGCTGGTGACACTATATTCAATGCGGTCCATGGCATCTTATAAGGACATATCTTCTTATTATACCTATGTATTATGGACTATCGGCTCATCCATCTTAGCCGCTATTTCAAATAATATAATCCTTCTTTTGATCTCCTGGGGATTTCTTGGTTTTACCCTTTACGCGCTTATAAATATATCAGGGCCAAAGGCAGCCGCGATAAGCAAAAAAACATTTATTATAATCGGAGGCTCAGACAGCCTCATGATACTTGGTTTCGGTATGATGTGGCTTACAACAAAATCTTTGAATTTAAGCGATATGAGAATAGATATAGCGGCTCCCATGGCTCTATGGTCTTTTTTACTAGTGGCAGCCGGCGCGTTTGCAAAAGCAGGCGCTATGCCTTTTCATACGTGGATACCAGAGACAGCTCAGGAAGCGCCAATCAGCGTGACAGCATTTTTACCCGCCAGCCTGGACAAACTGCTCGGTATTTATTTATTGGCGAGACTGGCGCTTAATGTATTTATTCTGAACAGCTTTACCTATGCGATTCTTATGGTAGTAGGTTCGGTTACAATAATAGCAGCGGTCATGATGGCGCTAATACAGCACGATTTTAAAAAACTTTTAGGCTATCATGCGGTGAGCCAGGTAGGTTATATGGTGCTGGGCATCGGGACAGGCAATCCTATAGGGATAGCGGGCGGGCTGTTTCATATGCTGAACCATGCCATATACAAATGCTGCCTGTTTCTTTCAGCCGGCAATGTAGAGCATAAGACAAAGACTTCAGAGCTGGATAATCTCGGCGGGCTTAGCAAGATAATGCCAATAACATTTCTGGCAACGCTGGTTGCCTCGGCCGCAATATCAGGAGTGCCGCCTTTTAACGGTTTCTTCTCAAAGTGGATGATTTATCAGGGACTGATAGAGAAAGGTAAATCAGGCGGAGTGTTGTGGATAATATGTCTTGCGGCAGCAATGTTTGGAAGCGGGCTTACGCTGGCGTCTTTTATAAAACTGATTCACGCAGTATTTCTAGGACAGAGAGCAGCCGGTAAAGTGCAAGAAAGAAGGGACGAAGTTTCATGGCAGATGTGGCTGCCTGTTTCTATTCTGGCAATCTTATGCGTAATATTCGGAATATTTGCATTTCAGGTGCCTTTAAAATTTTTTATAAAACCTGCTTTAGGCGCAGGGATTACATTTATAGGCAACTGGCATGCTTTGAAAGCTGCTTTACTGTTGCTTGCAGGCCTTGCGGTAGGGCTTGTTATATATTTCCTGGGGAATTTTAAATCAGTCAGGGAGAGCGAAACTTACATAGGAGGAGAGCCTGTCGGAAAAGACATGAGGCTTTCCGGCACAGAATTTTATAATACCGTAAAGGAATACGGCTTTTTAGGGGTTATTTATAAAAAAGCAGAAGCAGGATTTTTCGATATATACGAACAGGGAAAGGCCCTTGTTTTCGGGGTAGGCGGATTTTTTCAATATCTGCATAACGGCGTATTGCCGACTTATCTGGTGTGGACGCTCTTAGGCATGCTGGGATTATTCTTGTTCTTCATGAGGTAATATGGAACTTTATATACTTTTAATATTCATGATTTGCGCAGCTATAGTGGCGATTGAGGTGAAAGATCTTCTTTCAAGCGTAATTGCTGTGGGAGCCGTTGGTTTTGCCTTGTGCCTGGCTTTTCTGATCCTTAAAGCGCCGGATTTGGCTATTACACAGCTGGTGGTAGAGATATTGTGTTTAATCATTCTAATCCGGGCGACAATCAATAAAGATCTGCCGCTGGTAATTGAAGGCAGGTGGATTTTTAATACGTTTTCCACGCTTGGATTTATTGCGGTATTTCTTTTATTTAGCTGGCTTGCTTTAAAAGAACTGCCGGGTTTTGGCGAGCCTATAATGGCTGTTGTAAAAAAATACCTGCAGGAAGGCGTGTCTAAAACAGGGTCGGTAAATATAGTAACCGCTGTAATACTGGATTTCAGGGCATATGATACATTGGGCGAGGCGACAGTCTTATTTACCGCTGTAATAGGCATAATGGCGATACTGCGCAGGCCAGGGAGAAAGAAATAAGTGAGGACATCTTTTACGGAGTCCGGAGGATGACGTAAAAGATAAATCCGAACTTATCCTGAGAATGCGACAAATAGAAGCATTCGAAGGAACTCATGAGATTGCTTCGGGCGCTTCGCGCCCTCGCAATGACATATATATGATAGATAATCCAAAAACAGGCATGACATTGATAGTAAAAACAATTACGCGGCTGACAGTAGGCCTGATAATGCTTTTCGGCATTTACATTATTCTGCACGGCCATTTATCTCCGGGCGGTGGTTTTGCAGGCGGAGTAATAGTGGCGCTTTCTTTCGTGCATCTTATGCTTGCTTTTGGAAAAGATGTTGCAGCAGCCAGGATTTCCAAGAACATGGCGTCTAATCTGGAGTCCATAGGCGCAATGATGTTTTTATTTGTAGCGTTATTGGGTTTTCTCGGGGGGTCATTTTTCTTGAATGTCCTTAATAAAGGAAACCCTTTTAATCTTTTTAGCGCCGGAACAATACTATTAAGCAATATATCCATAGGCATAAAGGTGGGCGTAGGGTTGTTTGCCATCTTTCTGGCGCTTGTAATATTGGAAAAATCATCCAAAAAGGAACTATGACGCTTTATTTTCTGTGTCTTATGTTATTCTGTGTAGGGCTTTACGGGGTACTACGCAAGAGAAACATCATAAAAATGATAGTCGGGCTTGGCATAATGGAATATGCCATGAACCTATTTTTTGTGCTTCTCGGTTATCGTTTTCATGGAAGGGCGCCTATCGATGCGAAATATCAGGACATCCTTAATATGGTAGACCCGCTTCCGCAGGCCCTGGTGCTGACGTCTATTGTTATCGGCCTTGCTGTTACCGCGCTTATTATTTCTATAGCCATCAGGATTTATGAGAAATACGGCACTTTCGATATCACTAAGATAAAGAAATTGAAAGGATAAATGAAAGCTATAAACATTATACCTTTATTTGTTATTATTCCGCTGGCTGCGGCGTTTCTTACATCTCTGGTGGGCAGGCTTATCAGGCGCTCTAGCGAAGTCATAATCTTCATCACAAGCCTTGCTCTTCTGGGATCATCTCTCTACGCAAGAGTCTTACTTAACTCTGTGCCAGGAAAGATCCTGGTTTACAAAATAGGGGGGTGGATGCCTCCATTCGGCATCTGCATGGTAATGGACGGCCTGTCCAGTTTCATGCTTGTGACTGTAAATCTTATCGCGTTTTTTGTGGCAGTGTATTCATTGTCCTACATGAATCAATATACGGATAAGCCTAAATTTTTCACGTTGTTTTCTTTGATGGTTTGCGGAATGAACGGAGTGATCATAACAGGCGATTTATTTAATCTTTATGTATTCCTGGAGATTGCTTCTATTGCCAGTTATGCGCTGGTGGCATTCGGAACAGAAGCGGAAGAGCTGGAGGCGTCTTTTAAATATGCGATTATGGGCTCAGTGGCTTCGGCTTTTATATTCATAGGGATCGCTTTTTTATACAGCTTTACATCCACTTTGAATATGGCGGATATGGCCAGGATTTTAGCTTATAAGCAGAACGCGTGGGTTATACCTTTTGTAGGGGTATTGTTTTTAATGGGCTTTGGTTTGAAATCCGCGCTTGTCCCGTTTCACGCGTGGCTTCCTGACGCCCATCCATCTGCCCCTGCCTCAATTTCAGCCATGCTTTCAGGGGTTTTAATAAAAACATTAGGCGTATATGCCCTGATCAGAGTTTTCTTCAATATAATAGGCTCTACGCACGGCTATCTTACGGTATTAATGTTTTTAGGTGTTATATCAATGCTGGTCGCAGTTGTGCTTGCCTTGTCGCAATGGGATTTAAAAAGATTATTAGCCTATCATTCTATAAGCCAGATAGGTTATGTGGTTTTAGGCATCGGCCTGGGAACGCCTCTCGGAGTACTCGGGGGTTTATTTCATTTATTCAATCATTCGGTTTTCAAGTCGTTACTTTTCCTGAATTCAGGGTCAGTGGATTATGCAGCCGGAACAAGAGACTTAAAAGAAACAGGAGGCCTTGGAAAACTGATGCCTGTGACCGCAAAAACTAACCTGGTAGCCTCTATGGCTATTGCTGGCATACCGCCTTTCAACGGGTTTTTCAGCAAGGCCATAATTATTATAGCCTGCCTGCAGAAGGGATTTACCGGGTATGCGATTTGCGCGGTAATAGGCAGTATCCTTACGCTGGCTTCGTTTATGAAAGTGCAGAAGTTTGTTTTTCTGGGGGAGATAAAGGATAAATTAAAAAATATCAAAGAGGTGCCTTTCGCAATGTTGTTTTCTGTAGTTTGCCTTGCTATTATATGCGTATTAGGAGGACTTATGCTTTTGCCATCTTTGAGATTTTTTCTTGATGACGCAGTAAGTGTGGTATTAAAAGGTACGAGTTACGCCGGCGTAGTGCTGGAGGCAGCGTCTAGACAATGAAAAGCAAATTAGTTTTATTTATCATTGGTTTTATAGTGTGGGCGCTTTTGACATGGCCTTTAGATTTTCAGCATTTGATAGTAGGCCTGATAGTCTCGGCTTTCGTGGCTTTTATCACAGGGGATCTATTCAGCAATAGGCCTCATCATTTCGGCCACATAACCAGGTATATATGGTTTTGCTATTATATGCCTATGTTTTTATGGCAATGCTTAAAGGCTAATATAGATGTTGCGTTAAGGGTTTTAAATCCAAGATTGCCTATTAATCCGGGCATCGTGAAGGTGAAGACCACTTTAAGATCCGATACAGGATTGACATTTTTGGCAAATTCTATAACGCTTACTCCCGGGACGCTTTGCGTGGACATAGATGCTGAAAAAGGCATATTGTATATTCACTGGATTGATGTAAGGACTCAAGATATAGATAAGGCTACGGAATTGATCGTGAGTCCTTTTGAAAAAATTCTAAAAAAGATATTCGAGTGATCCTTATGAAAAATCTACGTTGGCTAACAGGTTTTGGTATTTTGGCAGCCAGTATATTGTTTGTAATGTTGTATCCGATACTGTCTTTATTGAGCTGGCAGTCAGGTTTTCTGGCGCACTCGTTTTTTATTCTCATGCTTTGTTTTGCCATGTGCCTTTTCAGGGTTATGGCTGGCCCTACCCCGGCTGACAGGGCAGTGGCGATAGATACGCTGGGGATTTTAATAGTAGGTTTCTGCGCAATCCTCAGCGTTCCTACCGGAAGAGACTGGTATCTGGATATAGCGATTGCGTGGGCCTTGCAGAGTTTTATAGGCGCTCTTGCGCTGGCAAAGTATTTAGAAGGGAGAGGGTTTGATGAATAGCTTACAGCATGCAGCCGGCATGATATTTATTGTTATCGGGCTTGGATTTGATGTTTTCGGGTGCATTGGTTTAATTAGGCTTCCTGATGTATATAACAGACTGCAAGCTACAACTAAATGCGTTACCTTAGGCACGTGCAGTATTCTTTTAGGGACATTTATATTAAAGGGATTGGGAACGACAGGGGTAAAAGCAATTCTAGCGGCGATATTTTTGCTTCTTACTTCGCCTGTTGCAGCGCATGCGCTTGCCAGAGGCGCCCATAAGTCAGGCGTAAAGCTATGGCCTAAAAGCGTAGCGGATAAATACGAACAGGATCGGAATTAGAATAATAATATGAAATATCCAAAATTAAGAGAATTAATAGAAGCGGTCAGGGCTTTGATAAAAGGCCCATATACGTCAAAATTTCCGTTTGAACCTCATGTGCCTGAAAAACGTTTCAGGGGAAAACCGGAGTATTCTAAAGATGGGTGCGTAGGCTGTAAGGCATGCGCAGAGGTTTGTCCTGCGGGCTGTATTGAGGTAAAAGATACGCCTGACGCAGAACCACCGTTGAGAAGATTGGAGCTTCATTATGACTCTTGTATATTCTGCGGCCAGTGCCAGGCAGCGTGCATTACCCAGGAAGGCATAAAGCTTTCCAGTAAATTTGACCTGGCCATATTTGACAGGAGCCAGGCAATAGAATCTATTGAAAAAGAATTGGCTTTATGCGAAGGTTGCGGATGTGTAGTCGGGGCAAAAGATCACTTGGCTTGGGTAGCGAAAAAGTTAGGACCTTTGGCATATTCAAGCCCTACGTCTTATCTGTCCGTTTTAAAAGAACTTAAATTAGCATATCTCGGTATCCAAAAGTCAGTTGATCTTACTCGCCAGGATAGGGTTAAAGTGCTTTGTCCAAAATGCCGCAGAGAAGTTACGCTTAATACCTAACCTTCCGCGCTTTATGATAAATTTAAAAGACAAATTAAAAGGTAAGATTTGCATGCTTTGCATCGGGAATATTGAGCGCGGGGATGACGGGCTGGGGCCATCTTTTGCCAAGATGTTAAAAGGCAAAGTTTCTTACGAGGTTATAGATGCAGGAGTTGCGCCTGAAAACCAGACAGGGGTTATAGCAAGATTAAAACCTGATACCATTGTCATTGTGGATGCTGTATATTTTGAGGGAGAGCCAGGAGATATAAAGATTTTTTCAGAGGAAGAGCTTGGTTCCGGGAAGATTTCAACGCATGATGTTTCCCCTAAACTATTAATAGAGTACCTTAAAGAATCCACAGGCGCGGCTATTTATATATTAGGTATAAAACCTCAGTCAAATAAATTTGGCCGGGGCCTGAGCCCTTCGGTGGAAAAAACGCTAGAGCGCCTTGCCAAACAACTGGAAAATCTACAATGTTGAATTTGTAGGGCGGCTTGACAAGACAGGGTTGGTGTGATAATATTTTTCTTACTATGGCCATTGTAGAGATGGAATTAAACAAGATACGTATAGACGAGAACAGGGGCGAGCAGGTTATTGTCCTCAAAGAAAAGCAGGGGGAGCGCATCCTGCCTATCGTGATAGGAATTATGGAAGTTACATCTATCAAGATGAAGATAAGCGGGGTAAACCCTCCCAGGCCCATGACACATGATTTGTTTTATAATGCGATAACCCAGCTGGGAGCGAAGATAGATAGAATAGTGATCGATAAATTGGAAAATAATACATTTTTTGCAAAGCTAATCATATCAGTGGATAGCCGCATAGAAGAAGTGGATGCCAGGCCGAGCGATAGCATAGCAATAGCCATACGCGCCAAGGCCCCGATTTTTGTAGACGAGCAGGTCCTGGAAAATATTTCTAAATGAGAACCAAAGACCTATCCCCTAAAAATAAGGATTTCAAGGGCGTTGAGCACAGAAAATATATAAGGCTCAATGCCATATTCCCTGTGGAATTTCAGTTTATAGACCCTGAGACATCCGGGTCTATAAGCGAAATCAAGCAGGGTTTTACAAGGGATGTGGGTAAAGGCGGCATATGCCTTGAGGTCAATAATTTAGAAGAAGGCCTTGAACAGGTTGTAAAAGAGGGCAAGGCCAAGCTGGACATCAGGCTTCATATACCTCTCGCGATGCCTGAAACAAAGGCGATAGCAAAAATCGCCTGGTATGAAAAAGTAAAATCAGGTTATCCCAATAAGTACCTGATAGGCCTTTCGTTTTTACAGATAGACCCCAAAGATAGTTCGCGAATTTATTTTCACGCCACAAGAGTAATGCTGACTCCGGCCATAATATCAGTTTTAGTTTTCTTTCTTGTAGCAGGCCTTGCTTATTTTTATTCCGCGGAATTTAAAACAAAGCTTGAAAACAGGAAACTTGTACAAGAACTGAACCAGCTCTCCATTAAGAAATCCGAACTTGAAAATAAAATCTCGGATCTGGACAGCGAACGGGATGCGGTAGGCTGTAAAATTATCCTGAATGAAGACAAGATCGAAAAATACAAAGGTCAGATCAAGGATCTTGAACAGCTTGTGGGGGGCGCCAAGGCAAAAGACAGGCTGATAGCGTATTTAAAAGAAGATAAAGAAAAAACAAAATCTGTTATGAAGCATGTCCTATACCAGAGGGCCAGGTTTAACAGAAAGATGCTAAGCCTTGACGAAGAGAATCTGTACCTGAAAAACAGGGTTTCAAAACTTTCCAATCAAAAGGTTTCCGTGGAGGACAATTTAAAGGATCTTTTGTCTTCGCTTAAGCCTGTTGAAGAAAAAAATATATCCAGCATGTATCAATGGTTGAAAAACCATAAAAACAGGCGCACCGGCCTTGTGATGAGTTACGAGGGGGATAAAGACCTGGAAGAATGGGCCTTTACTTATGACCAGTCGCTTGCTGCTCAGTGTTTTACTTTAATGGGCGATCAGCAAGACGCGAAAGATATCCTGAATTTTTATAAATATAAGGCTCAGAAATCAGACGGGGCTTTTACGAATGCCTATGATTCTCAGACAGGAAACGTAATGGAATATTATGTCCACAGCGGGCCTAATGTGTGGCTGGCTATAGCCATAGTCCAGTACATCAAGAAGTTTAAGGATGAGACGCATCTCTCAGTAGCGGAGGAGATCGCTGAGTGGCTTATAGCCTTGCAGAAACAGGATAAGGATTTTGGCATAAGAGGCGGGCCTAAATTTGAATGGTTCAGCACGGAACATAATCTTGACGCTTATGCATTGTTCGGCATGCTTTACAGGATTACAGAAGAAGAGAAATACCTTAGGGCGCAGGCCAGGACATTTGAGTGGATAAAGAAAAATTCTTTTAACAAACCCGAAGGCAGGATGAATAGAGGCAAAGGCGATGCTACTATTGCAACGGATACATTTGCGTGGGCTATCGCTAGCCTTGGGCCGAAACTTTTAAAAGAATTCGGCATGGACCCGGACCAGATCCTGGACTTCGCAGAGACAAACTGTATGGTTATGACGGATTATATGATGCAGGACGGAAAAAGAACAAAGGTTACCGGATTTGATTTCGGGAAATATGAACATCTGGCAAGAGGCGGGATTGTTTCCACTGAATGGACGAGCCAGATGGTAGTTTCGTTCAGGATAATGGCTGATTATTATGAAGAAAACAGCGATTTCAATAAAGCGAAATATTACAATAAAAAAGCCGATTTTTATCTTTCCGAAATAGAAAAGATGGTTATATCCAGCCCTTCCAGGGTAGGCCAGGGCCAGGGCTGCCTTCCTTACGCAACCCAGGATGATGTGGATACCGGACATGGGTGGAGGGTCGCCCGCGGGACAAAGACAGGCTCAACAGCAGGCACAGCCTACACTATATTCGCAAAATATAATTATAACCCGCTTGCTTTAGAATAATAAAATGAAGCGCCAGGTAAAATACGCTGTTTCCCTCTCAGCAGTCCTTATTGCTTCTTTAATAATAAGCTTTTTCAGCCACACAAAATCAACGGCACAATTTAATAATAGCGCGCATGGTTATTATAATGTAAGCTGCGTTATAGACGGAGATACGATAGGGCTTGATAATGGAGAAACAGTCAGGTATATAGGCATAGATACGCCTGAAATAAGAGAGAAGGAAAGCTCTCACTGGATTTACAAACCAATGCCTTTTGCTGAAAAAGCCAGAGATTTTAATAGAAAATTAGTCGAGGGCAAATCTGTAAAGTTAGAGTTTGATATTCAAAAAAAAGATAAATATAATCGCCTTCTTGCTTATGTGTACGCAGAAGACAAAATGGTTAATATAGATTTGGTCAGGCAAGGCCTTGCTTTGGTATACACATATCCTCCGAATATAAGATACTCTCAAAAGTTTCTAGATGCCCAAAGAGAAGCAAGGGATAATAAACGAGGCCTATGGGCCGGCCTGGAGGAAAATAAAATTTCTACATCCGAGGCAAAAAATAATATAGGTAGGGTAAGAATGATAGAGGCCCAGGTGACAGATACTTACCTGACAGAGAAATTGTTGATATTAAATTTTAAAGATAATTTTAAGGTAGTCATATATAAGAATAATATACCTCCCGGATTTAAAGATATGACCAGGTCTCCCGATAAATATTTTAAAGGTAAAATAGTCAGGGTTTATGGCATCATAAAGAACTATAAAGCTCACCCAGAGATGATGCTTCACGATTTTTCGCAATTAGAGATTTTAAAGTAATATTAAGTAATCTTACCAGCCCTAGCAGGCCTAAAGAAAAGCCTCGCCGATTCGAGCGGGCACGGTGTCCTGCGGCAGTTGGGACCATTCGGCACTGAAATAATTTCGCCGTCCGCTACGGCTTACGGCTCATTTTTTATACCGAAGGTAGTCTTGACGGTATAAAAACTTCGCCGTAATT
>PCTH01000074.1 GCA_002771475.1 Candidatus Omnitrophica bacterium CG22_combo_CG10-13_8_21_14_all_43_16 | reverse complement strand
TTTAATATGCCTGGCAAAAATGCTACATTTGCCACCTGTTCCAAGGCTTTATCATTAAGGATTCCGGGAAGAAGCGAATCGTTCGCGTAAATGAGGCCTGGGACTCTCATCCCAGATTTATAGGTTTGCGGAATTTTCCAGCGGAAATTGTCTAGCTTTTCTAATTTACCATCGAAGGCCTGGGCCATAGTTAAACATCGAAAATAATAGTGCAGCTAAAACCATCTACGTCTTCTTCTATTTTAAGATTATGAAAAGTAACTGCCTTGATTTCTGTATAAATATTGCTCTGGTAAAGGTCTATATTAATACCGCCCGCTTCAGCTTTTAGAGCGCTGTCATTTAAACTGAGTATCTTGAAATCGTTGAAATATATTTTCTCTCTATTAAAGGTGTACAGGAGTTCTGACAACCAGCTGACAAGGGTCTCTTCATAATTATCCCTGTTCTTACAAATTTCTATCTTTTTTTCAACCTTTGAACCCTGGGCCTTGTAACCTTCCCCTGCTATAACATAAAACATTCCCCTGGCTGCGTTCTCAAATAATTCCGTAAGGGTAGCCCCCCGCGCCTTTATCCCTACATCAGCGGTATGCTCAATAAGTTCGAAAGGCTTCATAAAAAATTGGTGAGCCGCCCGCGACTTGAACGCGGCACACCCACATTAAAAGTGTGGTGCTCTACCAGATGAGCTAGCGGCCCGCTTATTCAATCTACACCAATTCTTTTTCTTTGGTTACCAGTAGTTCGTCTATCTTTTTTGTATATTTTTCTGTCAACTTCTGTATGTCGTCGTGGCCTTTAAATTTAGCGTCCTCTGTAATCTGCTTTGATGATTCCAGTTTATCAACAGCGGTAATCGAGTCCCTCCTGACAGTTCTTACAGAAACCCTTCCCTGTTCCGCCAATTTATGCAGTATTTTTTTAAGCTCTTCTATCCTTTCCTTTGTCAGCGTGGGAATAGCTATCCTTATCTGTTTTCCGTCGTTAACAGGCATGATGCCAAGTTCTGATTTCAATATCGCTTTTTCAATGGCCTGTATGTTCGACTGATCCCACGGGTGTATGGCTATGAGCCTTGGTTCAGGCACTGATATGGCCCCCACCTGCTTCATAGGCATGTGAGTGCCGTAGCATTCCACCATGATGCCTTCGACTATGCTTGGATTTGCCCGGCCTGTACGGATTTCTGAAAACTCCCTCAAAGTAGAGTCGACTGTTTTCTTAAGTTTTTCCTCTGTATCGTGTATAAGTTTCTGCAATGGCTCCATAGGTTACCTCCCCATTAACATACTATAGTTCCTATTTTATCGCCCAGCAAAACCCTTTTTATATTGCCTTTTGTCGTGAGATCGAAAACTATGATAGGAAGCTTATTGTCCATACAAAGGCTCACTGCTGTAGCGTCCATAACCTTAAGGCCTTTTTTAAGGACTTGTATATATTTAAGGGCCTTGAACTTTTTGGCGGATTTATCTTTTTTAGGATCTGCGGAATATACGCCGTCGACTTTTGTAGCTTTAAGTATAACATCAGCGCCTATCTCAACCGCCCTGAGGCTGGCTGCTGTATCAGTGGAAAAATATGGATTTCCGGTCCCTGCCACAAATATAACCACCCTGTTTTTTTCAAGATGCCTTATAGCCTTTCTTCTTATGTACGGTTCTGCCAGCTCCTGCATATCAATGGCTGTCTGGACGCGGGTAAAAACCCCTGCTTTTTCAAGGCTGTCCTGGAGCGCTAAACCATTTATAACAGTGGCGAGCATGCCCATATAATCAGCAGTAGTCCTGTCAACGCCCTGGCCCTCGGCAGCAGCGCCCCTGTAGATATTGCCTCCGCCGATAACAATGGCAATTTGCGTGCCAAGCTTTTTAACATCCTTTATCTCTTCGGCAATGGAGCGGGTTACCTCAGGGTCTATGCCATATCCTTGCGTGCCCTGCAGTACCTCGCCGCTCATCTTGAGCACAACTCTTTTATAGACAGGTTTTTTATGCGTCATTTTATCTCTTCGCCCACCTGAAATCTTACGTATCTGCGGATTACTATATTTTCGCCTATTTTTCCTATAAGCTCGTTCAGGTAATCTTTTATGGTTTTTTTGTCGTCCTTGACAAAAGGCTGGTCCAAGAGGCATACCTCTGAATAAAATTTTTCCAGCTTGCCCTGGACTATCTTCTCAAGGACATTTTCCGGTTTATTCTTGACTGTTTCTTTCAAAACGCTTTTTTCTTTTTCCAGGATATGGCCGGGCACCTCTTCGCGGGAGACATAGCTGGGGGCAGTAGCTGCGATATGCATCGCAACATCCTTTACAAACTGTTTAAAGTCGTCGCTTCTAGCTACGAAATCAGTCTCGCAATTCACCTCCAGAAGAACGCCAAGCTTACTGTTCGAATGTATATATGAGTTAATAGAGCCTTCCTTGGCGCATCTTCCTGCTTTTTTAAGCGCCACTATCTGGCCCCTTTTTCTCAATACATCAACCGCTGTGTCCAGGTCTCCGTTGGACTCTTCCAGCGCCTTTTTGCAATCCATCATGGGCGCATTGGTCTTTTCCCTTAACTTTTTTATCAGATCTGCTGCTATTGCCATTTTAATATCCCTCTTTCTGTTTTATGAGCTTTTCGGAAATTGCGGTTTATAACTTTTTTTCTTAACCGGTTTTATCCTTTTTTCATCTTTATCTTTAACCGGAACTTCTTTTATCGCCTCAACAAGCTTTTCAGATTTTTCCTTATCCTTCATTTCCTTTGTGTCTTCTTCCTCCTGGATCCTTGCCAATTCCGCAATATTGGTTTCATCAAACTGCTTTTTGCCTTCCACTATGCTGTCTGTAATAAGGCCTGTCAAAAGCTTGATTGACCGCATTGCGTCGTCATTAGCCGGGATAGGGTAATCAATCAGATCCGGATCCGCGTTTGTATCTATTATCGCCACTATGGGTATGCCGAGCTTCCTGGCCTCTTTTACAGCAATATCCTCTTTTTTGGCGTCCACAATAAATAGCGCGCCGGGCATCTTTTTCATACTGACTATACCCTGCAGATTCTTTTTTAATTTATCCATCTCTTTTGTGAGTATGGCTTTTTCCTTTTTTTTGATAATTTCAAATGTCCCATCCTTCTGCATAGTCTCGATCGACTCGAGGCGTTTGATGCTGTTGCGGATAGTCTTAAAATTGGTCAGGGTGCCGCCCAGCCATCTGTCTTTTATGTAGTACATGCCTGAACGCTGGGCCTCTGCAAATATAAGATCCTGGGCCTGGCGCTTTGTGCCTACAAAAAGCACTGTTTCCCCCTTTGACGCAATGTCTTTTACGAAATCCCTTGCCGCATTCAGAAAACTCACGGTCTTTTCAAGGTCTATTATATAGATATTGCTCCTCTCCCCGAATATAAACTTCTTCATTTTAGGGTTCCACCTCGACACATGATGGCCGAAATGGACTCCTGCTTCCAATAGTTGTTTGATTAACTCTGTGTCCACATTTCCTCCTTATAAATAAGTTTTTCGGTAGGGAACGGTTTCAAACCGCTCCCTACATAAGTGCTGTATTATATAATATAACGTCTTTTATTTCAAGCTATTTTTCACTTCGGCCTGGACTTAAACTGAAGCTCGTAGAGGTGCTTATAAACGCCTGATTTCTGCAATAATTCGGCATGAGTGCCTGTCTCTATGATCTTTCCTGCTGCGAAAACCGCTATTTTATCGGCATGCTCGACCGTAGAAAGCCTGTGGGCGATTACAAATACGGTCCTATTGGCCATAAGCCTGGCAATCGCCTCCTGGACAAGCTTTTCAGATTCAGTATCCAGCTGGCTCGTGGCTTCATCCAATATCAATATGGGGGGGTCTTTAAAAAGCGCCCTCGCAATAGCCACCCTTTGCTTTTCTCCGCCTGATAATTTAATACCCCTGTCTCCGACAATAGTCTCGTAATTTTTCGGCATTTTCATGATAAAATCATGGGCATTTGCCGCCTTTGCAGCTTCTATGATATCATCCAGCATCGCATCCGGTTTCCCAAACGCAATATTATTCCCGACAGTGTCGTTAAAAAGTATTGTTTCCTGGCTGACAATGCCTATGTGGCCGCGCAAAGATTCCACCGTAAAACCCCTTATATCTTTAGCGTCAATAAGAATAGCGCCTTTATCGGGGTCGTAGAACCTAGGCAATAAACTCACAAAAGTAGTCTTGCCTGCCCCGCTCATGCCAACCATAGCAAGAACCTTGCCTTTCGCGAGTTTGATATTTATTCCATCCAATATAACCCTGTCTTTATTATAGGAAAAAATTATATTTTTGAATTCTATTGAATCATTGAAACGGTTGAGTTCCAGCGCTTCGGGTTTATTTTTTATCGTTATCTCCCTGTCCAGTATATTAAAAACCCTTGTAATCGCAGCCATGGCCTGGAGATTAATGCCGTATAATCTCGAAAGCCTCTTGAGCGGCTTTAAGAGAGAAAGGAGCGCCGCAAGAAACGCTATAAACGCTCCTGCGCTGAGCCTGCCCTCTACTACTTCTTTCCCGCCGCACCATAAAACCACTCCCATGCACAGTATGCCTACGAATTCCCCCAGCGGGCTTATGATAGCTATACGCTTTACCGATTTGATCATCATTTTATAATAACGGTTATTAAAGGCCTTGAATTTTTCCTTCTGATGCGTTTCTGCGGAGAAAGATTTGACTATGCCTATGCCATATATGGTCTCAAAAAGCAGCGAATTTATATCAGACATGCTCTCCTGAGTGGAGGTGCTGATTTTTCTCAGCTTATTTCCTATTTTTATTACAGGGAAAGTTATGAGCGGGAAGATAAAAACCGTTATCAGTATCAGCCACCAGGAAATCGAAAAATAAACCTTTATCCAGATTAAAATCACCACATAAATCAGAAGCTGTATCGGCTGCCATAAAAGGTCTGTAAGCCCTTCTGTGATAGAGTTTACTATTATCCCAACGTCAAACGTGACCCTGGAGACAAGTTCGCCTGTTTTTACGCTCGAATAAAAATCGTTTGAAAGTTTCAATAGCTTTTCATATATGGCCTGCCTTACATCTTTTAAAACTGACTGGCCCAGCTGGTTCATAAAACATGCCTGGAAAAATAAAAATGTCTCCTTTATAAAAAATAATATCGACACTATTATGACTACCCAGTTCAATAATAAGCCCTTTGCCATGCCATTTATCTTATCTATAAGATGCATTAGAAAATCCGGCGCGTGGGTAGTCCCGGGCAACACTATATTTTTCCCTGAAAGGATATTATCCACCACAGGTATTATCATGCCCAAAGACACCCCTGCTAAGCTGGAAGACATGATCATGCATACAATAGCAAGCGCCATCACCCATAGATGAGGTTTTACAAATTTCAGAAAACGGAAATATTCAGCCATATTGTTATTTATTCTATCACTCTAATTGACTTTTGCCAACCTATTTGTTAGTATGACTGGTATGGGAAAAATCAAGGTTGGAGTGATAGGCCTGGGCAGACTGGGGGCCATACATGCCAAAATCTACTCAACATTAGAAAACACAGAACTTTGCGGTATATGCGATATTGATGAAAATACAGCTAGATTTGCCGCAGAAACGCTCAAAACAAGCTGGTTTACTGATTATAAAAAGCTTTTGGATTATAAGTTAGGCGCCGTAAGCATAGTAACCCCCACCATACTTCACTACGAAATAGCAAAATTTTTTCTTCAGAATAAAATCCATGTGCTTATTGAAAAACCTATCACAAAGACCCTTAAAGAAGCGGAAGAGCTGATAAAGATCGCTGATAAAAACCATTTAATACTCCAGGTAGGCCACGTAGAAAGATTCAATTCAGCTATCCAGGCCATAGAAAAGCTTTCGAATAAGCCGAGATTCATAGAAGTCCACCGGCTTGGGCCGTTTACGCCAAGGGTAAAAGACGTAGGGGTGGTGCTCGACCTCATGATACATGATATAGACATAGTCCTGGGCCTTACAAAATCCAAGGTTAAAAATATTGACTCCCTCGGGATAAAAATCTTAACCGATCACGAGGATATTGCAAACGCCAGGATCCGCTTTCAAAACGGCACCGTATGCGACCTCACAGCCAGCCGCGTGACAAGCGACAGCTTACGCAAGATCCGGATATTCCAGGACGATTGCTATATCTCCATAGACTACATGGCGCAGGAAGCGCTTATCTATAGAAAAATAAACAACCAGATAGTTTCGGAAAAAATAGACATTCAAAAAGAAGCCCCTCTTCAGAAAGAACTCGCGTCTTTTATAGACTGCGTCGCCAATAATAGAAAACCAATTGTCTCGGGCAAAGAAGCGCGTGAGGCATTAAAGGTAGCGCTGGACATACTGAAAAAAATCCATAAATGAAAAAAATAAAATTAATGGTAATCGCCGGGGAAACTTCCGGCGATCTCCAGGCAGCGAATCTCATAAAATCCCTCAAATCCATCAATCCTCACATAGAAATATTCGGCATGGGCGGCAAAAAAATGGCTGCTGAAGGCGCTGAAATAATATACGACATTACAGGTCTGGCAGTCGTGGGTTTTTTTGAAATCCTTAAGCATCTGGCAACTTTTAAAAAAATATTTGAAAAACTTGCGGGGCTGCTAAAAACAAGAAAACCGGACGCTGTAATACTGATAGACTACCCCGGCTTCAATCTGAGATTCGCAAAAGCTGCCAAAGAAAAAAATATCCCTGTTATCTATTACATAAGCCCGCAAATATGGGCGTGGGGGGAACAGAGAATCCATGAGATCAAAAAATATGTGGATAAAATGGTCGTCATATTCGGCTTTGAAGAAACCCTTTATAAAGAGGCCGGCGTGAAGGTAAGCTTTGTAGGGCATCCGTTTTTAGATATAGTAAAACCTCTGTGGAAAAAAGAAGAAACCATCAGAACATGCCACCTAAAACACGACTCAATAAAAATAGCGCTCATGCCGGGCTCCAGAAAAAAAGAGATTGAAAAACACCTGCCGGCTATGTTAGAGGCATGCGAAATGATTCAAAAGAGAATCCCTAACTCTGAATTTATAATCTCAAAGATTAAAGAGCTGGACCAGCGTATTTATAATAAAATCATACGCAGGTCTAAAATAAAACCGCATTCTCTGGAAAACAGGCCTTATGAAGTCATGGACATAGCGGATCTTGTAATAGTCTCATCCGGAAGCGCTACCCTTGAGGTGGCAATCATGGGAAAACCAATGGTAATCGTATATAAAACATCTTTTCTAACGTGGCTTTTGGCAAAAAATCTGATTAAAATCCCTGATATAGGCCTTGTAAATATCGTTGCAGGGCAAAGGATCGTCCCTGAACTTGTGCAATTTAAAGTAACCCTGAAAAATATCGCAAAAGAATCTATTGATATCTTAACCAGCCATAAAAAAATCCACGAGATAAAAGAACACTTAAGGAAGGTAAAAGCCGAGTTAGGCGAACAAGGCGCATCTTCGAGGGCAGCCCACGCAATCTACAAATTCTTAAACCCATAATTTTTAGATTTTATTTAGAAAAGAAAGCTGATTTTCCAGGTTAAATTTACCTATACCCTGCTCAGGAAGAACAGGATATTTACCCGTAAAACAGGATACGCAGAATTTATTCTTAGGAAGAGGCATTGCCCTGTAAAGCCCGGCTAAGCTGAGATATGCAAGGCTGTCAAGGCCGATGAACCCGCGGATTTCCTCGACTGTATGAGAAGACGCGATTAATTCTTCTTTAGTGGGAAAATCTATGCCGTAATAACAGGGCGATATGTGGGGGGGGCAGCTGACTCTCATGTGGATTTCTTTTGCGCCTGCTTCTCTCAAAGTCCTGATCCTGGCCTTGGAAGTAGTGCCGCGCACAATAGAATCCTCTATTACTACTATTTTTTTTCCTTTAACAACATCTTTTATGGGATTTAATTTTACCCTGACAGACAGGTCCCTTATATACTGGCTTGGCTGGATAAAAGTCCTGCCTATATAATGATTCCTTATCATCCCCATATCCAAAGGTATGCCGGATTGTTCGGAGTACCCGACAGCAGCCGAAGACCCTGAATCAGGAATCGCTATCACTAAGTCTGCCTTGCAAGGCGCTTCTTTTGCAAGTCCCGCGCCAAGGCGCTTACGCGTAAGGTGCACGCTGGTTCCGTAGATACTGGAATCAGGCCTTGAAAAATAGATATATTCAAAAATGCAAAATGAGGATTTTGAACTTTTATCCGCTATATACGCTGATTTGATTCCTTTTTCTGTGATAAAAAGTATTTCTCCGGGCTCTATATCCCTTATAAATTCAGCGTGTATGAGGTCGAACGCGCATGTCTCAGACGCAATAACGTATGCCCCGTCCAGTTTACCCAGAGAAAGCGGCCTGAATCCTCTTTTATCCCGCACCGCTATAATCCCGTCTTCCACAAGAAGCGTCATTGAAAATGCGCCTTCAAGATGCGTTATGCCGTCTATAATCCTTTCCTTAAAATCTTTTTTCTTCGAATGGGCGATTGCATGGATAACTATTTCGCTGTCCATGCTGGACTGGAATATGGCGCCTTCTTTTTCCAATTTTTTTCTTAAGGTCAGCGCGTTTACAAGATTTCCGTTATGCGCAACAGCTATGTGGCCGGACAGGGTTTCCACTAAAAACGGCTGGGCATTTTTTATATTTGAAGAGCCTGTAGTAGAGTATCTGGTGTGGCCTATGGCAATGTTGCCGGTAAGTTTTGCAATCTCTTCTTCATTAAAAACCTCTGACACAAGGCCCATGCCTTTATGCTCTCTTACAAGACGGCCGTCAGAAGTAACTATGCCTGCTGATTCCTGGCCGCGATGCTGCAGCGCGTAAAGCCCGAGATATGTAAGCCGGGCCGCATCCTTATGCCCGAAAATACCAAACACTCCGCATTTATCTTTTAAATAATCGTTATGCATTTTATTCCCACTCTATGGTAGCCGGTGGTTTTGAACTAATATCGTATGCTACTCTATTTACGCCTTTTACCTCATTTATAATCCTATTGGAAATTTTCCCTAAAATATCATACGGGATCTTGGCCCAGTCAGCTGTCATAGCGTCCTGGCTCGTGACCGCCCTGATAGCTGCCACGCTTTCATATGTCCTCTCGTCTCCCATTACCCCCACGCTTTTTACAGGAAGAAGTACTGCGAATGACTGCCATATATTTTTATAGCCTTCATACTTTTCCATCTCTTCCTGCACTATCAAGTCTGTATTCCTCAGGATATCCAGGCGTTCTTTTGTTATATCGCCTATTATCCTTACAGCCAGGCCGGGCCCCGGGAAAGGCTGCCTGTGGATCATGGCATCAGGAAGTTTCAATTCTTTTCCGAGAAGCCTTACCTCGTCTTTAAAAAAGTCTCTCAGTGGCTCTATAAGCCTAAGGTTCATTCTTTTAGGAAGCCCGCCTACGTTATGGTGGGTTTTTATAGTGGCTGACGGCCCGCCTTTTGCAGAAATGCTCTCAATAACATCAGGATAAAGCGTGCCCTGGCCAAGAAATTTTACATTCCCGAGTCTTTTGGACTCTTCCTCAAACACCTTTATAAATTCCTTGCCTATAATTTTACGTTTTCTTTCCGGGTCGATAACACCTTTTAATTGATCCAGGAATCTTTTTTCAGATTTAGCCACATGCAGGTTGATGCGAAAATGGTTCTTAAATGTTTTTTCCACATATTCCCGCTCATATTTACGCAAGAGGCCGTTATCCACAAAAATGCAATGAAGCCTTTGCCCTATTGCTCTATGTAAAAGGACTGCGGCTACGGAAGAATCCACTCCGCCGCTTAAACCCAGGACTACTTTCTCCTTGCCGACTTTTTGTCTTATTTCTTCTACAGAATTCTTTATAAACGAGGACATTGTCCACGTCGGTCTAAGGCCTGCTATATCGTACAGAAAATTCTTAAAGATCTGCATGCCTTTGGGCGTATGTATGACCTCGGGGTGGAACTGCACGCCGTATATCTTTCTTGCGAGGTCTGCCATGCTGGCAATGTGGCTATTTTTAGTATGCGCCAGTATCACAAAACCTTTGGGCATTTCCTGGACCTTATCCCCATGGCTCATCCAGACCTTTTCTTTTTTCTGAAAGAGCTTGAAAAATCTTTCTTTTCTGTTAAGGACCAGCTCTGCGTAGCCATATTCCCGCTTCTTGCTTTTACCCACCTTCCCGCCCAAGGCATAAGCTGTAAACTGCATTCCGTAACATATGCCGAGGATCGGCACCCCGAGCTTAAAAATCTCCGGATTCGCCCTGGGAGCGCCTTTTTCCGTCACGCTCGCAGGCCCGCCCGTAAGTATTATCGCCCTTGGATTATATGATTTTATTTTCCAGACAGGCGTATTGTAAGGCATCAGAACAGAATATACCTTGCATTCTCTCACGCGCCTGGCTATAAGCTGGTTATATTGTGACCCGAAATCCAAAATTATAACTGTGTCTTTTTTCATCCTTGCCCCTTACTGTTTACTATGGGATATTGCCTTTACAGGCTTTGACGCACACCCCGCAGATAAACTGGTCTACCAAATGTTTATCCCTGAACTCCTTCAATTTTTCAAAACAGCCTGTATGGTTAAAATCCTCTTTTTTATCTTTTATTGCGCCTGCCGGACAAACGCTTATGCATGACCTGCATTTACCGCAAGATGTTTTAAGCTTTTTATCAGGTTCTAAAGGCATGTTTGTAAGAATAGTAACAAGCCTGAACCTGACCCCTACTCCAGGGTTTACTAAAAGATTATTCCTGCCTATAAAACCAAGGCCCGCTATTTCGCCTATCTTTTTATGAGAAAGATGGGCGGTCTGTTTTTCCCAATCAAGTATCTGGGAAGCCGGCACAGCTAATGCCTTATACCCTTTATCCTGTATAAAATTTGAAATCTTAAAAGCAATCTGATCTAATATGACGTTTGCCTGTCTATAATGATGAAAATAGGCCTTGGTAGGAAAGTTTGTTATGTCCTCCAATATGCTATCAGAAAGCCTCAAACCTAGGGATATAGTATAATCCAAATCCTTCAAAGTTTCATCAGAAAAAAGAAACTCTTTTTTTATAGCTTTAACGTGCGCCACTCCGAAAAGCGCTATGCCAAGATCTTTTGCGATTTTTTTCAGTTCGTCTTTGTATCTCTTAGGTTTTTCCATTTTTTTAGGTATACCATTAATATGGATATGGCTACCGGCGTAACGCCTGAAATCCTGGATGCCTGGCCCAGATTAACAGGTCTTATCCTTGATAACTTTTCTACTATTTCTTTTGAAAGGCCGGGCGCGTCTTTGAACTCAAAACCGCCTGGTATTTTTATGTGCTCTATTTTCCTGAAATTCTCTATTTCTTTAAGCTGTCTGTCTATAAAACCCTTGTATTTTATCTCTATCTCCACTTCCTGGATCTCTCTATCGGAAAGGGCTATTTTACCATCTTTACTGATTTTTTCCAGCATATTAAAATTTACGCCGGGCCTTTTTAATAAATCAAACATGGTAACCACATTGCTTATAGGGGTTATGTTTAATCTCTCCAACCTATTATTAATTCCGGCGTTTGGATAAAGCTTTGCTTTTTTCAGCTTTTCCAGGGCTTTTTTTATGTTGGTTTTCTTGCAAAGCATCTTTTTGTACTGCTTTTCGCTTATGAGACCTAATTTTTTAAAGCCTTTTCCCATGAGGCGCTGATCAGCGTTATCCTCTCTCAATAAAAGCCTGTATTCCACGCGGGATGTGAACATCCTATAAGGTTCGTTTGTGCCTTTTGTAACGAGATCGTCTATCAAAACGCCTATATAACTCTCTGAGCGGTCCAATATAAAAGGCTCTTTTGACCTTGCATTCAAACTTGCGTTTACGCCTGCGATAAAACCCTGGCCGGCTGCCTCCTCGTAACCGGTTGTGCCATTAATCTGGCCTGCGAAAAAAAGATTTTCCACTAATTTTGTTTCAAGCGTAGGTTTTAATTGCGTCGGATCAATAAAATCATATTCAATGCCGTATCCAGGTACAAGTATCTCGGCTTTTTCAAGGCCGGCGATGCTTCTCACCATCTTCAACTGCGCATCCAGAGGCAAGCTTGTGGATATCCCATTCGGATAATACTGGTTTGTTTTCAACCCTTCGGGCTCCAGGAATATCTGATGAGCATCCCTGTCGCTGAATCTCACTATTTTATCTTCTATGGAAGGACAATACCTAACGCCTGTGGATTGTATTTTCCCTGTATAAAGCGGGGAACGATCCAGATTGTCTCTTATAATTTTATGGGTCTTCCTGTTAGTATAAGTAAGAAAACACGGTATTTGCCTACTTTTTATTTTCTCTGTGAAAAACGAAAAAGGAGAAATAGGCGTATCTCCGGTTTGTTTTTTAAGCCTGGAAAACCTTATAGTCCTGCCATCCAGCCTGGGAGTAGTGCCTGTTTTAAACCGAGCCATATTAAATCCGAATGATTTTAAATTTTCAGAAAGGCCCAAAGAAGGCGGATCCCCTAATCTGCCGCCCGGGGTATGCGTAAGCCCTATGTGAATGCGTCCGTTTAAAAAAGTTCCGGGAGCAAGAATTATCGCCCTAGACTTTACGACGCAGCCATCCGTAAGCTTAACGCCTTTGACAGCCCCATTTTTAACAATCAAGCTGTTCGCAGAACCTTCCAATAAATCCAGATTTTTTGTTTTTCTGACAACGCCCTGCATATATCTTAAATATAAATCTCTGTCTATCTGCGCCCTGGACGACCACACAGCATGGCCTTTGCTTCTATTTAAAATGCGGAACTGTATGCCGCAGGCATCTGCTGCCTTACCCATTTCCCCGCCCAAGGCGTCAATTTCTTTGACAAGCTGGCCTTTGCCAATCCCGCCTATAGCAGGATTACAGGACATATATCCTATCTTGCCAAGATCCATTGTGATAAGCAGAGTTTTAGACCCCATCCTAGCTGCTGCCAGACTTGCCTCTATGCCCGCGTGCCCCGCGCCAATTACTATCACATCATACAGTCTTTTCATATTTGATTATAATAACAGATATAACTATTGCAGTCAATTAGAGGAAAGTAAGAATTAAAGACGCTATGAAGAAAAAGAAGTGTTTTACTGGGGGATATTGATGAAGAACTGATTGTTTCTATAGATATCTACTGAATCAGCATGGCGTATTATTTTGAATTTATTCAACGAAGCGCTTCTGTAACAAGTCTTTTTGTATTCCGAGAAACTAAGGAACGCTGACTCAGAAGAAAGTTCTTTCTTTACGCCGCCCAACATCTCCTTTTCTTCCTGGGAAGGGCTTTCGATCTCTTTTAGTATTTTTAACAGATACACCTTTGCAATGATATTCGCCTCTAAATCAGAATTATCTTTCAGGCGCCGTGTAAAATTTTCAATGGCATCTTTATGCATCCCGTGATCATAATAATATTCCGCTATTGCAAATAATGATTTTTGCGCAAACGGGCTTTTTGGAAATTCTCTTAAAAGACTGCGGAATTCCATTAATGCAAAATCAGGCTGCTTGTGTTTGATATACCTGACAGCCGCATCATACCTGGCCCTTGCAAATCCAGTTGCATAAACCCCGTGAACGCTAAAAATAATCGATACGCCTATAACAAACAAAAAAAACCTTTTTATCCTTCTCATAATCTCTCCAACAACTATAAAATCGACAATGTTGAATTTCTAGAGCAGGTTTCCTTTTGCCAGGCATTCGCCGTTCCAGCAGTAAGTGCAGAGTTTTTCTGCCGGGAGGCCGATTGCCTTTATCATGTCGCTAAGCGTCTGATAACGAAGCGTGGTAACGCCTATATCTTTACGAATCCATTCTACCATCTTTTGGTATTTTTTGGTAGCGTGATCGACATATTCTGACATATCGTCGATATCACGGCCTTCTATATCTTTTATGGCCTTTCTGGCGGCCAATTCGTGTATGGTCCTCGTGGAAAGGCAAAATTTGCACGGATACATAAGCGGCGGGCAGGCGGGCCTCACGTGTATCTCTTTTGCGCCGTTGTCCCATAATTTCTGGACTGTGAAATTTTTAAGCTGCGTGCCGCGCACTATAGAATCCTCGCAGACAACTATCCTTTTCCCCTCTATCACATCTTTTATGGGTATGAGTTTCATTTTTGCGATATGGTCCCTTATCTCCTGGAGAGGCGGGGTGTAGCTCCTGCCATAACCTGCTGTGTATTTTACAAGAGGCCTGCGGTAAGGCTTGCCTGACTCCATTGCATAGCCTATCGCGTGCGCAATCCCTGAATCAGGTACGCCAGAAACCACGTCCACGTCTATATCTTTATCATGTTTTGCCAGATACGCGCCGCACCTCTCTCTGACCACCTCTACATTTATACCTTCATAACTTGACGCAGGAAAACCCGTATATATCCACAAAAATGAGCAGATCTGATTCGCGCTCTTATGTCCGGGCCTTACTTCCTTAAGGCCATTTTCGTTTACCAAAACTATTTCCCCGGGCAATAGATATTTATATATCTGGAATCCCGTATTCTGGAAAGCGCTGGATTCAGAGGCAATGGCAAAATCCTCTTCGCGCTTGCCTATAACTAAAGGCGTATACCCGAACCTGTCTCTGGCAGCATAAATCCCGTCTTTACAAAGTATCAAAACGCTGCAGGACCCGATAATTTTCGTAAACATATGCTCTACGCCGCTTACAATATCATCCCCCATGCTGATAAGCTTTGCGATCACTTCAACGACATTGGGAGCGCCATCTTCTGTTTCGCTGAAAGAGCATTCTTTCTTATGAAGCTCTGCGATAAGCTCGCGGGTATTTTCAATAAGCCCGGTCATGCATAGCGCAAACGAGCCGAATTTAGTATTAAGGAACATGGGCTGAGCATCCGAATCGCTTATGACCCCTATGCCGTATCCGCCTTCTAATTTTTTATAATCCTCAAAAAACTTTGATTTAAACTGGCTTTGGGATATGTCGTGTATCTGCCTGTAAATACGTTTTCCACTCAGTATCGCGATGCCGCCATACTGAGTCCCCAGATGAGACTGGTAATCAACACCGTAAAATAAATCGTTCACACAATTTTTTTCTGACACTACTCCGAATACTCCGCTCATAGATTGCTCCTTTTTTAGATGTTAAAAAACAGGCTTGATGACGGGATTGCGTCTGTTGTAAAGTTTATGCCTAATTTCCTTAAGCCTGCCTCGTCGCCGGGCGTTGGCAGATGCGTAGAATGGAGCTCACGGCCCCTTAATTCCTTGAGTTTAGAAAGCGCGCGCTTTGCGTTATTGTCCGTATGCGCGCTTATAGACAGCGCCACAAGTATCTCGTCCAGGTTCAGGCTTTCTGAAGATAAAGATAATATCTCTTTTTTTAACCGCGAAAGATCGCTCATGATTTCAGGCTTTAATATATGCACGGCATCATCTATCCCTGCGAGATGTTTTATCACGTTGATAACAGCGCTTGAGGCCGCGTGCATAAGCGTGGAATTTTTTCCTGTAATAATGCTTCCGTCTTGCAGTTCAATAGCTGCCCCGCAAAAATACCCTTTATTGCCCTTGCCTTTTTCCTTGCACTCTTCCGCAGCGGATCTGGCAGGCAATACCACAGGTCTGTCTTCAGGTTTTACCCCGGCTGACTCCATAATAGTCTCTGCCCTGTCAAATTCTTCTTTGGTTCCGCTGCCTATCGCAAACTCCAGATTATGCCTGAAAAATCTTCTTATTATCTCCTGCCTGGCTGCGGTTTTCGTGCCTTCGTCGTCTATAATCCCAAAACCGGCCCTGTTCACACCCATATCAGTAGGAGAATTATAATAACTGTTTTTCGAACCCGTTATTTTCATTATTATATTTTTTAAAATAGGAAACGCCTCTACATCCCGGTTATAATTGACTGATATTTTATTGTATGCCTCTAAATGATGAGGATCTATCAGATTGAAATCCGCCAAATCGACTGTCGCTGCCTCGTACGCAACATTCACAGGATGTTTCAGGGGAAGGTTCCATATGGGGAATGTTTCAAATTTTGCATAACCTGAGTTTATGCCTTGTTTATGGTCATGATAAAACTGAGAAAGGCAGACTGAGAGCTTCCCGCTTCCAGGTCCGGGCGCAGTGACTATCACGACAGGTTTTTTTGTCTCTATGTAATCGTTCTTCCCGTAACCCTGGGGGGAAACTATTTTTTCTATATCAAAAGGGTAGCCTTCGATTTTATAATGCCTGTAAACTTTTATCCCGAGCCGCTCAAGTTTTCTCTGGAATTTAATTGCTGCCAGCTCGTTTTCAAATCTTGTAAGCACTACACTTGTCACCTCCAGATCCCACGCCCTAAGGTCATCGATTAGCTTTAAAGTGGCAAGGTCGTAAGTAATGCCGAAATCCCCCCTCACCCTTCCCTGTTCAATATCTTTGGCATACACGCTTACGATTATTTCAGTGTGGCTTTTTAATTTTTCTAAAAGTCTCATCTTTACATTGGCGTCATAGCCCGGCAAGACCCTTGCTGCATGATAGTCAAAACATATCTTTCCGCCAAATTCAAGATAAAGCTTATTATCAAATTTCTTTACCCGCTCAAGGATCTCCTTTGTCTGCTCCTCGAGATATTTATTATTATCGAAACATTTACTATTAATCACGTTATCTCCGCATGGTATTCCTGAAGCGATTTTACCGCGCCCTTATTTTCCAGGTACGCCTTGATCCCTTCGCTGGCAGCAAGGCTGGCCGCTATTGTGGTAAGATAAGGGACCTTATATTTTATAGCGGCTTTTCTTATATACGAATCATCGTACGCCGCTGTCTTCCCGATAGGCGTATTTATAATCAGATTTATTTCTTTGTTGTGGATAGCGTCCACGATATTTGGGCGGCCTTCCTGCATTTTATTTATAAGCTCCACGTCCAGACCATTTTTTTCGAGATATTTTTTTGTTCCTGCCGTGGCCATAACCTTGAATCCCAGGTCTTTAAGCCTTTTTACAACCTCTAAGATGTTTTTCTTTTTATCCTTTTCGCTGACTGTCACAAGCACTGTGCCTTTTACCGGAAGCTTCTGGCCCGCTGCTTCCTGCACCTTGTAATATGCCAGGCCGAACGAATCTGCCATGCCAAGGACCTCTCCTGTAGAACGCATCTCAGGGCCCAGGATAGGGTCTGCCTCGTGGAACATATTAAACGGAAACACAGCCTCTTTCACTCCCATGTGGCTGTATTTTTTCTGCTTCAGGTTCATGTCTTTTATTTTCTTACCCAGCATTATCTCAGTGGCAATTCCAGCCATTGATACGCCTGTCACTTTAGAGACGAGCGGCACAGTCCTGGATGCCCTGGGATTTGCCTCCAAGACATAGACCTTGTCATTGGCAATCGCGTATTGTATGTTCATGAGGCCTACGACTTTTAATTCCATGGCAATCTTCTTTGTGTATTCCTGTATAGTCTCTATATGTTTCTTGGGGATTGTCCTGGGCGGCAGGACGCATGCGGAATCCCCGGAATGTATGCCGGCCTCTTCTATATGCTCCATTATAGACGGAATAAAAACCTCCTCGCCGTCCGAAATCGCGTCTGCCTCTGTCTCCATGGCATCTTCTAAAAATTTATCTATTAATATCGGCCTGTCAGGAGAAATCTCTACAGCCTTATTAAGATAGTCTTTCAACATCTCTTCATCATAAACACATTCCATTGCCCTGCCGCCTAAAACATAAGAAGGCCTTACCATTAATGGATACCCTATTTTTTTAGCGATGCTCAAGGCCTCGTCAAATGTCTTTGCCATGCCGCTCTCTGTCTGAAGTATGCCTATTTTTTTCATTACCTTGGCAAATCTTTCGCGGTCTTCAGCCAGGTCAATGCTTTCAGTAGAAGTGCCGAGTATTTTCACGCCTGCATCCTCCAGGGCCTTTGCTATATTAAGAGGCGTTTGGCCTCCGAACTGAACTATCGCGCCTATGGGTTTTTCTTTATTATAAATACTTAAAACATCCTCTACCGTAAGAGGCTCGAAATACAATTTATCAGACGTGTCATAATCAGTTGAAACGGTTTCGGGATTGCAGTTGACCATTATGCTCTCGTATCCCATTGCCTTTAAGGCATACGATGCGTGGCAGCAGCAATAATCAAACTCAATGCCCTGGCCGATCCTGTTGGGCCCGCCGCCAAGTATCATTATTTTTTTATTAGCGCTTACCTTTACAGAGTCTTTTGCGTTGTAGGTTGAAAAATAATACGCCGCATCTGCGCCGCTCACAGGAACAGCTTCCCAGGATTCTGTTTTCCCAAGTTTAATGCGCCTGCCCCTGATTTCATCCTCTTCCAAGCCCAGTATCTGGCTCAGATATCTATCAGAAAAACCGTCTTCTTTCGCTTTGATTAAAAGTTCGTCAGGCAGTTTTTTGCCCTTATATTTCAGGATTTCTTCTTCCAGCTCTACAAGCTCTTTCATTTGTTTTATGAAATATCTGTGGATGCTGGTTTTTTCGTACAGCTCTTCCACGCTCATGCCTTTTCGAAGCGCTTCATACATAATAAACTGCCTCTCAGATGTTGGGAATGCCAGCAGGTTTTTCAGCTCATCCAGGGATAGCTTATTAAAATTTTTTGCGAAACCCAAACCGTATCTGCCCGTTTCAAGGCTTCTTATGGCTTTTTGAAATGCCTCTTTATAAGTCTTGCCGATGCTCATCGCTTCTCCGACAGACTTCATCTGAGTGCCAAGCTGGTCTTTTACGTTTTTAAATTTTTCAAACGCCCAGCGCGCAAATTTTATTACGACATATTCCCCGGAAGGCGTATATTTATCCAGGGTTCCGTCTCGCCAGTATGAAATATCTTTAAGATCATCCCCTCCTGCAAGCTTGGAAGAAACAAAGGCAATAGGAAAGCCCGTCGCCTTTGAGGCAAGCGCGGACGACCGCGATGTCCTGGGATTAATTTCTATAACAACAACTCTATCGTCTTCCGGATTATGGGCAAACTGTATATTTGTGCCGCCTATAACGCCTATCGCATCTACTATTTTATAAGAATAATCCTGCAGTTTTTTCTGAAGTTCCGGCTTTACAGTAAGCATGGGCGCTGCGCAGAAAGAATCACCTGTATGTATGCCCATCGGGTCTATATTTTCAATAAAACAGACTGTGATCTTATTTGATTTTGAATCTCTTACAACCTCGAGCTCCAATTCTTCCCATCCTATGACAGATTCTTCTATCAATATCTGGCCGATAAGGCTGGCGGATATGCCTCTGGATGCCACGGCCTCAAGCTCAGCATCATTATAAACAGCCCCTCCCCCTGTCCCGCCCATGGTATAAGCAGGCCTGACTATAACAGGATACCCAAGCTCACGCGCAATCTTAAGCGCTTCCTCTGTATTATAAGCAGGCGAACTTTTGGGCATTGGGATATTTAATTTGTTCATCGTCTCTTTAAAGATAATCCTATCTTCGCCTCTTTCAATAGCATCTGCCTGGACCCCGATTATCCTTACTCCATATTTTTCCAATATTCCTTTTTTGGAAAGTTCACTTGAAAGATTTAAGCCTGTCTGACCGCCTAAGTTCGGCAAAAGCGCGTCAGGCCTTTCTTTTTCAATTATAGCTGTAAGAGAATCTACGGTTAACGGCTCTATATAGGTATGATCGGCCATTCCTGGATCTGTCATGATTGTGGCAGGATTGGAATTTACAAGAATGATTTTATACCCGGCACTCCTCAGGGCTTTGCACGCCTGCGTTCCGGAATAATCAAATTCACACGCCTGGCCTATAATAATAGGGCCTGAGCCTATTATCAAAACCTTATTGATGTCTTTTATCTTTGGCATTCTTGCTCCTTTTAATTTTGCCTAATTTTTAGGCATTTTTAAACAAAAAAAACGTTCTGCTTATGCCTCTAAACAGAACGTCTTTGTTCCCTTGATGCTAACATTGTATTTTAAGCCCTCGTAGTATTATCTACGATTTACATTGTTAGTCAAGAAAAATAGTACTTTGGGAGTCCGACTCCCTATAGGCGTGGGACTCCCAAAATGACTCTTAAACTGCTTCCACGCGGACCACTTCCGGGACCGCTTCTTTTAAAGCCCTTTCGACCCCGTTTTTCAGCGTCATGCTTGACATGGGACAGCACCCGCAGGCGCCGGTAAGTTTAACTTTTACCACGCCGTCCGTTACATCCACAATCTCTATATCTCCGCCGTCCTGCTGTAAAAATCCTCTTATTTTCTCTATTGCTTTTTCGACTTTTTCCCTCATATTATCCCCTTTCTTAAGTTACAAATTTGATATAATTTTGTAACTTTTGTAACTTTATTCTATAGGCCTTTCTTTTAAAGCTTTAAAACTGACCCCGGACTCAACCCCGGGTATGGGGGCTACAGGCTCAGTTAAAAGGAAATCCCCTTTTTGAATCCAGTTTTTTAACTCTTCGGCTATTTCAACTGCCTTAGAATAACTGGAAAGCGCGCCTACCGGGACATCCTTGCCTTTAACGGTAATTTTCCCGCTTTTCAATTGAGCGTAATTCACTTCTCCCAGACTGCCCGGGATACAATTCGGATAAGCCTCGCTGTAATCAACTATCTGCGTCACAATCTCGTCGTCTTTCACTGCTGTGAATTTGCAGATCTCTTCATTTAATATAGGTATCGGAACGCCTATCCCTACTGTAAGGGTAACGCCATAACCCTGAAAAGTGGTCCCTACCAGATATTCGGGCGACATCTGTTTTAAATCGCCTATTACAGCCAGTGTTCCTGCGGGCGCCTGCGGGATGCCAGTCTCTTTGCGCTTTACAGTAGGAGAATGCTGGGTCCCCTGCCATGCTACATAGCCTATTCCTCCGCCCAGAAAAATCTTTGTGCCAAGGCCTATTGTTTTGTAATGCGGGTCATTCAATAAAGGGGACATCTGGCCTGCTGAACAATAATACGCATTGCCAAGATTCGGCCTTAACCCTCCCATATAGGTATAGATCATCCTGTCAGAAAGATTCACAGCGCAATTATAATTCTGATAGACATTTCTCATGTTGAATAATACCGCCTCGTTGAGGTCTTTAATATTAATCAGGGTTTCTAATTTTTTGCGCGGGTAACAGTCTGTTCCATAGGCTGTTGCCTTGAGCGTAACATCTTTCCCAGCTACCAATTCTTGTATTACGTGCGCTCCGCCGTATTTAAATTCCCCTGGGTACACCTTATTTCTGGGATCATCGTCCGGTAAAGCCGTGGCTCCCAAATATAAGTCAACTGCGGCAAAGCCGGCATACGCAGGCACGTCGTTTATAGTAACATGGCCTCCCCCCAGCTTAATTCTAGGTTTTGAATGACCGACATTGAAATAAGCCCCGGAAGAACACATCGGGCCGAAAGTACCGGTAGTAACAACGTCTACTCTTTCTGCAGTCTTTTTAACGCCGTCTTTTTCAACAAGGCCTATTATTTCTTCTGCAGTCACAACAACTGCCTTGCCTTGTTTGATTTTTTCATTGATCTCTTTGATTGTTTTTGCCATGCCCCGAACCCTCCTTAAAATTTGTACATATCAGTGCTGAGATATCTTTCTCCGGTATCGCAGATGACAGTAACTATTGTTTTATTTTTATTTTCCTGCCTTTTTGCAATTTCTAACGCTGCGAATACATTCGCTCCGCTAGAAATCCCAGCTAAAACTCCTTCTTCTTTCGCAAGACGCCTTGCGGTTTCAATAGCGCCCTTCATGCCTTTTTCTCCCGGCGTCAATACCCCGGGCTATTTTATTTAACCTCAATAAAGGGGTGTTACCGATAAGCTCCGTTATATTGTTATAAACCCTCGCCATAAAACCTGCTCATATAGAATAAGAACTGCTTACATAATTATTTTTTCTATTCTCGACTCTTCTGACCAGCTCAGCAAATGTTACTGTATCTACAACTAAAGATGTGGCTGTATACACCTGATTCCAGATATCTTTAAACACGCAATATGAAAAATCTTTGCACTTTTCATAGCTTTCCTTATTAGCGCAGGTTACCGGCTCGATCGGGCCTTCAATAAACCTTATCACTTCTCCTACTGTAATTGTCTCCGGAGGCCGCGCTAAAAAATAACCGCCGTCCACTCCGCGTTTACTTCCGACAAATCCGCCATTTTTTAAAGTCAGCAGTATCTGCTCTAAAAATTTAAAGGGGATATCTCCTTCTTTAGCAAGTTCCTGGATAGGCAGCACTCCTTTATTATAGTGCAGCGCCAGGCTAAGCATTGCTTTTAAGCCATAATCACCTTTATAAGTAACTTTCATCTTAAACCTCTAATCTATATAATCTTGATTAACTTGGTATAGATTATAACATAATAAAAAATCTTGTCAAGAAAAAATTACTTTGGGAGTCCGGCTCCCTACGGGAGCCGGACTCCCAAAAACCTCTCTAGCTATTCTATGGCTAAAAGAAACTTTCATGATTAAAATGGTTTTTTGTATTTTAAGAGAACCTTGTCATTCGTCTCCGGCTTATTCTCTTCTGCTGCGTTTTTGCTATTATACTTTAATTCATGTTCTGCTTCCACGGAAATGCCGTCTGTAATTTTATATTCACTTCCTACTTTTTGAGTGGTTGTCGGCAGCTCATCTTTTTTCTGGGACTGCTCGATAGAATAGCTAACCTCTGCTTTATCAAATACTGCTTTTTTAACCCCGCCGCCTTTTGTCTCCCGGTCGTATTTTATAAAAAAGTCTTTGATGCCAAAACTATCTGCTGTCTTTGATCCTACTCCTCCAAAGAGAAAATAATCCATAAAATCCGCTACCATGCCAGGTGTTATATGGTCATTATTTCCGGTCAAGGAGTCTGCGCTTTTCCAACTTTTATTGGTTGCCAGCATTATGAGCAATTGATCTTTCGAAACCGGCCGGTCTGAAGAAAGCCTCAAGTCAGGGACATCCATGGTACCTTTCA
>PCTH01000045.1 GCA_002771475.1 Candidatus Omnitrophica bacterium CG22_combo_CG10-13_8_21_14_all_43_16 | reverse complement strand
TAATTCCTTGCGGACTTTTGCCGAAATTTTTCTAATGCGCCTCAGACCCCAACTGCCGCAGGCAGGGCGAGCCCAGACGCTTCTTTAATATCGACCTGGTCCTGAGGAGCGAAGCGACGTAGGGCGAGAATTGGCGCGGAGCGAAGTCCGCCACGCCGGGGCGGACGAGTGTCTTTTCGTAGGCCTGCTAGGGCTGGTAATGCAGATAAAAATAAGGCTTGCGTATCTTATATCAAAGTAGTATCATATAACATTCTGTAATCTTAAATAATCAGAGAAAATTTATGGCAGAAAAAACAAATATAAGAAATATAGCTATTATTGCGCATGTTGATCATGGAAAGACCACGCTTGTAGATAGTATACTGCGCCAGACTCACGTAGACCGCAACATTGAAGAAATGGGGGAATGCATCATGGATTCCATGGATCTGGAGCGCGAACGAGGCATTACTATCAAGGCCAAGAATGCCAGTGTTATTTATAAAGACACAAAGATCAATATCGTGGATACCCCCGGACATGCTGATTTTGGAGGAGAGGTTGAGAGGACTTTAAGAATGGTAGACGGGGTTTTGCTTCTGGTGGATGCCAAGGACGGGCCTATGCCGCAGACCAGATTTGTGCTCAGGAAAGCCCTGGAACTGGGACATAAGGCTATAGTTGTAATAAATAAAATAGACATGGCTGATGCCAGGATAGATTATGCAATAAACCGCACGTTTGATCTTTTCTGCGAGCTTGACGCGACAGAAGAGCAGTTGAATTTTCCGATTATTTACGCTTCCGCGTTGAAAGGTTTTGCGACACTGGACCAAGCTAAGCCCTCGGAAACAATAGCGCCTCTTTTAGATACTATCCTGGAAACAATACCAAAACCTGAAGTGAATCCGGACGCGCCTCTTCAGATTTTAGTGTTAGCGCTTCTTTCGGATTTTTATAAAGGCAAGATGGGCATAGGAAAAATTACAGCAGGCTCTATCGCAAAGGGCATGAATGTTATTCTTGCGCGAAGGGACAAAAGCCAGAAACTTTGCAAGGTTACAGCTATCTTAAGTTATGAAGGCCTTAAGCAGGTAGAACGCGATAACGCTGAATCAGGAGAAATAGTGGCTGTGGCTGGTTTTGAAGAAATAGGAATAGGAGATACAATAACAGATGCTGACAACCCTTTACCTTTAACCCCTCCTGAAATAGAAAAACCGACTGTGCGGATGATGTTCGGAGTAAATAAAAGCCCTTTTGCAGGAAGAGACGGTAAATATGTCACTTCCAGGGCGCTTCGCGAAAGGCTTTTTAAAGAAATTGAGACAAACGTATCGTTGCGTGTAGATGAGACAGAAAGTCCTGATATGTTTCTGGTGTCAGGAAGAGGGGAATTACATCTGGCGATTTTAATAGAGACTATGCGGCGCGAAGGCTATGAGCTGCAGGTTTCCCAGCCGGAGGCGATATTTATTGAAAAAGACGGAATAACGATGGAGCCTTTTGAGTTTTTAACCATTGAAGTCCCTTCAGAATATCAGGGCGTGGTCATAGAAGAGGTAGGCAGGCGAAAGGCCCGCCTTAAAAATATGTTCCAGGGCGCAAAAGGCATGGTTTATTTTGAATACGAGATTTCAACGCGGGCTGTTATAGGTTTAAAGGCCATGTTTATGACAAAGACGCGCGGCACTGCGATAATAAACCATGCGTTTGATGAATATGAACCTATGGATGAAGGCCTGTCTTTTGTAAATGCCCACGGTTCCCTGGTGTCTTCTGAAGCAGGCGTTTCCACGTCATATGCGCTTAATAATGCGCAGGAACGCGGCGAATTATTTATAAGCCCTAATACAGGAGTCTATGAAGGCATGATTATCGGCCAAAACTCCAGGCCTGAAGATCTCGATATGAGCCCGTGCAAAACAAAAAAACTTACCAATATGAGGGCTGCAGGTTCCGATGACGCTATCATGCTGACGCCTCCCAGGGAAATGACCCTGGAGCTTTCCATAGAATATCTTGGCCCGGACGAGCTTTTGGAAGTTACGCCAAAAAACCTCAGGCTGAGAAAAAAGATTTTAGACCCCCTTATCCGCAAGCGTTCCAAAAGAGCCTCAAAATAGTAAGCTACATCCACATATTTCTATCCAGGCTGCGGTATTGGATGGCTTCTGATACGTGGTCTGAGTTGATATTTTCTTTACCTTCCAAGTCCGAGATGGTGCGGGAGACACGAAGGATTTTGTCATAACAACGCGCGCTGAAGCCGAGCTCTGTCAAAGCTATTTTTAATAAGTCTCTAGATATATCATCTAATTTGCAATATTTTCTTACCATTTTATAACTCATCTGGGAGTTTGAAAAAACTCTATCGTCTTTAAATCTTTTAAGCTGTATACCTCTGGCGATTTTTACTCTTTCGCGGATTATTTCAGATTTTTCCCCAAAATCCCAAAACATTAGGCGAAAAGATAAGAAAGACAAGGATAGATAAGGGTCTACTCATCAGGGAGCTTGCTAAGCTTATCGGAGTAACGCCTGATTCTATAATAAATTGGGAGATAAGAGGGGTTAAACCAAGGGAAAGGAGTTTTAAAAAATTGGCTGTAGCACTTGACTTTTCCAAAAACCTAGTGTATAATTACTCAGTAGCTTGAGATAATGGAGTTCATTTATGCAACTACCAATATTTAAAAGAGATATAACAGTTACAATTGCTCAACGCCTTAAAGAAAATAGGAATTTCATTCAGGTTATTTCTGGACCGAGGCAGGTAGGTAAGACAACTGCTATTCGGCAGGTACTTGAAGAAATAGGTATTTCGTATCATTATGCTGCAGCTGATCTGCCGGCACCGCCTCCTGTAGAATGGATTGCTCAGCAATGGGATATAGGCCGGAGAAAAGCCTTAAATGAAAAATCTGTAATTCTCATATTAGACGAGGTTCAGAAAATATCAAGTTGGTCAGAGGAAGTTAAAAGGTTATGGGATGAAGATACAAGACAAGATATTGACCTCAAAGTAGTTCTTTTGGGTTCATCAGCACTTTTAATCCAAAAAGGCCTGACTGAAAGCCTTGCAGGCCGGTTCGAGGTTATAAGATTAGGGCATTGGTCATGGAAAGAATGCCAGGACTGTTTTAATTGGGACGTTGATAGATTTATATATTTTGGCGGTTATCCCGGTGCTGCTACTTTAATAGATAATGAAGAAAGATGGTCTCAGTATGTAAGGGATTCTTTGATTGAGACAGCCATTTCAAAAGACATATTACTTTTAAACCGGGTTGAAAAACCGGCCCTCTTAAGACAGCTGTTTGTTTTAGCCTGCGAATACGGAGGGCAAATTCTTTCCTATCAGAAGCTTTTGGGACAATTGGCAGATGCAGGCAATACTACAACCCTTGCTCATTACCAGAGATTGCTTGAATCCGCTTTTTTGATAAAGGGATTACAAAAATGGTCAGGAGGGGCTCTACGCCGAAGAAGCTCAAGCCCGAAATGGATGCCTTTAAATACAGCTTTAATGACATCCTTAGCCAATAAAAGTTTTCAGGAATGGCGCTCTGATCCTGATATGTGGGGCCGTTTAGTCGAAGTCAGCGTAGGCGCCCATCTTGTAAACGAAGGCGTACAGCATAGCGTAGAACTTTATTATTGGAGGAAAGGCAACAATGAAGTTGACTTTATCTTATCAAAAGGCAGTGATTTGGTTGCGATAGAAGTTAAGAGCGGAAAAAGGCATACAACATTGCCAGGTTTGGAGTTTTTTAGGAAGAAATATAAGATAAAAAACAGCATGTTAATAGGCATGTCGGGCATTAATATAAAGGATTTTTTTGAAACCCCCATACTTGAGTGGTTTAAATAGATATTTTTCGCACTCCATAATACTTTAACTCGTTTAATTTCAATAAGTTAATTTAATCTTATCGTCTTGAAAAATTGCATTTTTATGCTATAATTATATTACAGTTAAATATAGCTCCAAGAATAAACGTTTAGCCCTGAAACAAGGGTTATTTTTTGCCTGGATTATGTTAAACTTTAAAAAATGTTATAATTTGAAAATTATAACTATAGGGATAGCTATAATATTTTTATTTGTAAATGTAGTCTATTCTACAGAGACTCTGCGCCTTGAAATTGGGGCAGGGGATGACACTTACCAGCGTATAAGCGCATTATATAAAGAAAAAAAAGATGCCGACACGCCTTCTAGTTTAAGTTTGTACGGAGAGGCTGCTTTTATTAGACCAGAATCTCCTTATGTAGATCCATTAGATGAATATTTTTGGGAGAGCTGGGAAGAATTTGGCGGTACTACCTATTTGAGTGATAAGGTTAGAGAATCTATAATTCAAAGAATAGAATATTTATTGCCCCAACAATGCGAAATTCTTGACCTTATGTCAGGAACTTCTTCTTGTGTAAATATAAAGCATGGAAGAAGAATTCACGGAATAGGGCTTACAGCAAATGCTTTAAGGCAAAATAAAACGCTTGATAGCTGGGAAGTTTTGAACATAAACAAAAATCCTCATTTTATGCTAAATAAAAAATTCGATGTTGTTATAATTTCATTAGGGATGAATTATCTAGTTAGGCCAATTGAAGTATTAAACTCTGTACACGAGCTTTTAAAACCAGAAGGTATAGTTATTATTGTCTGTTCTACTAATTTGCATGATCATAGAAAAATACCTGATATATGGATGTACCCCGATAAATATGGTTTTAAAGATCAACTTGCACTTACAAAGGATTACTTGGAAAAAACCGGAGTTTTTAAAACAGAGGTTATTATGGATAATAATCGTATAGATAATTTTTTAGGATTTATTGTAGTAGGAAAAAAAATTGTACCTTTGGATAATAAGTTACAAAACATCAACGCCAAGATTGTAACAGCAATACAAGGTTCAATATAATGTATTCGGGTTTAACAATGAAAGATATCCACTAGATTAGGTGTTAGCGAGACAACAGTATATAACTGGGAAATAAGAAATAAAAGGCCTTATAGAAGAACAATAGGACATCTTAAATCCATCCTCGGCTTAACTGAAAAAG
>PCTH01000054.1 GCA_002771475.1 Candidatus Omnitrophica bacterium CG22_combo_CG10-13_8_21_14_all_43_16 | reverse complement strand
TTCGTAAAGTGGATTTCAGAATATATTGCCTGCTTGGAGACGGTGAAATCCAGGAAGGCCAGGTTTGGGAGGCGGCAATGACAGCCAGCCACCATAAATTGGATAATATTTGTGCTATTCTTGATAGAAACAGTGTACAAGAAAACGGTCCTGTAGAGGAAATCAAACATGAAGAACCTCTTGTGGATAAGTGGCGTAGTTTTGGGTGGAAAGTTATTGAAATAGACGGGCATAACTTTACTGAAATAATAGCCGCTCTTGATGAATTTGATCAAGTAAAGGATAAGCCTACAATGATTGTGGCGCATACAATTAAAGGCAAAGGCGTCTCATTTATGGAAGGACAAGCCAAATGGCACGGTAAGGCGCCTAAGAAAGAAGAATTGGAAATCGCGTTAAAAGAGTTAGGTTTTTAACCCCCACACCAATTATTCGGAGGGAGACGTGTTCTATATTTATCTATTGAGAAGTAAAAAAGACAAAAATCTTTATACAGGTTCCACTAATAATTTAGAACGCAGGATAAAAGAACACAATAGCGGTTTAGTTCCCTCTACAAAATTAAGAAGGCCATTCGATTTAATATATTATGAAGGATATAGATCTGAAAGAGATGCTCGGAAAAGAGAGCAAAACTTGAAATTAAGGTCAAGAGCTTTTGTCCAATTAAAAAAACGCATTGTGGATAGTATGAAATAATTGGTGTGGGGGTGAATATGTGGCAGATGAAAGCTACGCGGGATGCTTTTGGCGAAGCATTAGTTGAACTCGGTAAAAAAAATCGGAAAGTCGTTGTTTTATCAGGTGATTTAGAAGACGCAACGAGAGCGGAATATTTTAAGAAGGAATTTCCTGACAGATTCTTTAATCTCGGTATAGCCGAACAGGATATTTTAGGTACTGCCGTGGGATTGTGTCTGGACGGGCTCATACCTTTTGCCTGCTCATTCGCGGTATTTTTAACAAACCGCGCATACGGAATAATGCGCATCTCAATTTGCTATAATAGACACAATGTGAAGATAATAGGTTCTCACACAGGCCTTACCGTAGGTGAAGATGGCGCCACAGCCCAGTGCCTTGAAGATTTTGCTATTACGAGAGTATTGCCTAACCTAACCGTTCTCTCTCCTGTAGACGCAATAGAGGCTAAAAAAGCCACCATAGCAATGGCTGAGATATGCGGGCCGATTTATATGAGATTGGGAAGAACGCCTTATCCGATTATTACGAAAGAGAATGATAAGTTTGAAATAGGCAAGGCGAATCTGATGAGAAAGGGAAAAGATGTAACTATAATAGCCACAGGACTTATGGTTTCAGAATCTTTAAAAGCAGCCGACATGCTCTCAAAAGAGGGCATAGAGTCAAAAGTTATAAATATCCACACCATAAAGCCTATAGACGAGGAAGCGATAATCAAAGCCGCCCGAAAGACAGGCGCGGTCGTTACCGCTGAAGAACACCAGATAAACGGCGGCTTGGGCAGCGCAGTTGCAGAAGTGCTGGGAAGAAATTATCCTGTGCCGATAGAAATGATTGCCGTAAAAGATACCTTCGGTGAATCAGGAGACCCGGAAGGCCTGCTTAAAAAATATCATTTGAAAGATGAGGACATTATACAAGCGGTAAGGAGCGTACTAGATAGAAAAGTAGGTAAAGAATGAAAGTATTAATCGTTTACGCCCACCCAGAACCAAGGTCATTTAACAGCGCAATGAAGGAATTGGCAATTTCGCTGCTTAAGGGACAAGGCCATGAGGTAAAAATATCCGACCTTTATGAGATGAACTTTAAAGCATCTCTTGGAAGAAATGATTTTCTTGGACTCACTAATTCTGACCATGTAAATTACGTAACGGAGCTAAAGAGTGCCTACGAAAAACAAAAGTTCACTGATGATATTGGAAAAGAGCAAGAGAAACTGCTCTGGGCAGATTTTATAATACTTCAGTATCCTCTATGGTGGTTTTCCGTACCCGCAATATTAAAAGGATGGTTTGACCGTGTATTGGCTACCGGATTTGCCTGGGATTTTGGCAGGATGTATGACACGGGTTTGCTTGCCGGTAAAAAGGCAATGCTCTCCGTTACCACAGGAGGGCTTCAGGCTATTTATGCTCCTGATACGCCGCACGGATGGGATATAAATCAGGTGCTATATCCTGTTAACCATGGCGTGCTCTATTTTTGCGGAATACAACCAACCCCACCTTTCGTCGCATATGCGGTATTTCAGGTTGGCGATGAGGTGAGAAAACAGTATCTTCAGGAATATAAACAGCGTTTATTAACCTTAGATACGGCAACGCCAATCAGCTATAATCGTCTTTCTGATTGCGATGAGAATTTTAAGCTTAAATCAGTAAAATAAAAAAAGGGTCGTAATGTTATGAAGGCATCAAAATTGGGTATTTTATCGGCGGCGATTGCTTCGATATGTTGTTTGGGGCCATTTGTGCTCATTTTATTAGGTTTGGGCAGCTTAGGAATAGGCGCGGCAATTGGAAAATACCACTGGTATTTTATAGCAGCGGCACTCCTTTTGCTTACTTTTGCCTGGGGAAGCTATCTTAAGAAAAAGAGAGCTTGCGACCTTAAGGCATGCAAGATGGAAAATAAAAAGATAACCCTCTTTACATTAATAATATCTACTCTCATTGTAGCCATATTTGTAACGCTTAATATCTATACGTATGTTGTGCAGAAGGATTTTACTGATAAGAGAACCAAGGCAGGCTTGATTGAGACTAGGACCGTGGTTATCCCTGTTGAAGGGATGACATGTTTTACGTGTGAGCTTGCTGTTTCATCGGCAATCAAAAAAGTAAAAGGCGTGGTTACAGCGAAGGCCTCGGCTAAAGAGGGCAAGGCCCGGGTCGAATATGACCCTTCAAAGACAAGCATTGAACAGTTGGTAGAGGCAATAAATAAGACAGGATATAAGGCAAGCCTCATTAGAAATACGAACGATATAAATAACGGAAATGAGATAAAAGATTTCTAACGGGAGCAAGTCTGTCTGAATGACAAGGAGGTTTGGGCATGAGAAGGCCAATTATATTGCTGGTAATAAGCATTATGCTTTTGAGTTTACCTCAAGTATCTTGGGCTCAAGAGAAAATTATGTTGATTCATGTAAAAACAGACTTAGGCAAAGACGACGCTCAGATTTGTGTTGCTTATAATATGGTCTGGGCAGCGCTTGAGGCTGGCTACGAGACTAACGTTTTGATTGATGCCAGCGCAGTTAATACGTATAAAAAAGGATGGCGTGGCAAGGATAAGTTAGAAGGGTATAAAATGCCTGAGAATCTAAGAAAAGAGCTGTCAAGACAGTTCGGCGTTTCCTTAAATAATATGCCTGCGACGTACGGTGAATACCTCAAATTTTTGCATAAAAAAGGCGCAAGATTCTATATCAATGGGGCAATGTTGGTTGTTTCAGGGATTTCCAAGGCATATGGAGATATGTCTAATATTTCGGCGAATATCTTTATTCCCGTAACGATATCAGAGATGGCGAATTTAATAAGTCGTTCAGATAGATATGCCGCATATTGATGATAAAGGGAGGCGCATTATGTCTGTTATTAGATTGCTGCATACCGAAGGTTGTCATGCTTACCACGAAGCTTTTGATGAGATAGAAAAGGCATTAAAAGAAAAAGGCCTGCCGGTTAGATTTGAAGCGGTATTGATAACTTCCGAAAAAGAAGCAAGCGAGCATAAGTTTTTCGGGTCTCCTGCTGTTCAGGTTAATGGGCAGGATGTGGATCCTAAGGCTAAAATGGTTACAAAATACGGCGCAAGTTCATGCCGGCCCTACTTTTGGAAGGGGAAATCGTATGACTATCCGCCAAAAGAGATGATTTTGGAATCATTAAAATAAACTGGAGGATATTATGGACAAAAAAATCATTATTTATTCAACTCCCACCTGCCCTTATTGTAAGAAAGCAAAAGCATATCTGCAGGAAAGAGGTATTGAATATACAGATGTCGATGTCTCACAAAATGAAACCGCGCAGAATGAGATGATAGAAAAAAGCGGCACGATGTCTGTGCCGGTTATCGATATCGGAGGCGTAATTATCACAGGTTTTGATAAAGATAAAATTGATGAGGCATTAAGTAAAGGGGAGGTGTGATATGGATAAATCAAAAATTAAGGAATTAGCGGCCTTTGGCCAGAGCGCCTGGCTTGATAACATAAGTAGGTCTTACATCAAGACCGGAAAGCTCAAAGGCATGATTGAAGCCGGGCTTTTGGGCGTTACCTCAAATCCTACCATATTTGATAATGCAATAAGCAAAAGCAGCGACTACGATGATAAGATAAAAGAACTTGGCTCCTCCGGAAAATCCGCATTTGAGATCTACGACGAATTAACGGTGCGCGACATACAAGAGGCCGCGGATCTTTTTAGGCCTGTCTATGAGGGGTCAAAGGGTATGGATGGTTTTGTGAGCCTTGAGGTCAATCCCAAACTGGCGCATAAGGCAGAGGAAACTGTCAAAGAAGCAAAAAGACTGCACAAAAAGGTGAATAGGCCAAACGTAATGTTTAAAGTCCCCTCGACAAAAGAAGGCTTTAAGGCCATAGAGGAATTGCTTACTGAAGGCATAAACATAAATATAACGCTGATATTTTCAGCTGAACAGTATATGAATACAGCCCGGGCATTTCTAAAAGGAATCAAGCGCCTCTCTCAAAAAAGGGATGACTTGAGCGGCATAAACTCAGTAGCAAGCGTGTTTGTAAGCCGTATCGATACGTTAGTGGATAGCCTGCTTGATGTGCGTCTTGCAAAAGAGACCGATGAAAAAACTAAAGGAAGGCTCCAATCGTTAAAAGGCAAGGCGGCCGTAGCGAATTCAAAAGTAATATATCAAAAATATCGTGAAATATTTTCCCGCAGCGAGTTCGAAGAGCTGAAGAAAAAAGGCGCGCGTATTCAGCGTGTCCTCTGGGGCTCGACAGGCACGAAGAACCCCGCATATAGCGATATCAAATACGTAGAGGAGCTTATTGGCAAAGATACGGTAAACACAATGCCGGAACAGACGTTCAATGCATTCTTAGGCCATGGCGAAGTAAAAGAGTCGCTCATTCAAGATGTAAGCTCTGCTAAAAAATTAATAGATGACTTAAGGAAGACAGGAATTGACATCGATGATGT
>PCTH01000071.1 GCA_002771475.1 Candidatus Omnitrophica bacterium CG22_combo_CG10-13_8_21_14_all_43_16 | reverse complement strand
GATCTAAATCTCATGGGAGATCTCGCGGAAAAGTGGGAGGTTTCGCAGGACGGGCTGGAGATCACATTTTATTTAAGAAAAGGCGTTAAATGGCACGACGGAGAGCCGTTTACTTCCAAAGACGTGGAGTTTACCTATAAGAGTTTAATCAATCCCTCGGTAAGGACCCCTTATGGCGGGGATTTTTTGATGGTAAAAAACCTTGAAGCGGTAGACGATTACACGATAAAGGTTTATTACAAAGAGCCCTTTAGCCCGGGACTTTCCAGCTGGGGCATGAATATCATGCCGGCGCATTTATTGGAAAAAGAAGACCTCAATACCACAAAATTTGCCAGAAATCCTATAGGCACAGGGCCGTATAAATTTAAATTATGGAAGACAGGCGAAAGGGTGGAGCTGGTTTCAAATCGCGATTATTTTGAAGGCAGGCCCTATATAGACAGGTATATCTACAGGATCATACCTGACGCGGCGACTCTGTTTCTTGAATTAAGGGGCCAGGCAGTGGATTACTCTTCTTTGACGCCCATACAATTCAGGCGCCAGACAGAAACGGAATTTTTCAAAAAGAATTTTCAAAGGTTTAATTTTCCAAGTTTCGGATATACATATATGGGGTATAATTTGAACGACCCTAAGTTTAAAGATATCAGGGTAAGGCGCGCGATAAACTATGCTATAAATAAAGAAGAGATAATCAAGGGGGTGCTTCTGGGCCTGGGCAGGGTTTCGACGGGGCCTTTTATACCTGAATCCTGGGCGTACAATAAAGATGTCAGGCCTTTGGAATATGATCCCGGAAAGGCCAGGGAGATTTTAAAAGAGGCGGGCTGGACGGATAAAGACGCGGACGGGATCCTGGAAAAAGACGGGATGAAATTTTCATTCACTGTTATTACAAATCAAGGCAATGACGAGCGTAAGATGGCATTGGAAATAATCCAGAGAAGGCTTAAGGAAGTGGGCATCGAGGTCAAGATAAAGATAATAGAATGGAGCGCGTTTGTCAGCGAGTTTATAGATAAGAGGCGGTTCGAGGCGGTCCTTTTAGGATGGGGATTATCCATGGACCCTGACATGTATGATATATGGCATTCGTCGAAGACAAAACAGGGCGAGTTTAATTTTGTAGGTTATAGCAATGCAGAAGTGGATGATCTGCTTTTAAGGGGCAGAAGGACTTTTAACCAGGAGGAGCGCAGGGTTATCTATCACAGGATACATGAGATATTGTATCAGGATCAGCCGTACCTGTTTTTATTTGTCCCGGATGCCTTGCCCATATTAAACAGCCGTTTTAAAGGAATAGAAGTCGCGCCCAGCGGCATAGGATATAATTTTATCAAGTGGTACGTGCCCGCGAGCCAACAGCGCTACACCCGCTAAATATGGGAAAATATATTTTAAAAAGAATAATCGGGCTGGTCGTGCTTTTATTAGGCATAACTATTATCACGTTCAGCGTCATCCATATCGCGCCCGGGAAACCCACTGATCTGGAGGCGCAGTTTAATCCAAAGGTTTCGATGGAGGCGAGAGAAAGGATATCTCATCTATACGGCCTGGATAAACCGCTTCATGTCCAGTATATTGAATGGCTGAAAAGATTCGCAAGGTTTGATTTCGGCACATCTTTTATGGATTCAAGGCCTGTGATGCAGAAAATCATGGAGCGTATCCCCGTCACCCTTACCATAGAACTATTTTCAATCATCCTGATACTGCTAGTCGGCATACCCATAGGCGTGAGTTCAGCGGTCAGAGAGGGGGATTTTTATGACAGGTTCATGACAGTGTTTGTATTTATAGGTTTTGCAGTCCCGACTTTCTGGCTGAGCTTGATCCTGATGGATTATATAGGAGTAAGGTGGGGCATATTGCCTATATCCGGGATAAAGTCTTTGGAATTTGAAAAATTCGGGATTTTTGAAAAGATTATTGATATATCAAAACACCTGGCGCTGCCGGTGCTGGTTTCAGCTTTCGGAGGCCTCGCCGGGATTTCAAGGTATATGAGAAGCAGCATGCTGCACGTTTTAAAACAGGACTACATCAGGACTGCCAGGGCAAAAGGCTTGACGGAAAAAGAAGTCCTTTATAAACACGCGTTAAAAAACGCGCTTTTGCCTGTCGTGACTATTTTAGGATTATCAGTGCCGGCCCTAATAGGCGGCAGCGTTATTTTTGAATCAATATTCAGCATACCCGGGATGGGCAGGCTTTTTTATGAGTCAGTGATGGCAAGGGATTATCCGGTGATAATGGGGGTTTTGGTTATCGGGGCTGTTCTTACTCTTCTGGGAAATCTCTTAGCTGATATTTCCTATGCGGCAGTAGACCCGAGGATAAAACTGGAAGATAATCTATGAATAAATTGACCTTGTTTGGATTGGGGATTGTGGGGTTTTTTATAATAATAGCTATTTTTGCGCCTATGATAGCGCCTTATAATCCCGGGCAGATTGATATTGAAAATATTCTTACAGCTCCTTCGGGCTCTCATATTTTCGGCACAGATAGCCTGGGCAGGGATTTATTTTCCAGGATGGTTTACGGGGCCAGGATATCTTTAATGGTGGGATTTATAGCAGTAGGCATAGCAGGCCTGATAGGGATAGCGCTCGGCGCAATAGCGGGTTATTACGGCAAATGGGTAGACGCGGTTATCATGAGATTTATAGATATAATGCTTTGCTTCCCGACATTTTTCCTGATACTGGCCGTGATTGCGCTCCTGGAGCCCAGCATAATAAATATAATGGTAATAATAGGAGCTACGAGCTGGATGGGCATGGCCCGCCTTATACGGGCTGAAATATTGAGTTTAAAAAAAAGAGATTTTATATACGCTGAAAAGGCCATAGGCGCGGGCGACCTGAGGATAATCGCAAGGCATCTTATTCCGAATGCAATGGCGCCGGTATTGGTAAGCATTACCCTAGGGATAGCAGGCGCTATTTTAGTAGAATCGAGTTTAAGTTTTCTGGGCATAGGGGTCCAGCCGCCTACGCCGAGCTGGGGCAATATCCTGAGCGAAGGCAAGGCTGTGATGGGAGCAGGCTGGTGGATGATGCTATTTCCGGGGCTCGCGATTTTTATCACGGTACTCGGGTATAATTTATTGGGAGAGGGAATAAGGGAAAAACTTTTAAAATAATATGCTGCTGCAGATAAAAAACTTGAAAATTAATTATAAATCTGACAATCGCATGGTAGAGGTTGTGCGAGGCGTAGACCTGGACATAGATAGGGGCGAGTGCGTGGGGCTCATAGGCGAATCAGGGTGCGGCAAAACTACAGCGGGCTTAAGCATAACAAAACTTATACCTGAACGGAAAGGCAATATCAGCTCCGGAGAAATTTTATTCGCAAGTAACGATATATTGAAATTAAATCCGGAGGAACTAAGGAATATAAGGGGCAAAAAGATTTCATATGTGTTTCAGGAACCGTTCAGTTCTCTTAACCCGGTTTTTACAATATATGAGCAGATACGGGAATCGCTGGAAGAAAAAGATAATCCCGGACGCCGGATCGCGGAGATTTTAAAAAGCGTGGGGCTTGAAAAAATCATAGGCAGGAAAAATGCCTATCCACATGAACTTTCAGGCGGGATGCAGCAGCGCGCTATGATAGGGATGGCGATTGCGTCCAGGCCGGATTTATTGGTGCTGGATGAACCGACTACCGCGCTTGACGTTACTGTGCAGCGCCAGATATTGGACCTTATCATGGAACTAAAAAATAAGATGAACCTGGCTATTCTTTTTATATCCCACGATCTGAGAATAGTTTTTAATATAGCCGATAAGATCGCTATTATGTACGCAGGTAAGATTATTGAATTTGGTCCGAAGGAAAAAATAGTTTCCAGCCCGGCTCATCCATATACAATAGGCCTGATAGATTCAATCCCTTCATTAGAGCATAGAAAAAAACCTTTTAACGCGATAAGCGGGAAGGCGCCGTTATTTTCTGAACTTCCCCAAGGATGCAAGTTTTATCCCAGATGCAGGTTCAGGATAGATAAATGTACGGAAAAAGAGCCGGAATTAAGGGATGTGTCAGGAGGACAGGCGTCGAGGTGCATCAGAATAGAGGAACTTAAATCAAATGGAACTATTAAAAATAGATAATTTACGCAAGACTTTCAAGAAACACAATACAAGAGCTGTGGATGACGTGAGTTTTTCTGTTTTTAAAGGCGAGGTTCTGGGGCTGGTAGGGGAATCAGGATGCGGCAAGAGCACGCTTGCGAAGCTGGCACTGCGCCTCCTCGAAGCGGATAAAGGCAGTATTTTTTATAAAGGCAGGGATTTATTAAACATTTCGCATGGCGACATGAGAAAAACGCGCAAGGACCTGCAGATAATATTCCAGGACCCATACGCGTCTTTGGACCCCAGGATGAAGGCGGGTAAGGTGATAGAAGAGGTCTATCATATACATAAAAATGTTTCCGGCCGAGAGCGTAAAAACAAAACCATAGAGCTTTTAGAAACAGTAGGCCTCGGCGAAACTTACCTGAACAGGCTGCCTTCGGAACTTTCGGGCGGGGAACGCCAGCGTATAGGCATAGCAAGGGCCCTGGCAACTGACCCGGAATTTATAATATGCGATGAGCCTGTGTCAAGCCTTGATATATCTGTGCAGGCCCAGATATTGAATCTTTTGATAGAACTGCAAAAAAGGAAAAATCTTACCTACCTTTTTATAAGCCATGATCTGGGAGTCATAGGCTCCATATGCGACAGGGTAATGGTCATGCAGTCAGGCAAGCTTATTGAATCAGGCTCGTGCGAAAATGTCTTTAAAAACCCTCAGCATCCGTATACAAAAACCCTTCTTGAATCTGCTTTATTGCCATAAGATGTAATGCTTTCGATATTAGGCTACAGTAATCGTTTTGGCCAGCCCTGGCAGGTTTTGAGAAAAGCCTCGCCGATTCGAGTGGGCATGGTGCCCTGTCCAGGCAGGCCGTTCGGCACTGAAACTGGTTTCGCCGCGCGCTACGGCTTACGGCTCATTTTTTATACTGAAGGTAGTCTTGGCAGTATAAAAATCTCGCCGTAATTCTTTGCGCGCTTATATATAAGACCCAATGATGCCGAAACGTTTCTGAGGTGCCTCAGGCCTGCCTGGACAGGACAAGCGTTTTTTCGAAAACCTGCCAGAGCTGGTTATTATAATATGCGTTATATATCTATTCAAATAGTACACTTTAATCGCCATAAGAATATTTGCTTTT
>PCTH01000014.1 GCA_002771475.1 Candidatus Omnitrophica bacterium CG22_combo_CG10-13_8_21_14_all_43_16 | reverse complement strand
ATATAACCCATGACGGTCTTGCCTGCCACTGGAAGAAGCGGCTTCGGGGTATCTAGCGTCAATGGATACAGCCTGGTGGCATAACCTGCGGCTAATAATAATACTTTCATATTTTTCCTAATTCTTTTTTCAGATAATCTATTACTTCCACTGGCGTAGGGTCAATGTTATTAAGTATGGCTAGATAAAAACTCACAAAATCCCCTATGTACAAAAGAGAAAAAATCCTCGCGAGCCTTCCGCCTGAATCTCGTTTCAATAAAATAACTTCTGAACCGGATTTTTTTATAATTCCGCTGATAATCTTTATGCGCTCTTTCACTCTTTCGTAATCATCTTTATCAGAGAATATTATGGCCTTGAAATCTTTCAAAATATTTTTAGGAAATTTCCAGCCCACAATCTCATTGTGGTTCATTTCAGGAAAAACATTTCCGGATGAAAGCGCCTTCGCGTTCTCAGCAATCTGCTCTCTCCATCTCATAGCTACAGCTTCTGTGGTATCAGCTGTGCCGTATATCACGGGATATTTCTTATAAAGTTTCGCCGCTATCTGTTTGGAAATATTTTTTACCAGAGGGACTTCAAAGCCTATCTCTTTATCCCTTATATCTGAAAGGACATTGCAAAGCTCTTTTACGTCGTTTTCTTTATCTTTTATAAGATCCAGCCTGGCCAGGATAGCTAGTATTATTATGGACATATAACCTACAGCTGTCCTGGGCGGATAACCGGAAGGGATAGATATGTGCGTGATATTATTTTTTAAAGCTATCTCTTTTAACCTGCCGCCTGAACCCAAAGTTATTATAAAGGCTTTTTTCTTAAGGCCATTCTCGAAACATGAAAGCGTCTCCTCTGTGTTGCCGGAATAGCTCGAGCAGAATAAAATCGTATCTTCTCTGGTAAAATCAGGCAATGCGTAATTGCGGCATATTGATACCGGAATTTTTAGCTCATCATGGAGATATACTTTTACCAGGCCAGCGCCAATGCTTGATCCCCCAACGCCTGCGAATACTATATTACTTATTTTTATGGAGGGTTTGCTTATATTGACGGAACTTCCTATCTTATAGGCATCGCGGCATTGGCCCGGCAGGCCGGAGATAAACTTCAGCATATCTGAGCGGTCCAGCTTTTTTATTAATTTCAGATTGTCCAGTTTATTCATGCCGAAGGATTGCTACTGTTTCTTGGTCTTCTTGAGCCATGGGATCAGCTCATTCAGCCTTTTATTTGTAAAGGTTTCTACCTCTTCGCCTGTAGAAAGTGTCAATGCCTCTTCCGCGACTTTCTTGGCATCCTCGAATTTCACATTGCTGATAACGTATTTCACCTCCGGAATGACTACCGGACTCATACTGAATTCGTCCAGGCCCAATCCCAATAAAATCAAAACAAATCCCGGCTCAGCTGCCATTTCTCCGCACATACCTACCCATATATTTTCTTTATGGCCTGAATCTATTATATTTTTTATGAGCCTCAGGACAGCGGGATGGGTCGGCTTGTACAGATAAGCTATCTTCTCATTCGCCCTGTCTACTGCCAGGGAATATTGTATGAGATCATTAGTGCCTATGCTGAAAAAATCCACCTCTTTGGCAAGAAGGTCGCAGGTAAGCGCGGCAGAAGGAATTTCTATCATGGCCCCGACTTCTATGTCGTCCTTGAAAGCCAGTTTTTTATTTCTCAATTTTTGTTTTGCCTCTTCCAGAACCTCTATTGCCTGCCTGAGTTCTCCCAAACCGGATATCATAGGAAACATGATTTTTATATTCCCGAATACGCTGGCGCGAAGTATTGCCCTCAGCTGGACCTTAAACACCTCGGGTTTCGCAAGGCAGAATCTTATCGCCCGCCATCCAAGAAACGGGTTCATCTCATGAGGAACTTTAAGCTGGGATAAAAATTTATCTCCGCCCAGGTCAAGTGTACGGATTATAACAGGGCTTTTGGAAAGCCTGGCAGCCACTTTCTTATACGCCTCGAACTGTTCTTCCTCGTCAGGGACGTCGTTTCTATTCATGTAGAGAAATTCTGTGCGGTATAACCCTATACCCTCTGCGCCATGAGCAATTACAGAGCTGACCTCTTCAGGCAATTCTATATTTGCAGAGACCTCTATCTTACGACCGTCAATAGTGACAGCGGGTTTATCTTTAAAATCTAAAAGTATTTTCTCAAATGCTACGAATTTCTGCTGTTTTGTCTCATATTTTTTAAGGGTTATCTTGTCAGGGTTGATTATTACTACCCCGCCTGTCCCGTCCACAATCAGCATATCCCCCGGCTTTATTTTAGTAGTGGCTCTTTCAAGCCCTACCACAGCCGGAATCTCCAGCGACTTTGCCATGATCGCAGTGTGAGAAGTCCTGCCGCCTATATCAGTGACAAATCCTTTTACATTCTTTTTGTGCATATTAGCGGTGTCTGAGGGAGACAGGTCGTACGCCACAACTATGACCTCTTCTGTCAGGTCGCTAAGTGTTTTTTCCTGAGCGCCTATAAGATTTTTTAAAATCCTTTTGCCCACATCTTCTATGTCGCTAGTCCTTTCTTTGAGGTACTCATCGTTCATTTTAGAGAAGACCTTTATATATTTGGCTATAACCTTTGAAAATATATATTCAACGCACTTGCGATCTTTTTTAAGATCTTCTATCACTTCCTCTATCAGCATCCTGTCTTCCAAGACCAGGAGATGGGCATTGAATATCTCTGCGTGCTGGCCTCCCATCTCTTTGGAAATCTTTTTCTGGATGGCGAGTATCTCTGAACGCGTTTTTATAAGGGCTTCTTCAAAGCGGGTTATCTCGGAAGGAATAACGTCCTGCTTGATATCTCTTTCGGTTACTACAAGCTGCCTCGTATCAAATAAAAAAGCCTTGCCTATGGCTATCCCGGGCGAAGCTGGTATACCTTTTAATGACATTATGGAATATCCCCCAGTATTACCTTTTCGAGTTCCTGTACTGCTTCTTTGGCGTCAGGGCCGTTTACTTTAATATGGAGCATTGCGCCTTTTTCAGCCGCAAGTGTCAAAAGCCCCATTATGGACTTTCCGTTCACTTCTTGCCTGCCTTTCTTTACTACAATATCGCTTTCGTACTTATTGGCTATCTGTACAAACAGCGCCGCAGGCCTGGCGTGAAGCCCCAATTCATTTTGAATGGTTAACTTTTTTTCTATTAGCATGCTAAACCCGCTTTAATCTATAGAAATCTTTTTGCCTTTTGTTTTAAGAGTAAGGTCTATAATAACCTTTGAGAGTTTTTTGGCATCGTGCCTTACATAATTCTGGGTATTTACTACATCGCCTTCTATTACATTGTAGCCGTTTTCTATAATCTTGTCCGAATCCGCCACAACAGGGAAAGCGCCTTCTTCTTCGTATTTATTGAGAAGTTCTTTTGGGACTTTTCCCGCGTTTACGATGCAATAATTAAGTATATCTGGCCGCGTATGAGATATAAGCGCGTTCATATGATCAAATGCCGTATAATTATCTGATTCTCCGGACTGCGTCATTACATTACAAACATATACTTTCGGAGCTTTGGATTGGGCGATTTTTTCCGCTATGCCTTCTACTAAAAGATTAGGAATAACACTTGTGTATAAACTGCCGGGCCCCAACACTATTATGTCTGCCTCTGCTATAGCCTCGAATGATTCCTTGCTGGCTTTGCAATTAGCCGGGTCCAGATAAACCCTTTTTATTGGGGCATTTTGCTTTACTATCTTTGTCTCGCCCACTGTTTTCTGTCCGTTCTGATATTCCGCCACAAGTTTTACTTTTTCAAACGTGGAAGGGATAACTCTTCCTCTTATCGCAAGAACCTTGGAGGATTCCTTGATTGCCTTTTCAAAATCACCAGTGACTTTACACATTGCTGTTATAAACAGATTGCCGAAACTATGACCGCTTAACTCCGATTCGCTTCCGAACCTGAACTGAAACAACTCCCTCATCAAGGGTTCTGCATCGGCAAGCGCTACAAGGCAGTTTCTTATGTCTCCCGGAGGGAGTATGCCAAATTGTTCTCTAAGCCTTCCGGAGGATCCTCCGTCATCAGCAACAGTCACTATTGCCGTGATATTGCTTGTCTGCTCTTTTAAGCCGTGCAGAATGGTTGAAAGCCCTGTGCCTCCGCCTATGACTACCACCTTGGGCCCTTTTTCAAGCTGGCTGTAATGATACATTATATCAACCAGCTCTTTTTCTCTCTGCGGTAGAAAGACAGCTACGAATGACTTTAGCATCCTTTTCATACCGTATATGATTATAAGAGCTCCAAGGATTATAACAGTTATGCCGATAGTTTTTGAACCTGGGAATCTTTTAAGTATGAGTACGATAGAGCCTGCCGCAACCAACAAGACCCCTGTGCCGGAAGTAAATATCCAGCGTTTTATTTTCATGCCCGGATAAAGCCATTTTAATCTTCGCATTTTTATCAAGTCCTTCTTGTATCTTCGTCTTTTATGATTTTAATTAACGACTTTTCGCTATCAGCTCCTTTTAATAAATCCCTGAAATATTTATCTTTCAATAATTTTGAGATGCGAGCCAGGGCCTTAAGATGCGGGCCCGAAGATTCAATGGGAGCCAGGAGCAGAAAAAATATATATGCAGGTTCCCCGTCTAACGAATCAAACTTTATGCCGCTTTTAGATATTCCGAAAGCGCCTATGAGCTCGCTCACATATTCGCATTTTCCATGAGGTATGGCCACGCCCTGACCTATTCCGGTTGAGCCAAGGGCTTCTCTGTTTAAAAGTACCTTTACCACAGCATCCTTATCCCTTGGCTTCAGCTGGCCTGATTTTACTAAAAGATCTGTAAGTTCTTTTATAGCGCTATTCTTGTCCTTGGATTTCAAATCCGCAGATATTGCTTTTTCGTTCAAAAAATCTACCATGCGCATCTTGTTCCTCCTTTAAAGGTTTGGTTTATTTATAATTCTGCCTATCTTCGCTCTATGATATTACAAGTAAATACTCTTGCCGGCCTCACATCTCGGCCGGCCTGCTAAACATTGCTCTTATTCGTCGCAATAGCAGTGTCGTATTTCAAAACAGGGCTCTCTTCGAACCCCTAGCTTGTTATTAATGGAGCGGGAGACGGGGTTCGAACCCGCGACCTTCTCGTTGGCAACGAGAAGCTCTACCACTGAGCTACTCCCGCATTAATCTCAAATAACAAATCTTTAAAACATTTGGTGGGCGGAAGAGGATTTGGCGCCCTTCGCTTCGCTCCGGGTCGGCCACTCGTCCCGAT
>PCTH01000030.1:466-5334 GCA_002771475.1 Candidatus Omnitrophica bacterium CG22_combo_CG10-13_8_21_14_all_43_16 | reverse complement strand
GCCGTATGCGCGGCTTTCGAGGTCATATCTTAACAGTATATCTTCCTTGCCGTCTTTATCAAAATAGACAAGGTTTATATACTGCTGGTTTATGCTTGGGTTATTGGCGTCAAATTCAGCTAGGGAAATATATTTTGCCGATCTGAGCTTGCCTTGATCTTTTATATATTTCCCAGCCTTGTTCCTATCATATTCATTAGGAAGTTCTTTTGTGCCTAACGCCCTGCCTATGTATAGTTTGCCGTCTTTTATGGCTGCTACTTCCCCTGTGCCGGCAGCATAAAATACTATCCTGGAGTCATTGTCTTTCAGTGTCGTAATCCTGCGGGACGTTGAACCTGTGAAGTTATTCCGCCACTCATCATACGAAAACGAGTCCTTAAATACCTTTGAAGGCCCTATAAAATCTTCACTGTGTTCTTCCATGATGTTCAAGATCTTTATTCTTGCATTCCCCTCATCAACCAGCTCTACAATAGCCTCCGGCGCCGCGCTAAGATTAAGATCCTGGTCCCCCAGCCTATAGGTCTCTCTGTATGTCTCGTTCTTGTATGTATCAAAACTGATGATATCAAAGTACAGCTTATCAAATCTCTGCTCTATCAACGCGAGTTCCATGTTGTCTTTCCCGAAACTGATCCATCTTTTTCCTGTCTTATAGTCTATGATAGCCGCGACCTTAGAGTCTTTCAGGTATTCCCCTATGTTCGCATAGCCTAATTTTTTTACAAAATCCGGTGATTGATTCAGGCTTTCTGCTGGCAAAAAGTCTGCGATTGTCCTTCCTGTAAGGGCCTGAGATGTGAGTATAAGTTTTTTTGTATTCTTGTCGTATTTCTCGATTAAACCCAGGTCACTATATTCCTTTGTAATAACGCCTTCTTCTTTAACGACTGGCTTCCCTAGTTTGTCTGCAGGCAAATCCTTAAGCGCCTTGGTTGATTCTATTGTCTTCTCAGGCCCTGGTATAACCATTGGCTTAAAGCCTGCGTTTGCAAAGGCCATGTAAGATGTAGCTGAGATAGATACGGCATCTGCGCCAGGGGTTACATCTCTTGGATCATCTGACTTTTGAACAGGGCCTTTTGACGCATACGGATATCCTGTCTTACCATCCGTGGTTATAATAGATTTGCCGCTGGATTCAAGCAGCTCGTCAGCTTCTCTATCCATCCCTAATAAACGCAGGCCGTTTATCCACTGGCCCTTCCATTCAAATACATCCACAGGGCCTCTTTTGGCAACATCTTCTCTCATGCCTTTATTAGTAAAATCTACTATTGTCTCGCCGTCAACAACAGTAACGCAGCCTGTCCTTTTTGCAAATTCTATGAATTTAGCGGGGTCAATGCCTATATCCCGGGCAACAACTATAGCCCATTCTCCCAGTAGGTCTGTGGCTACTGCATAATCAGGGACACCGTCAGGCCTGACGCCCCTTATAAATCTTCCTTCGCTTGAAACATACGCCCCGCCTTTGGAGGCATCTGTCTTGAGCCATTCGGCGACCTTGGATGCTGCCTTTTCATAAACATCGCGGCCTGCTATCTTCTGGCCCAGATATTTCAAGAATACATAAGCGTCAAGGTTATGTTCTGTGGAAATGCCCTCGTTAAAATTGCCGTCGTAATTCCAACCTATCTGCACAGCGCCATCGCCTCTCTGTATATTAAGTACGGAATTGGCTATTTCTATCATCTTATCCGCATATCTATTGTCATCAAACTTTTCTGTATACTGCGCCATCGCAATAGCCACCCAGATGGCAGGCCCTGAATGGGCGTTATACTCTGTAATATTCAGGCTGTTCGCATCGTAGGCTGTGTAGAAGATCCCGCCCTTAGAACCTACCATGTCATTCCTGAAGATATCCAGTATCTCTCTCGCATTCTCCCTGTCGCCGTCCATTATGGACACCAGGGACGCTAACGCTTGGCCGTATGTAAATGCCCATCCGTCTATAACAGCGTTGTCTTTTTGGTCTTCCGGGAAATTGTACTCTGATACCAGCTTGGTAGTGCGGTTCTGCATGGATTCTATTAACTGCACGGCCTGTTTTGAGGCGTCCTGCTGCGCATCACTGCCAAAGATCCATTCATAGACTGTCTGGTAGGCCTTTTCGAAGAACTTCACTATGCCGTCTATATCTATCACGCCCGCTTCGATGTATTTCATATCCTTTACAGGGCTCTCGTCATAAACAGGAACTGTCTGAGGCTCAATGATAGAAGATGTTTCTCTGTCTTTGGCAGGCCCGCTGATAACTTCGGAGGTCTTCTCTGTCTTTTCCGGTTTTACAGCCCTGACCTCTTCCGGCTGAAACTCCTCCATATCAGGCACGTTAAAATCTATCTTTCCTCTTAACTCCAAAGGCATGGTCTCAAAACCTTCGTAATTCTTATATTCTACCTCTTTACCGTACGGGTCGAGCTTTATTTCCTGCCTTACATATTCGTTTTCCTCTCTGCCTGATACCTTACTTATATGCTTCTTTGTTATATGTATAGTCATCTGGCCCTTGTTATCCATTGCAGGTATATCTCCCTCCATATCCAGATAACCTGTCAAAATAAGCTCTTTTTTTCCTCCGCCATAATCCAGTATCTTCCAGAATCCCTTTTCAATCGCATTCTCTACATCGTGCACAACTATTGATCTGACATTCTTATGTACAGGTATAAGCGTGGTTCCCCTGCCGAAGAAAACATCCAATATGTCGCGGCCGTTCAATCCAGGGTTTCTTAGAGAGATCTTTTCCCTGAATTCCATATCCCTGTCTTCATACTCCAGGATCTTTATAACCCTGTTGGATTCTTTATCAAACGCGCAGTATTCATACCTTACGCCTGTCCTCTCTCTTTCGTCAAATACCCATTTATTCTTATCCTTAGGTTGTTTTATAGACGGTGTCTTCTCAACCGTGGAATAAGTGACTTTGTATTTCCATGTATCTACCTTTTTATACGCTACCTCTCCTGTTTCCGGATCCATTGTAGGGACAGTCAGCTCAAATATCATGGCCTCGCCTGTTGTTGGATCGATCTCAAGCTCTCCTTTTTCAAGATAATTAGAAACACCCTCGTATCTCAGCCTTGTAAAATCTTTAAATCCGAAATCTACCTGGATATTCTTGTTATTGACAAAATCGACAAATTTCCATCTCAAAATATCAGGATGTGTAGTGCGAATCCTGGACTTAAATTTAGCCAGGTTTTCCGGGGTAGCGCCTTGTTCGTTAATAGCTCTGTACGCCTCCATCACGCCTTTATCAATGCCTTCTTCAGCAAATGAACCGTTTATGAAAAGTTTATACAGTTCGAACACTGCTCTATAATCATAGTTAGGCGCCTTGTTTATCTCTGACAACAATGTCTTATAATACTCTGCTGCAAATAGCGGCGCGTACTGAGAACGTAAAAGTTTATCGATCTCCACGCCCATAGGAGTCCCGCCTGACAAGAATTTAACCAAATTATTTATTTCTTCCATATCTTTCGCGCTCAAGCCGCCCCTTGCGAGCTCTATAACAAGATCCTTTGCTTTTTCCAGGTCAGCTCTTATAGAAGTATTTATAGATTCCCTTACTTCAGCTGAAGGTTTATTAGGATAGAGCTGTTCGAATAGCTGGTTGACCAATACGATCGTGTCGTCGTTTATATTCCTTACTTCCACGCCGCCATTTACCAGCATATCGCTATATAATTTCGCGTTCCTAAATTCTTCTCTTATCTTTTGTATCCTGGACTTTGCTCCCTCAACTCCCCATATAACAGTCGCGCTGTAAGTGCGGCCCTCTTCAGTGTATATAAAGGTGTTGGAAAGCCTGTCATATTTCACGGATTCAGGAGAAAGGTTCTGCTGACGGGCCATTTTTATGTTATATTCCCTAATTGCCCTTTGGCCTACGAGCATAGTAGTTTTGCCAGTCTCTGTATCTGTTACCATGACCATGCCGCGTTTTAATCCTTCTATGGTTTTTCGGATATTTTCTGACTGCGATCCAAGCTGTTGTATCCTATAATCAATCGCCTGCATACCGTATGTTATAAGCGTATCGTCTCTGGTATCAACAGTGCCATGGGTATCATAATATATCTTGCCATTAGCTGTAGTTTCAAACCTGAGATTAGCAGGCAGATCCGCAGAAGACCTGTATATTATAGACTGTTGAGCGTTTCCTCCCCAGCCCTTTAATATTTCAACCTGCATCTCCGCCTGTTCGTAAATAGCCGTGAATGTCCTGCCTCTTTGTAGATCAGCGCGCAATGTCTCAAGATAAGCCTCAGCCGCTTCTATCTTTCTTTCCAGAATCTTTCTGTCTTCATATAATTTCCTAATCTCTTCATTAGCCACGTCAACGTGAAGGACAATCTCCTGGCCTGTTCTTCTGTCTATAGTCTTTATGACTTTTATGTTTTCTAAGTTATTCGCGTCATACCAGTTCCCGTCCTGTGCCATGAATCTCGTGACTTTATCAATGGCTTCCAAAGCTTCGTTTTCCGTATTGTAAACTACTGCCTGGCTTGATGCATCCAGCTCGTTGACCCAAGTATTGCTAACCCTGTCCAACTTCTTGACCCTAAAAGCCCCGTCTATATCCTGATAGCATATCCAGGTAGGATAGTGCCTATGGTCAACCTTTACCGCCAATACGCGCATGTCAAACCTATCATTGCCTAATTCCATGATTACCCTCGCGCCTTCCCTGTCGCTTAATTTATCAGTAACCATAAGCATATTATCTGCTATATCAGCGTCAATCATAGCGCGGGTCATCTTATTCTTAATCGCATTCTGGCCGGATACAATCTCTTTACCGCCCAAACTGATTATGCCTTCCAGGTTAGATACCTTAGCGGCATCAACTG
>PCTH01000030.1:215-447 GCA_002771475.1 Candidatus Omnitrophica bacterium CG22_combo_CG10-13_8_21_14_all_43_16 | reverse complement strand
AAACGTTCTGAATGAGCCTGAAGCCGCTAATTCCATATCCGCCTCGCTCATCCTAGCGCGGGTGTCACTATTATAGAAAAATACCCTGCCGCGCTGATGCAACTGCCCTACTGTCTCAATAACATCTCCTTGCTTCACGCGCTCGCTTAAGTTTTTGTCAGCTATTATTCTGTAATTTCCTTTTATATACCACGGCTGATTTTCCGGGATCACTTCAAATGCGGTTGAATGC
>PCTH01000030.1:0-190 GCA_002771475.1 Candidatus Omnitrophica bacterium CG22_combo_CG10-13_8_21_14_all_43_16 | reverse complement strand
TATCATCCAATATCTCAAAATGCGCGTTTCCGCTGTAAAATTCCCAGATAACCCTGGGCTGGTCAATATAAAATCTCTTTATAACGCTGGCATCCTTGAACACGTCTCCATTAACGATTACATCTACAGGGCCGTTTGTATCCGCCAGCTCTTTATCAATCTTGATCCTCTGCATCATACTGCTCTCTGA
>PCTH01000087.1:153-5355 GCA_002771475.1 Candidatus Omnitrophica bacterium CG22_combo_CG10-13_8_21_14_all_43_16 | reverse complement strand
TATACACTCTTTATTGATGCGAGTCAAAATTAGAATATTAATCCGCTTGGGCGTGTCTAAACGGGGTGTACCTAAATAGGACGGCTACTATTTCTGCGTTACTATAACGTTTGGCGGGTTTTCGAGGGAACGAGCTTATCTTTTAGAGGCGCCGCGAAGATTTCATAATCGGCTAAAGCACTGCGCAGAAATTTAGAAGCCAGCAAGGCATCGTTTAAATGCTTCTCGATACTCTCCTGCGAAACATTCTCCAGGTTAGCAAGAAAAATAGCCTTAAAGAGCGTCAGCCTGGTTATGATAAGATTCACGAGCAAATTTGAGTCATGATGAGTCTCTTTTTTTTCTTCTACGGCCTTGCGCAATTTTTCTTTTGCCATATTCATCGTCTCGTAAATTGTTTCTATCGCCTGCTCGTGACCGCTAATGACAGGGTGAGCTTTAAAATAAGAATCGATGGCTTTTTCTATCCCGGTCTCTGAGTTAAGGAATAAAGGGATATATCTTTTAATAATATTCTGCTGTATCTCCGAAGCGCCTTCGTAAACCGTGGTAACGGTAATATCCCTTAGATACCTTTCCGCCGGATATTCTTTAGTATACCCATACCCGCCGTGTATCTGAAGCGCGTCAAGGGTTACAGCCTTCCCTTTTTCGGTTGAAAACAATTTGGCCATTGACGCGGCAGTAACCATGGCATTCATGTCCTGCGGGGCATCGCTATCCGGGTCTTTCAGATAAGAGGCATATCTTATGAGCAGTTCTGAAGCATCGATATAAAACTTCATGTTAGCCAGTTTCTCTTCTATCTGCACAAATTTACCGAGAGGCTTCCCAAACTGCTTTCTTTGCTCCGCATAACCAGAGGCAGCGTCATATGCTGCCCTTGCTATGCCCAGCGCCAAAGAAGCAATCCCTATTCTGCCGCCGGTAAGCATATAATAAAGAACCACCATCCCTTCCCCGGGCTTGCCAAGCATAGCTCCTTCTGGGATCCTGCAGTTTTCAAATATCAATTCCCCGGTAGGAGAAGCTTTTTGGCCTAATTTATGCTCAATCGCGCCTATGGAAAATCCAGGGGTATCTTTATTTACCAAAAAAGCGCTGATCTTTTTTTTGCTGCCGGGGGCTTCTCCTTTATCAGTTACCGCAAAAACAATATATGCGCCGGCTATGCCTGCGCTGGTGATAAACAGCTTTGAGCCGTTTAAGACATAGTCGTTCCCATCTTTGCGGGCAAAGGTCTGCATATTCATCACATCAGATCCGGCATTAGCTTCAGTAATAGCAATAGCCCCTAATCCTTTGCTGTCTAATTCCGGCAAAAGCTTGGTTTTCTGGCTTTCGGTGCCGAATTTATTTATAGAATCCATGACGGATGAATTGACTCCCACAGTCACCGCAAGAGACGGCCAGAAATAAGCCAGTTCCTTAACGATGCGATAAGTGTAATAATGTTTCAAGCCTAACCCATTGTATTTTTCCGGCACGCTGATGCCCAAAATGCCTAATTCGGCTATCTTCTTCAGCGCGTCCTCGATAGGTTCCGCGATCACCTTATCTCCCTGTTTATAACTTCCCTGATCCTCCCATTTCGGGACATCTTTTTTAATTTCAGTTTCCAGAAAATCCCTTACCATAGCTTCCATGTCTTTTAAATCTTCAAAATATTCCTTTTCCAATCCCGGCAATTCATCCCCGGCTATATACGCCATCAGTTCCCGGAGCTGAGCATCCCCGCTTTTATTAAGATTTTCTTCCAGCCTCTTCAGGCCTTCCGCGGTGGCAGTCATTGAAGGGACTCTTAATAGCGACCTTGCGGCGGGAGAAATACTCCTTAAAACCCCGGGACGAGATATTTGACTGCCCTCCTCTGCCAATTTCCTGTTAATTATCATTAATTCTTCGTAAATGTTACATACAGGGGCAGTGAGCGGGATGCACCGCAGGCCTTCCGCGCTGGATACAGGCACCATTACTTTATCCAAAACAGCCTGCTTTAAAGCAGCGAGATTTTCGATGGCCTTGAAACTCGAATCTTTCAGTCCGGTATTCTTTAATACCGACTTAACAAAAGATTTATCGATAAACGAATTACCCTCATCTAAAAGAATAACGGGGATATTACTTTTATTTGATTTAAACTGCTTAAGCGTTTTTTTGAACGCGGGTGGATCTTGTATTACATCCAACCCGAGGAATAAAACATGCATTTTGCTTAGCCTGGATAAATCAGCAGAAGGAACAATCGTCAGTTCAGGCGGTATAGTCTCCGGGTATATATAAGACGGAAGATCTGCTTTTTCAGTTATGTACCGCGTATAACCGGGCGAAAATTTTACCTCAAAAGCGCCATATAGATACCGCATCAATAACGCTTTATACGCGAGTTTTCTGGTATCAGGGATATCTTTTGATACCCTTGTAGCGAAATAGCTGTTTATGCTATGGTAGGCAAAAAACTCCGGGTCCGAATCGTTTAATATTTTTTCGTCAATCCAAGAATATTTAAGCATATTTGAAAGCTCAACTCTGGCCTTAATAATTGATTTACATTTTTTACTTATAAGCTTCTCTGTTTTTGACAGGTTAGTCTCGCTAAATTCACCGGATTTATTCAGCAGCGCCAATGCTTTGTTTACTATTTTTTCTTCGCCGAATATTTCAAGCAACGCATTCCGCAATCCCTCGTTTATAGTTTTTTGTTCACTGCCCGCATGATATTTGATTTCCTTTGATAATTTATTGGACTGCAAAGGAGGCCTTAGCGCATAAGCAGAACCCCGGCACAGCATAGCCGCTATCGCTATAAATATTAAAGCTATATAGGTTATTTTATATATCTTTCTCATATATTAAATTTGTTTAAAAAGTATTAGCTATTGGCGGACAAAAAAAGACCATCTCTCCCATGGCCTTGGATTGAATATCGGTTAATTATTAAAAGAAATTATACCATATTGCGGCTTGCAGGTCAATATAATTTACCGGTTTTGCCCGATTTTTAACCTTCTTATAATTATGCATTCGTTCAGGCTGTCTTCGATTTTCTGGAGGAATGCCCTGAATTCTTCATAGCCGGATGCAGGCGTATATGCCCTTTTATAATGCCGGCTTACCACCTGTTTTATGCTGTTCGGGCTTTTTGTGTATTTGACGCTCGCGTCCAGCCATTTGGACTCCAGGTTTATATCCGGCGGCACGTATTCAAACACAAAGCCCTGCGGCATTATGAATTCTTTTATATCCACCTCCTTATACTCCGCATAAAATTTTAAGGGGTATTTTCTTTCTTTATAATAAAACCTATTAACAAGGCTTATAGAGGAATCCCCGAAAAGCATTATAGTGCCTTTTGGTTTCAGATATTTACGGATAAACGATTTTACCCCTATCGCAAGAAAACCGTACTCGTTATCTTCCCCCATAATTTTATAACTCAGGAGCCTGCCTCCCTGGGTCAGGTTTTCCAGATACGCCAACATATCTTCTTTGGATTTCTTAGTGGCAAGCTGGATAGATTTCCTGGTATTTATAGAGGCCTGCCTGTCAGAAACAGCGATATTTTCCGCCAGGGCGTCTCCGTTGGCCCTGAGCTTTATGCGCGATCTATTGATAGTGGTTTTCTGCCTGAGGCCCATAAAAGGCATCTGAATAAATCGTCCTTTACCGCCATCGACAATAAAAGCATAACTCCCTTCCAGGCTGTAAGAAGTCTCCCCGAACCTGTAACCCTCCAAAAGAGGATCCAGAAAATATATCTTGTCCCCCAGTTTTACCCCGGCTATCAAATGGCTGAATACCGTGGGATCAGGCAGGAGGCCGGCAGGATCTCCGTCGGTTTCGCCGCATACCAGGACCGGATACGCCTCTACGCCTATCTCTTTAAGCATGGTGATCAAAAGCACTGTCTGATCCTTGCAGTCCCCGAATTTATTTGCAAACACCTCCCGGGCAGGGTGCGGCTCGTAATTATGCTCGTCCAGGTTCATTGACACGTACCTGTAATTATCATAAAGGTATCTGGCTATGGCCGTGATCTTTTCTTCCGGGCCGGCTTTATCTTTTGTGATCTTTTCCACCTCGGATTTTATCTCAGGGCTTGAAACAATATTCTTTGAAAATTCTTTCCAATACCAGCCGGCAATTTCCGACCAGTCTTTCATTGTGGAAATGACCGTCATGGGAAGGAATTCTATAGACGCTGGTGTATAAGCCTCCGCTGACAGATTTTTATCATATATGTCGTCGTCTTTAAACTCCCATTTATAGATAGTCCTATCTTCCAGCCGGGTGGTCTCTGGATCTCTTTGGGTATTTAAGTTTTTGAAATACAACTGCATGCTCTCAGGCGCGTCCAGCGTGATGATAACATGCTTCAGCGGGCCCCAGGAATACAAGTTTACCCTGTCAAAATACGCTCCTTCTACCGGACCTTGCTTATTAACCATGGTAAACTCATATTCTATGACGCTGCCTTTCACCACGTTCGGTATGGTGATTATCTTTTTCCTGTTATCGGAATAATAGCCCTCGCTGGAGGTGTCCACGTCCTGGATCATTTTGTAGCGGTGCTTTTTGCCGTCAGGCGTGGTGATGAAGGCCTTTATATCCTCCACACTCTGCTGTTCCTTATTATAGACTATGGGGATCTCGCCGGAAGACATGGCGTCTTCATTCTGTATCCTCTTTACCTGCCGGATAGTTTCCGTGTAGGAATAATCGGGATTAAGCCTGGTATGATATGAGAAAAAGGTATTCACGTATGACTCGTCAGCGTGCAATTTATCCCAGCTGTCCTCTTCCGCGCGACAGACGCCGGACACCGCTAAAAACAAAACTACTACCAATAATCTTCTCACTATCACCTCCTTAAAATACAAAAACCTTCACAGAAATTACTTCTATGAAGGTTTTACTTTATTAACGTCCGGGATTTACCCCTTCCAACTCGGGACTGCTATTTAATTGTAAATAGATTATACCATATATTTTTAATTAATCAAGCTAAGAGAGATCTTCTTTCTTCGCTATTCACTTTCCGGTTATTCCAATATCTACCGTTATAATTTTCCCCGTATATTCCAGGCCTTTATTTTTATAGAAGCCCTGCTTCGGAAACTGCATAGTAACAGTAATGCCGGCTTTTACGCTAACCCCCAGGATTTCTCCCGTATCCGCATCCAAGCCTGAAGGCACATCCAC
>PCTH01000087.1:0-147 GCA_002771475.1 Candidatus Omnitrophica bacterium CG22_combo_CG10-13_8_21_14_all_43_16 | reverse complement strand
AACAACGGCTGATTTTTTATTCAAATCGCTTATGATGCTTTTGGCAGGCTCTTTTACAACTCCGTTAAGCCCTATTCCGAACACAGCATCTATTATTAATCCATAATCCAGGCTGACAGGCGCGGAGATCTCGCGTATCTCCACTCC
>PCTH01000060.1:546-6079 GCA_002771475.1 Candidatus Omnitrophica bacterium CG22_combo_CG10-13_8_21_14_all_43_16 | reverse complement strand
TGCTCCTTTTCGTCGCATCCAGCGGACTCCCTTCAATTCCCTTAGTACTAAAATCTGGTGCCGGAGGTGGGAATTGAACCCACAAGGCCTTGCGACCACCGGTTTTTGAGACCGGCGCGTATGCCAGTTCCGCCACTCCGGCCCTTTCTATGATACAGAACCCATCTTTCTGAATTTTTCGTAGCGGAGCCTGAGAAGTTCTCTTTCAGGGATTGATTTTAATTCCTTTAAAGCTTTCTTTATGACCTTTTTTATATTTTGGGCTGCCTTTTCAGGATCTCTGTGGGCTCCGCCCAATGGTTCAGGGATTTCTTCGTCGATTAGCCCTAGGCCAAGAAGGTCTTTTGCGGTAAGTTTTAACACCTCTGCTGCTTCGGGGGCTTTTAACCTGTCTTTCCAAAGTATTGCAGCGCAGCCTTCTGGAGATATTACAGAATAATAAGCGTTTTCCATCACATACACCCTGTCGCCCACGCCTATGCCAAGCGCTCCTCCGCTTCCGCCCTCTCCTATGACCACTACGATTATCGGAACTTTTAGAAGCATCATCTCTCTTAAATTATATGCTATAGAATTTGCCTGGCCTCTTTCTTCCGCGCCTATCCCGGGATATGCGCCCGGGGTATCAATAAAAGTGACTATAGGTATATTAAATTTATTGGCGAGTTCCATAAGCCTCATTGCCTTGCGGTAACCTTCGGGATGAGCGCTGCCGAAACTTCTCATGATATTCTCTTTAGTGTCTCTTCCTTTTTGATGGCCCAATACCAGCACCTTTTCCCCGTCAATTTTTGCGAACCCGCCTATCATGGCTTTGTCGTCGCTGAACATCCTGTCCCCATGCACCTCGACAAAATCCAGCATTGTCATATTTATATAATCCATCGTGTACGGCCTTTTTGGGTGCCTCGCTATCTGGACCCTCTGCCACGGGGTAAGGGATTCAAATACCTCCTTTTTTAATTTCTCGAGCCTTGCCTCTAGAGTCTTGATCTCTCCTTCAAGGTCAATACTGCCGTCTGAAGCAAGAGACTTCAGCTCATTTATCTTACGCTCTAATTCTAATATAGGCCTTTCAAAATCCAATACTATACTGGACATTTGTATCCTCGCTCAATCAACTATTGTAACTTCGGTCCCTGCAGGGATTATTTTGTAAAGCTCCTCTACCTCGGCGTTAAGCATCCTCACGCAGCCTTTTGTAGCCTGCTGCCCTATTTTTTCCGGAGAAGTTGTGCCGTGAATACCGTAACCAGGCAGATTGAATCCCATCCATCTAGATCCAAGCACATTGTCAGGGCTTTCCGCAGGCACTATAGCCTTTTCCGTATACCATACAGGATCTATGATCTTATTTATTATCTTAAAATTTCCCACGGGGGTGGAATTATTTTCTCCTGTTGAAACGCGGTAAACTTTTATAATATCATCATCTCTCAGAAGCGTTAATACGTTCTGGGATTTATCAACCAGTATTTTATATTTTGCCTTTGAAATCTTTAGCTTCGACCTGGCTTTTATGTTGTCGTTCTTCAGAGAATTAGCAGTCTTTATAAGGTCTACTGTGGTCCCGAACTTTTTTGCGATTTTTATAAGCGTATCGCCGGGCTCCACTTCATAAAGAGTGTCTTTATCCGTCATGGTTTTGGAAAAAAGTATCGCGATATTAAGCTTGCCCAGTTTATCCTGAACCTCTGATATGTTTTCTATATTTTGGTGCTTTCTAAGTATAAGCTGGTATATATCGCGCGCTTTTACCAGATCATTTTTATTCTCATAAGCGCTCGCGATTCCAAAATATATCTTTCCAATTGTCTTGGCGCCTGGCTTTTTTTCCGCTATTTGATCTATAATAGCCTTTGCCTCATCCGGCTTTCCGTCTGTAATAAGGGCCTCTATGGGTTTTATGTCTATGCCGTTTCCTAAATTCTTCATGCCAAATACAGCCAATGCCGCCAAACCTAGCGCAACAATCCCTATCCCGACCCCAGCCAATATCTTGTTCACCATTGCCTCCTACCTGTAACAAAAAAGGGCCACCAGAATCCCTATTGCAGCGCCTATAAATACCTGTATAGGAGTATGCCCTAATAGTTCTTTTAGCCTTTCCTGTTGAATGCCTTTATTTAAATATATGTCCTCTATAATCTGGTTAAGGGCCTCTGCCTGGTGCCCGCTCTGACGCCTTACGCCCTGCGCGTCAAACATTATTATAAAAGCAAGAAAAAATACTATTGCAAAAAAGGGCGATGCAAAGCCATAAGTAAGCCCTACTGCCGTGGCGAGGCTGGATACAGTGGCTGCGTGGGAACTCGGCATGCCGCCTGAACCCACGAACCATCTGAAATTAAATCTCTTTTCGGTCGCAACTCCTATGGCCACCTTTATAGTCTGAGCCACCAGCCATGCCATAAGCACTGTAAAAAACATCTGGTTACTTGCAAAGACCCCCAAGCTGCCTCCTCTAATCCATATTTTAATGTCTTATTATATATAATAGATAGGACTTATGGCAAGTAAAAAGAAAAACACTTAAAACTTCATTGTGCCTGATATCGTAAAGGCTGTCTCGTTAATAAGCCTCAATTCAACGCTGATGAGATACCAGTCTAAAAGAGACGGTATTATATCGCATCCCAAAACAAGCCCTATCGGGTTCTTGTTGCTGGCGTTATATGTGGAATAAAGCAGGCCTGTTGTGCTTTGCGTAAATTCCACTTTAACATCTGAATCTGAATAAGTAATGCCCATGTATGGTACAGTATAGCAATCCTGTATACCCATTGGAAATATAAATTTTTTACTGGCCAATAAGCTTACCTGCCATTCTTTTATATTAAACGTCTCGCTAGTAGCAGAGGCTGTAGAAGTCGAGCCTCCTATTTTGGCTTTATCAAAGTCCAGCTGGGTATCTTTATACTGGCCATCTACTGTTAATTTTATACCCGTACCGGCAAATTCCCATAATTTTGCTTTTAACCCTCCGCCTAATACAAGCCCCGGCTGCGCCTCTACTACAATATTCTGATCATGCTGCTCCCACTTGACCCTCAGATTAGAAGTTCCTATTTTTACATATGGCTCCAGGACATCTGAATAATTCATTGAAAATTTCACATTTACATTCTGGCCTTCTATTTTAATATTTGTATCATCGGCAGGGGCAGCCTCGAGTTCTTTTTTAGATATAAATTCCACATCAAAGCCCGCTTTCACGTTTACTGCCGCTTCATAAGAATCCAGGGTATCTCTTACAGCCCTTGCCTTTGATGAGAATGAAGCCTCAGGGACAGTCATATCCGCAGGGCCGCCTACGGTCAAAGCAAAAGAAGTGCCTGTAAAAAATAATGATAAAATTATCGTGATCAGGATATTTTTTCTCATTTATTTATCTCCTTAAAATTTTACAGTCCCGCCTAAACTTAACGCAACCTCATCCACAAGCCTGAGCTCTAAGCTGTAAATAAAAGAACTGCCCATGGCAGGGACTATATCGCATCCTAATACAAAACCGTAAAGTTTCTTATTGTTCGCGTCAAAAAGCGAGAAATCAGCGCCCGGCATATCTGAATTGTTAAAACTAACATCCACGTTCGAATCGGCGTATGTCACGCCGGTATAAGGCACGACATAAATGCTCTGTAATTTCAGAGGGATCTCAAATTTCTTGCTCACAAGCAGGCTCGCCTGCCACTCATCGACCTTGAATTTAGCGCCGGAGTCTTTTACAATACTGCTGTTTACGGTAATCTCAGTGACATCAGGCTCTGTGGTCCTGTATTGAGCGTCTCCTGTTAATCTGATTCCAGGGTTTTCGAATTCCCATATATTAACCTTTAAGCCTCCCCCCCATGCGAACCCATAATCAGCATCTACTTCTATCTCCTGAGCGCCTTGTTTCCATTTTACATCTAAATTAGATGTGCCTATTTTGACATACGGTTCTACTCTGTTAAAAAGAGTCAGCCCTAATTTTCCAGTATACCACTGGCCTTTTAACTCAGCTCCTTTTAAATCATTATTTACATGCAGATCTTTATTAAAAACAAATTCCATGTCAAAAGAAGCCTTTATCTTTACTGCCTGTTCGCACTCATCCAGAGTGCCCTCTATAATTTCCTGCCTCAATATAGCTGATCTTTCAGGCACATCCAAATCAAGTGAATTCCCTACAGTAGCGGCAAAGCCATATTTTGTTGCTATGCAACATATTGATATTATTAGAGATACAATAAGAAAATAGCGTTTCTTCATAAAATAATGCCTTTCTTTATAATAGATTATAATATAATAACTTATTTTATAATGAAGTATACCTTATAGAGCTGTGATTGTCAAGCGAACCAGTTATTTTTGACTTTTTTGAAAGAAACCCTCCTCCGGATGTGTCTTATATATATAGAGACCTATTCCGTTCGCCGATCGGAACCAAATTCCGATAGGCGAACGGAATTAAACAGGAGGCATTATGCTGGCAAAAATATTTTCAGCTGCAACAATAGGCATTGAAGCAAAACTTATTGAAATTGAAGTTGACATAACAAGAGGTTTGCCAAATGTGGTGATAGTCGGCCTCCCTGATACTGCCATAAGGGAATCCAGGGACAGAGTCAAGGCAGCTATTAAAAACAGCCAGTTTGAATATCCTTCAGAAAAAATAATAATAAATCTAGCGCCATGTAACATTAAAAAAGAAGGCCCTTCGTTTGACCTGCCTATAGCAATAGGAATACTTGCGGCATCAGGCCAGATAAATTTTGAAAATCTTAAGGATTTTGTATTTATGGGTGAGCTGGCTCTAAATGGAAAAATAAGGCCAATAAAAGGCGCTCTGCCCATAGCAATGTCTTTGAAAAATTCTCAGAAAAAATTGATCCTGCCTGAGGAAAATGCGCCTGAAGCGAGTATCGTAGAAGGCGTAAAAACTTATCCTGTAAACACCCTTGGCAATGTATCCGGATTTTTAAACGGGGTTAATTCAATAGCCCCTTTGTCTCCCGATAAAGAAATACTCTTTGAAAAGATCCAGAATTATGAATTGGATTTTTCAGACGTAAAAGGCCAACTCCTGGCAAAAAGGGCAATGGAGATAGCTAGCGCAGGAAATCATAATATAATCATGATCGGACCTCCTGGCAGCGGCAAAACCATGCTGGCTAAAAGACTTCCTTCTATAATTCCTGATATGACCATTGAAGAATCTCTGGAAACTACAAAAATCCATAGCGTTTGCGGGCTTATACCGCTAAAAAGTTCGATTATCCGCACAAGGCCTTTCAGAACCCCGCATCATACTGCCTCCGATATATCTCTTGTGGGCGGCGGGTCTATCCCAAAGCCGGGCGAAGTGAGCCTGGCCCATAACGGAGTGTTATTTATGGATGAACTGCCTGAATTCCACAGGAATGTATTGGAAGGATTAAGGCAGCCTCTTGAAGACGGACATGTTACCATATCCAGAATAAACAGCGTGGTAAAATTCCCTTCCAAATTCATGTTTGTCTGCGCGATGAACCCCTGTAAGTGTGGCCAT
>PCTH01000060.1:0-525 GCA_002771475.1 Candidatus Omnitrophica bacterium CG22_combo_CG10-13_8_21_14_all_43_16 | reverse complement strand
TGTGGCCATTATGGCGACCTTAAATCTTCATGCAGGTGCACGCCGAATGAGCTCCAAAGGTATCGCTCAAGAATATCAGGGCCACTGCTCGACAGAATCGATATTCACATAGAAGTCCCTTCTGTTAAATATAAAGAATTGGTAGACTTGTCGCCTTGCGAGAGTTCAGCCCAAATAAGAGAACGGGTTAAAAAAGCTAGGGATATACAGCTTGAGAGGTTTAAAGATGAGAGAATATTTTGCAATGCTCATATGTCTCACAAGCAGATTCGTAAGTATTGTAAGTTAGGCCAAAAAGAGCAGGATTTGCTTAAAATAGCTATGACTGAACTTAACTTCAGCGCAAGGGCATATAATAAGATACTTAAGATAGCCAGGACCATTGCGGATATTGAAGAGAGTGAAGATATTAACGCGGATCACATAGCAGAAGCAATACAATATCGGTCATTAGATAGAGATATCTTTTTCAGTTAAGCCGAGGATGGATTTAAGATGTCCTATTGTTCTTCTATAAGGCCTTTT
>PCTH01000019.1 GCA_002771475.1 Candidatus Omnitrophica bacterium CG22_combo_CG10-13_8_21_14_all_43_16 | reverse complement strand
AAAAAATATACAGTAGTCGTATTATTGCTGTTATTGGTAGTAGCTGTGGCAGGCTGCACGAGCACCCAGAAAGGCGCAGGAATCGGCACTCTTATCGGAGCCGGGGCAGGCGCTATTATAGGCCACCAGTCAGGTCATGCAGCTGAAGGCGCCCTGATAGGCGGAGCAGCAGGAGCAGCAGGCGGCGCATTGGTCGGCGATTCAATGGATACTAAATTTTGCCCTGTATGCGGAAAGCAGTTTGGTTCGGATGTACAATATTGCCCGGCAGATGGAACAGAATTAAAGGTTATTCAGAAGTAACTATTGAACATAACCATTACGACCCCGCTCCGATTATAAATCGGAGCGGGGTTTTTTATGCAATACTTTCAATAATAGGTAACACTAATAGGCATTTGCAGCCCTGTCAGGCAGGTCTGAGGCACATCAGAAACGTTTCGGCATCATAGATATCTTATATATAAGCGCGCAAGGGATTACGGCGAAGTTTTTATACTGTCAAGACTGCCTGCAGTATAAAAAATGAGCCGTAAACCGTAGCGCGCGGCGAAACCAGTTTCAGTGCCGAATGGTCTGCCTGACAGGGCTGAAAACTACGCAAAGTGTTATATAGCTATTCTAATAATACAAGTGGAGTTTTTTTATTTATTGACCATATATGCCGGACATGTTAAAATTTAACTTACTATGGAAGAATTCAAGATAACATTTTTGCAGGAACATAAGTCTGTTTATATAGATAGAGGAACAGACCTTTTGACAGCTGCTTTAAAGACTGGCATACATATATATAATAGCTGTGGGGGAGAGGGTGTGTGCGGCAGATGTAAAGTAATAGTTAAAAAAGGCGATTATATAACCGAAGATAGCGGCAGGACTGCAGAAAAAGAGCGTAAGGAAGGCTATGTGCTTGCCTGCAGAACCACGCCTGAATCAGACATGGAAGTGCTTGTGCCGGAAGAATCTATGCTGGGAGATCTTGAGATACTCACTGAGGAGATAAAGGCAAAGCGCCTGGCAGGGCTTTATACGCCCGTTGAAGAGATAGAAGAAGAGCGCCACAAGACGGCTGCAAAGATTTTTAAGCATGGACCTTTATCCACAAAGCTATTTTTAAAGCTTCCAAAACCGACTATTGACGATAATTCCGGAGACGCAGACAGGCTGTTAAAAGAGATAAAAAAGCACCACAAAGAAATCAATATAATGCAGGTGGGGTTAAGTAATATAAAAAAGCTGCCCAGGCTTTTAAGGGAGGGCGGATGGGAAGTTACTGTAACCCTTGGCAACAGGAATAAGACCATAGAAGTCGTGTTGATTGAACCCGGAGATCAGTCCAAGAAAAATTTCGGAGTGGCTGTGGATATAGGCACCACTACTATTGTTGCCTATCTGGTAAATCTGGATTCCCAAAAAGTGCTTGGCTCAAAGGCAAGCTATAATCCCCAGGTGGATTTCGGAGAAGATGTTATTTCCAGGATTATTTTCGCCCAGCATGAAAAAGGTCTGGAGAAATTGCATCATGCAGTAATAGACACTGTAAATACCCTGATTGACAATCTGATAAAGGAAGCGAAACTGACTCTGGATGATGTGACAGCTGTTATTAGCGCCGGCAATACCACAATGACCCACCTGCTTTTAAAAATTGACCCCGCTTACATAAGAAAAGAGCCTTATATACCGGCTGTAAATTTTATGCCTGTGATAAGAGCCGCTGAAGCCGGTATAAAAATAAACCCAAGAGGCCTTTTGGCATGTCTTCCGTGCATAGGAAGCTATGTGGGAGGCGACATAGTGGCGGGGATTCTTGCATCAGGCATGGACAAGGCAAAAGACCTGACTCTCTTTATAGATTTAGGCACTAACGGTGAAGTCGTGCTTGGCAATAAAGAATGGTTAATGGCATGTTCCACTTCAGCAGGCCCTTGTTTTGAAGGAGGGGGCCTTAAATCCGGGATACGGGCTATGAAGGGGGCTATCCAGAATATTTCTATAAAGAATAACTCTCTTGAATGCCAGACCATAGGGAACCTGCCTCCAAGGGGCATCTGCGGCTCAGGTGTAGTAGATATCATAAGCGAATTATTGAAAAATAAAATAATAGACAGGTCCGGCAGGATAAAAGAAAATAAAATCTGCAAGGTCAGGGACTCGGAAGGCGTAAAAGAAATAATCCTAGCGGAAGCTAAAGATTCAGCTACCGGCAAAGATATTACTATAGATGAAAATGACATAAAAAATTTAATACATTCAAAAGGCGCTATCTATACCGGCATAGAGGTTTTGCTGAAAGAAGCAGGTTTTAAAAAATCAGATATAAAACATATCTTTATCGCAGGCGGCCTTGGGACGGCCTTGAATATCCGTTCAGCAATCAATATCGGGCTATTGCCGGATCTGCCTGAAAAGAATTTTATTTTCCTGGGCAATACTTCGGTGGCAGGCGCGAAGATGTGCCTTTTGTCAAGCGAGGCAATGGAAGCTGCAGACTCTATTGCAAATAAAATGGCTTATCTTGATTTAAGCACAAGCGCGTCTTTTATGAATAATTACAGCGCCGCGCTATTTCTGCCTCATACAGACATAGAGTCGTTTCCGAGCGTAAAGAAGATATTGGGGGCGTGAAGGTTATTTTATGGCGTATATTATCGCGGTAGCAGGCAAGGGCGGGGTAGGGAAAACAACGATTTCTGCGATTTTAGTGCAGCATCTCTTGAAAATAGACAAGCCTGTACTTGCAGTTGATGCGGATCCTAATTCCAATTTAAATGTGGCGCTTGGGATGGAATACGAAGAGACTATCGCTGACATCAGAGAAGAGGTTAAAAACAAAACCCCGGATAATTTTTCTAAGAGCGAATTTTTCGGGCTAAGGCTCGAGGAAGCTCTTGGCGAAGGAAAGGGATTTGATCTTTTAGTTATGGGCAGGCCTGAAGGCCCCGGCTGTTACTGCGCTGTAAACAATATATTGAGAGATTATCTTTTAAGGATCTCTAAAAAGTATAAATTTGTTGTTATTGACAATGAAGCCGGCATGGAGCATCTTTCCAGGCGGACAGCAGCTGATATAGACCTGCTTTTACTTGTAAGCGATCCTACGATGGTAGGTATTAATTCAGCAATAAGCGCATTTAATACAGCCAGGAGCGCCGGGGTAAAGATAAAAGACATAGAGTTAATTATCAATAAATCAAAAGGCGAGCTGGAAACGGATAAATTGGAATTAATAGAAAAAGCGAAGTTAAAAATAGGCGGGTATATCGGTTTTCAGGATGAGATACAGAAAGACAGCGAAAAAGGCTATAGCGTAAAACCAGAGATTGCTTCGTCGCCCGCTTTAAGCGGACTCCTCGCAATGACGTCTATCATGTCATTGCGAGGCCGAAAGGCCGAAGCAATCTCGTAATAGGAGACAAATAATGGAAAGATTAATTGAAAAATGGCAGGATAAGATCAGCGAGGTTGTAATAGGCGCAAAAAAGCCGATAACAATAGGCGGAGAAACTGGGATATATTTTATAGACGGCGAAGACAAATGCCCCAATCCTCCGCGCGTAGCAATGGAGGTGTGGGATATGGAGCCGGAGGCATGGCCCGAGGTATTGAAAACAAATTTTGGAAACGCCCTCAAAGACCCCGTTGAATGGGCAAAACTTTGCGCGGATAAATTTTCAGCCGACCTTATATGCCTTAGGCTTGCCAGCACTCATCCTGATACAAAAAATGCCTCCAGTCAGGAAGCAGGCAAGACTCTTGAGAAAATCCTTAAAGCGGTTTCAGTACCCTTGATAGTAATAGGAAGTTCGGCTCCTGAAAAAGACAATGAGGTAATGGCGCATTGCGCAAATGCGGCAAAAGGCGAAAATTGCCTGTTCGGCATTGCAACGCAGGATAATTACAAGACGCTTACCGCCGCATGTCTTAGTTCAGGCCACTCTATAATTTCAGAAGCGCCTATAGATATAAATATAGCAAAACAGCTGAACATACTTATTTGCGATATGCAATTTTCTGCGGATAAGATAGTAATCCATCACGCAACAGGAGCGCTTGGGTATGGCCTTGAATATACGTATTCTATAATGGAAAGGACCAGGCTTGCCGGCCTTTCAGGGGACAGGATGTTATCCATGCCTATGATAAATTTTGTTGGCCAGGAAGCGTGGCGCACTAAAGAAGCGAAAACAGGCCAAAAAGATACAGGTATCTTATGGGAAGTAGCTACTGCTACAGCATATCTGAATTCAGGAGCCGATATACTGGTAATGAATCATCCAAAGGCAGTTGAACAAATAAATAAAGCGATAAAGGCACTGAAAGGATAAAGGGGAAAATGTTTATTATAGGCGAACGAATTAACGGGATGTTTAAGGATGTGGCAAAGGCTATCAAGGAAAAAGACAAGGCTGTTATCCATACCCTTGCATTGAAACAGGTTTCCTGCAAGGCGAGCGCGCTTGACGTGAACGTTGGCCCGGCTTCAGCCAATCCAAAAGAGGCGATGGAATGGCTTGTTAAAACTATCCAGGAAGTCACTGACATAACTCTCGCGATAGATACCACAAAGCAGGATGTGATGGAGACAGGGCTCAGTCTTTGCAAGGCAAAGCCCATTATAAATTCAGCAAATGCAAACGAAGAAAAAATAAAAAATCTTTTCAGTCTTGCCAAAAAATATAACGCCTCTGTTATCGGGCTTACGATGGATAAGGTCGGCATACCCAAAGACAGCGAAGGCAGGATGGAGCTGGCAATGAAACTGGTTGCGGCCTGCGTGGAATACGGGATTGACACGTCAGAGCTTTATTTAGACGCTGTTATATTGCCCGTGAATGTAGCGCAGCCGCACGCAAAAGAAGTCCTTAAAACTATCAGGGATTCAAAGATGCTGGCTGATCCGGCGCCTAAAACAGTGCTGGGGCTTTCAAACGTGTCTCAGGGTTCCCCGTCACAATCTAAAAGCCTAATCAACAGAACTTTTCTGGCAATGGCTATATCGAGCGGCCTGGATGCGGCAATAATGGACGTAACCGACAGAGAGTTGATGGACAGCATGATAACAGCAGAGCTTTTGATGGAAAAACAGCTCTACTGCGATTCGTACCTGGAGGCCTATAGGAAAAAATGATGGCTATTGTAACCAAAAAAATAAAACTTTCCACTAAAGGCGACACGGATATAATAAATATCACTGCGGAAACAACAACAGCTGTCTTAAACTCCGGCTTGAACAACGGATCTGTAACTGTTTTTGTGCCAGGTGCCACGGGCGGCATTACGACGCTTGAATATGAGCCTGGGCTGGTGGAAGACCTTAAGACATATTTTGAAAAGATAGCGCCCAAGGAAGGCGAATATCAGCATAACATAAGATGGAAAGACGGTAACGGATATTCTCATGTAAGGGCAGCTTTTTTAGGCCCAGATGTAACAATACCTATTGTGGATAATCAGATGCAGCTGGGCAAATGGCAGCAGATAGTTTTTATAGATTTTGACAATAGACCGAGAGAACGCGAAGTAATAGTGCAAATAATAGGTGAGTGAAGTCCGACGCCCATCATTAAATAATAGGCAAATAAAATGAAACCAATATTACAAGTTGCTTTAGATTTTGTGGATTTAAGCCGCGCAATGAAATGCGCAGGGGAATCAGCCATGGGAGGAATAGACTGGCTGGAAGCAGGAACGCCTTTAATAAAAAGCGAGGGGCTTAACGCCATAAGAAAACTGCGCGAAAAATTTCCTACAAAAACAATCGTAGCTGACATGAAGATAATGGACGCTGGACGTACGGAGGTTGAGATTGCGGCAAAATCAGGCGCGAATATAGTGTGCGTACTAGGAGCTGCAAGCGATGCTACTATAAAAGAATGCGTGGACGCAGCCCACAATTACGGGGCGAAGATACAGGTAGACCTTATCGCAATAAAAGATGTAAAGAAAAGGGCAATAGAAGTAGAAAAACTCGGGGTTGATTATATAGGCGTGCATTGTCCTATTGACGACCAGATGCGAGGAAAAGATCCTTTCAGGGAACTGAAGGATATCGCAAGACATATAACCATTCCCATAGCTGTGGCAGGCGGAATAAATTCTGAAACAGCCGCTGACGCTGTAAAAGCAGGCGCAAGTATAATCATAGTGGGCGGGGCAATAAATAAATCCAAAGACGCAAAAAAAGCAACGGAAGACATAAAGCGATCAATAAATCAGTTGAAAAAAATAAAAACAATTCTTTTTAAAAGAGGCTCTGAAAAAGATATCGCGAAAATTTTGATGAAAATCTCTACCTCGAATCTTTCTGACGCTATGCATAGGCAGGGCGCTTTGAAAGACCTAATAAGCGTTAATCCCGGTTTAAAGATGTGCGGCCAGGCATTGACAGTAAGGACTTATCCCGGAGATTGGGCAAAGCCGGTAGAGGCGATCGAGATAGCGGAAGAAGGCCAGGTGATAGTTATTGACGCAGGAGGCGTAGGGCCTGCTATCTGGGGAGAGCTGGCTACCCACGGAGCTATCCAGAAAAAACTGGCAGGCGTTGTGATAGACGGTGCTATACGCGACGTCAAAGAAATAAGAAGCCTTAAATTTCCCGCTTTTGCAAGAATAATTTCTCCTTCAGCCGGAGAGCCCAAAGGATTTGGAGAGATAGGCGTAAGCGTAAACGCGGGAGGAGTTAAGGTATTCAGCGGAGATTGGATATTGGGAGATGACGACGGAGTGGTTGTTATACCCAAAAACAGGGCAGTGGAATTCGCAAACAGGGCAATGAGCGTAATGGAGACAGAAAACCGCCTTAGAAAAGAGATAGACGAAGGTTCCACACTGTCAAAGGTAATAGAGCTTTTGAAGTGGGAGAAAAAGTGATACAAAGAAGAATCTTTATAGCGGCCACAATGCAGAACGACGGCAAGACCACTATATCTTTAGGCCTTATCAAGGCGCTTAAGAAAAGGTTTAAGAAAGTAGCTTTTATAAAGCCTGTCGGCCAGAGATACGTGCTTGAGCGCGGATATAAAGTCGATGAAGACTCTGTTCTGATTGAAAAAGTTTGCGGCATGAGAGGTTCCATAAAAGACATGAGCCCTGTGGCAATAGATAAGGGGTTCACGGAAAATTATATAAGGAGAGGCGACCACAGGAAATTAGTGGATAATGTAATAGCTTCTTTTGAGCGCATATCAAAAAGAAAGGACGTGGTGATAATAGAAGGTACGGGCCACGCAGGTGTAGGTTCTATATTTGATCTTTCCAATGCAAAGGTCGCAAATCTTCTGGATGCCAAAGTGATACTTGTGACTTCCGGAGGCATAGGCAAGCCGATGGACGAGATAGACCTGAATATGGCATTGTTTGAACGAGAAGGCGTGGATGTGATAGGCGTTATTATTAACAAGGTACTCGCGTCCAAGTATAAAAAAGTAAAAGACATGCTAAAAATGGGGCTCAAAAGAAAAGGCATTGATGTGTTGGGTGTAATTCCGTATTTTTCGAAACTGTCAAATCCTACGATTCAAAATATCATAGACGAAACCAATCTGAAGCTCGTATCTAAAAAAGTAGGATTATCTAACATAGTACGCAATATCTTTATAGGGGCTATGGAGCCTTGCGATGCCTTGAGTTTTATAGAAATAGACTCTCTTCTGATAATCCCTGGGGACAGGAAAGATGTTATAATGGCGGTGTTGACGGTGCATCTTCTAAAAAAACAGAAAAGGAAGATCTCGATAGCAGGCATCATATTGACAGGAGGCATAGTGCCGAATAAAAAAATAATGAAGCTCATAGAAAATGCGGACATCCCTGTTCTTTTGAGCAAAGATCATACATATAAAGTTTCTTCGGAGATACATGATCTTGCGGTCAAGATAGGGCCTCTGGACAAGGGTAAAGCCCTGATAGCGGAAAACCTTGTTATGGATTACGTGGATGTGGACAGGATACTGGAAAAGACAAAATAGGAGGTTCAAATGTTCGGGATAGGGATGCCGGAATTGATTTTGATATTGGTGATATGCCTTTTGGTGTTCGGGGCTTCTAAACTGCCTGAAATAGGAAGAAATCTTGGAAAAGGGATAGGTGAATTCAAAAAAGGCATGAAGGATGACGATACCCTTTCGAAAAAAGACTAATAGTGCTTGACACCAGCATCTGTTTTATATAAAATTGAACTATATTTAGGGGGGTGAAAACGAATGTCAAGGATAGAAATAGCTCCAGGGGAATCCCTGGAAAAGGCTTTAAGGCGTTTTAAGAAGAAAATAGAGCGTGATGGTTTATTGAAGTTATTAAAAGCCAGAAAACATTACGAGAAACCAAGCGAGAAAAGGAGAAGGAAGCAGCGTTCTCCTAAAACACCTAGCAGATATTAGTACAATAGAGTGAAATAATTTTACGTGCCCAAGATGATAAAAAAAATTATTCCGATATCTCTCTTGGCATTTTTTGTTTTAGGCGCTTTTTTAAGCGCGCCTTTAAATGCCCGGGACACAATAACGCTGGATAATGGCCTGAAGGCAGTTATAAAAGAAGACCACAGAAATCCCCTTGTGGTCTTTTCTGTTTTTATTGATTCGGGCTCTGCCTCGGAAGGAGACTACGCCGGAACAGGCATCAGTCACTTGATAGAACATATGCTTTTTAAAGGGACCAGAAAATATCCCGGCGGTTCCATAGAAGATATATTGAATAGATATGGAGGCGATATAGAAGCATATACATCCTATGACTACACGGGCTACAGCATAACCATACTCAAGGAACATCTAGGCACAGCCATTGACGTATTAAAAGAAATGCTTACCGCGCCCATGTTTGATGCAAAAGAGCTTAAAAAAGAGATGGCGGTCATAGAACGGGAAATGGATATGAATAAAGATGACCCTGATAAAAAACTTTCCCGCATGACATTTGAGACAGCATTTCTCGCGCATCCTTACCGTATCCCGGCAATAGGATATAAAGAAAATTTTATAAAGTTGACGAAAGAAGACATTGTAAAATTTTTCAAGTCTCATTATGCGCCGGAAAAAATGACTATTTCTCTGGTCGGGGATATAAATGCAGAAGAGGCGCTTCGTAAAATAAATTTGTCTTTTGGGGCGATCCCGCGCGGGAACAATACTATAACTATCAGGCCGAAAGAGCCGCCTCAGGCAGCAGAAAGATTTTTAGAAGAAAAAACTGATATAGACGGCGCGTATATGAATTTAAGTTTTCACTCTACCGGCCTGCTGGATGATGATTTATACGCAATGGATCTTTTGGCCTTTATAATGGGCCAGGGAGAGAGCTCTATCCTGAATGAAAAACTGAGAATGAAAGACCGGCTATTGCTTTCTGTTTCAGCTTACAACTATACTCCTAAAGACCCTGGACTTTTTATAATCTCCAGCGTATTGAAGGAAGAAAACACACCAAGGGCAATCAACGCCATAATAAGTCAGATAGAAAACTTGAAACAAAACGGAGTCAGTGAAGATGAACTTTTAAAAGCGAAAAATAATTTTATAGCAGCCTATGTGTTCCAGAAAGAAACTATCCATGCCCAGGCAAATGATATAGCGCAGAGCCAGCTATTAACAGGCAGTCCGGATTTCTTTAAGCAATACGTGGAAAACATAAAGGCTGTAACCCCGGAAGACATAAAACAAGCAGTTTCAAAATATCTCAACGTTCACAACATGACCGTTACTATTCTCAGTAAATCCGGGAAGTCCTTGAAGAAAGAGGACGATACCGGCCTTGAAAAAAAAAGAGAGGACGTCAGAAAAGTTTTGCTTTCTAGCGGGATCCCGTTAGTTATTTCCGAAAACCACAGCTTGCCTGTAATAGCCGTATCTATTTTATCTAGAGGCGGGGTGAGAGCTGAGAATGAAAATAATAACGGCATTTCAATGCTATCCAGCCGGATGCTTATGGATGGCACAAGCTCTATGTCGAGAAGCGAGATCGCCAGGTTCTACGAATCAAGGGCTATATCGCTCGGAACTTATTCCGGAAATAATAGCGCAGGGATTAATATAACATGCCTTAAAGAGCACATAGAAGATGCGCTAAAGCTTGCTTCCGATATCTGCGTTAGTTCTGTTTTTCCGGAAGAAGAGTTTAAGAGAGAAAAAACCGAGATGATAGAAGCCATAAAGATGCAGGACAACGAGCTGGTTAACCATGGCCACAGATTATTAAAAGAGATGCTTTTTAAAACCCATCCTTACGGGTTTCAGGCAACAGGCAGCCTGAAGAGCATTGATAAAATCGCAATAGAGAAAGTAAAGGATTTTTATAAAAAAACTGTTTCTTTGGATAATATTGCGATAGGCGTATCAGGGGATTTCCAAAGCGATGAAATGCAAAGCCTGGTTGAAAAGTATTTCTCAAAGATATTCATAGGAGAGGGGTTGAAACCTTCCCCGATAAAAGAACCTCCTATTGAAAAAATAAGGGAGAATATCGTAACTACAGATAAAAGCCAGTCGCTTGTGCTTGTAGGGTTTCGCGGAATAGACATCTATGATAAAGACAAGTACGCTGTAGAAATACTCGCTGATATTCTGTCAAATTCTTCCGGGGTATTATTTAAAAACATCCGGGGAGAAAAAGGCCTTGCCTACGCAGTGGGGGCTTTTAATGTATTGGGCATAGACCCCGGATATCTGGCTATATACGGCTTGACCTCAAAACAAAACGCAGCTAAAGTAAAGAATGGGGTATTCAGGGAATTGAATAAGCTGCGCAGAGACGGAGTAAAAAAAGAGGATATAGAAAAATCTAAAAATTATATAAAAGCCATGCGCAAAGCAGGCATGCAGTCTAATTCCAGTTTTATTTTTAGCATAACAATGGACGAACTTTACGGCCTGGGCTATGATAATTACAAAAACTTTGATAAAAATATAGATGCTGTCAGGCCGGAAGATGTCAAGGCTGCGGCAAAAAGAATTTTAACGCTGGATAAATGCGCAATATTAATTTTAAAAGGTAGCCAGTGATACGAAGACCTGTTGTAGCAGGACAATTTTATCCCCAGACTGAAGAAAGCCTCAGAAAGATGCTCTCCGGCCTGATAGAAGTTTCTTCGGAAAAACAGGACGCTATAGGCGTGATAATGCCGCATGCGGGTTATGTATATTCCGGATACGTGGCAGGCCTTACAATAGCAAAAGTAATGCTTAAAAAAACAGTTATAATCTTGGGCACTAATCATACATCCGCAGGAGAAAGATTCAGCATTATGACAGAGGGCAAGTGGTCCACTCCGATGGGAGAGGTAAAGATAGATGTTGAAATCGCAGAATCTATTCTAAGGGAAAGCGCGCTGCTGAAAAAAGACACGCTTGCTCACATGTACGAGCATTCGATAGAGGTGGAACTGCCTTTTATACAATACCTGGAAAGCGATATAAAGATAGTGCCTATAGTTATTTCGCAGGGAAGCCTTGCGGAATATCAGAAACTGGGCGAGGAAATAGCAGCCGGCTTTCAGAAGGTCGGCAGGACAGGTTTATTTATGGCCAGCACTGATATGACGCACTATGAATCAGAAGAGACTGCCAAACAAAAAGACAGGCTAGCCATAGACGCGATATTGACCATGGACGAGGAAAAATTATTTAATGTGGTCAGGCAGAAAGATATATCCATGTGCGGAATTGCGCCGACATGTACCCTGATAAGCTTATGCAAGAAACTGGGCGCTACTAAGTCAGGCCTTGTAAAATACCAGACAAGCGGAGATACGTCCGGCGACTACAGTTCTGTAGTAGGCTATGCAGGGATGATTATATGGTAAAAAACAGGTTATCTATTATATTGAGATTCACCTTGAGCTTCGGCCTGCTTTTTCTTTTGATATGGCTAATGAGAAAAGACGCAAAAGAGGTGATTGGCATTTTTAAAAGTTCTGACAAGACGCTGATTCTATTTGCAGTCCTTGTTAATATACCGCTTTCCATAGCTGTTGCTTACAGATTAAAACTCCTCATGTCCGGTCAAAAGATTTTATTGTCTATGAAAGACGCTATTTACCTCACGTTTATAGGGTATTTCTTTAATAATTTTTTACCGACAGCAATAGGGGGAGATATAGCAAAGGCGTATTACGCTTCCAAAAAAACCAGCAACAAGGTTGCCTCTTATGCTGCTGTATTGGCTGACAGGCTTCTGGGCCTGATAGCCACTTTGCTGGTAGCTCTGACAGGGCTTCTTTTCATAGGAAAGAGCGTGGATAATAAATTTATCATATGGGGAGTGCTGGTTGTTTTTATCCTGGTGGCATTGATGATATTTTTTCTGCTTAAAAAAAATAACGTTCCAGCCGGGATTTCTTCCGGAGGAAAAGGCATATTCAATAAAATAAAAGAAAAAGCGTTGAAATTATACACTGCTGTGAATCTTTACAGAAACAGCCCCGGAATTTTAGTGAAAGGTATAATACTGTCTCTTTTCCTTCAATCGCTCGCTATAATGAATATCTATTTATTTGTATTATCTATAGGCGGCAATATGCCTTTATTCAGGCTGTTCCTTATAATTCCGCTTGTATGGGCTGTAAGCATGCTCCCTTCTTTAAACGGGCTTGGAGTCAGGGAAGGGGCATTTGTATATTTTCTTAAAGGCTATATGGGGCCTGAAAAGGCATTTGCAGTGTCTATTTTATGGCTTGGGTTGATAATGATATACAGCTTGATCGGAGGGATATACCAGTTGGCGTGTCCCGTAAAGATCAAAGGAGGAGATCTAAATGATTGACAAGGAATTATTAGCTATATTGGCGTGCCCTGCGTGCAAACAGGATGTGGAATTAAAAGATAATAAGATCTGCTGCGTAAAATGCGGGAAAAAATATCCTATCAGGGACGGAATACCTGTAATGCTCATAGAAGAAGCGGAGTAACAACTATGATGGGAGTGCGACTCCCATCATTGACACAGACAGCTTAAAGGAGTTTTTATGATTAAAGTATTGGTTATCCATGGCCCAAATCTGAATCTACTTGGAAAAAGAGAGCCGGAGGTGTACGGCAAAATCACCATGGAAAGCATTAATAAGAAACTTAAAGAGATAGCCGGAAAGAAAAAAGTAACGCTGGATATTTTCCAGTCAAACCATGAAGGCGAAATAGTGGATAAGATAGGCAAGGCCGGAAATAAGTACAGCGCCATTCTTATAAATCCGGCTGCATATACACATACAAGCGTTGCTATCAGAGACGCAATATCAGCCATTGATATTCCTACTGTAGAGGTGCACCTCTCTAATATTTACGCTAGAGAGGATTTCAGGCACATTTCGCTGATTTCCTCCGTTGCAAAAGGCCAGGTTTCAGGGTTCGGAGCAGATAGTTACTTTTATGGCCTTGACGCAGCAATCAATCTTGTAAAAAAATCAAAGTAGCTGCATATGAAATACAATAATAGGCAGAAAAGATTAGTTAAGTTTTTAATCAACAAGCCCCTTGATGCTTTTCTAGTCAGAAAAAAAGAAAACATATCGTACCTTACAGGCGCTAGAGGCGAAGACTCGCTTCTTTTTGTATCCCCGGGGAAAAATATACTGATAACTGATTCAAGATATGAAGAGGAATATAAAAAATCCGCAATAAAATGCTCTGTCAGGATCACTAAGGCTAAAGACCTGAGTCAGGTTATAATAGAAGCATGCGCTGAAACCAATTCCAGGAGCATAGGTTTTGAGGCAGATCATTTTACTTATCAGGGCTATTTGAAGCTAAAAAAGCTCCTGGGCAACAGAAAACTTATCCCGCTAACGGCCGTCGTAGAAAATATCAGAATGATAAAAGACGATAGCGAGATACGAGATATAAGGCAGGCCTGCAAGGACGGGGCAAGGCTCATGAATTATGCGGTTAAAATTACAAAACAGGGGAAGAGCGAAAATAGCGTAAGACGCGGAATAGAAACGTACGCCTTGAAAAATAATTTAGAGCCGGCAGGTTTTGATATAATAGTAGCCTCCGGAAAAAATTCATCAATGCCGCACGCAGCTCCGTCCGATAGGGTTATAAACCGGCACGAGATGGTCATAATAGATCTCGGGGCCATATATTCCGGGTATAATTCCGACTTGACAAGGACGATTTTTTTGGGTAAAATCAGTCATAAGTATTTGCATATATACACAGCCGTTCTGGCTAGCCAAAGCATAGCTATCGAGAGTCTGAAGCCGGGCGTTTATGCAAAAGATATAGATGCTGTTTCCCGCCAGTATATATCAGATAGAGGCATGGGAAGCTTTTTCCTTCACAGCCTGGGCCACGGCATAGGCCGCGAAACCCACGAAATCCCGGCTATTTCCCAGAACAGCAAAATAAGGCTCGAAAAGGGCATGGTTATAACCGTTGAGCCAGGGATTTATATCCCTGGTTGGGGCGGGATAAGAATAGAAGATACGGTGCTTATCACCAAAAATGGGTGCGAAGTTTTGACAAAAGGAGCAGTAAAATATGCAGGTAGGAATTAACGCTATAAAGAATGGCTTAAATATAGAACTGGAAGGTACAGTTTATTATGTTGTAAGTTATGAAAACGTAAAGCCGGGAAAAGGCAGCGCGTTTGTCCGTACGAAATTAAAAAACATAAAAACAGGCGCGATACTGGAACGTACTTTCAGAAACGAAAAGATAGAAACGATTGACATAGACAAAAGGACTTTTCAATATTTATATAGCTCCGGAGATATCTATGAATTTATGGATCGCGATACATACGATCAATTTCCTCTTCACCGTGATCAGATAAGCCAGGTGGAAAATTATCTTAAAGAAAATATGGAGGTAACAGCCCTTATCTACAAAGGCCGGGTACTTACCCTGGAACCTCCTATATTTATAGATCTAAAAATAATATCTACCGAGCCTGGGATCAGGGGCGATACATCCAAGTCCGGCAATAAGCCGGCAAAGACAGAAACAGGGCTTATTGTGTCAGTACCTCTTTTTGTCAGCGAGGGGGATATGGTGCGTATAGACACAAGGACAAAAGAATACGTAGGCAGGGTATAAAAGGAGACCGAACATGAATCTAAAAGAGATCAAGGAATTAATAACGCTTATGAATGAAAATGAGCTTATGGAGCTTGAGATTGAACGGGACGGGATGAAAATCAGGCTCAGAAAATCTGCATCGGGCAAAATAGAGACTATCGCAGAGGAACGCATTGCTCCCAGCGTCGCCCAGATTGTCAAGGCAGGCGAGAAGCCTGCTGAGCCCGGTAAGCCTGAACGAAATGTTATAGCTATAAAGGCGCCGATGGTAGGCACGTTTTACAGATCAGCCAATCCTGAGACAAAGCCTTATGTCGAAATAGGCCAGACTGTAGAAGTGGGGCAAGTGGTGTGTATTATTGAAGCTATGAAGCTCATGAATGAAATAAAATCAGAGGTCAGGGGCAAGGTCACAGAGATACTCGTAGAGAACGCCAGGTCTATTGAATACGGCCAGGCGCTGTTCATGTTGGAGCCAATGTAAAATAGCCGGTGAATTTGACCCGTCAAAGTTCTTTGGCGAGTCAAATTGACTAAGGAAAAATTTGTTATGTTCTCAAAAATTTTAATTGCTAATCGAGGGGAAGTTGCAGTAAGGATTATCCGGGCCTGTAAAGAAATGGGCATAAAGACTGTCGCTGTTTATTCAGAACCGGATAGCGATTCCTTACACGTAAAGCTTGCCGATGAAGCCGTATGTATAGGACCTGCGCAAAGTTCTGAAAGTTATCTCAACATCCCGGCTATTATAAGCGCTGCTGAAATAACAGACGTTGATGCAATACACCCGGGATACGGATTCTTGGCGGAAAACGCCCATTTTGCAGAAATATGCGAATCCTGCGACATAACTTTTATCGGCCCAACGCCTGAAAACATGAGGATGATGGGCGACAAAATGACAGCCAGGCTTACGATGCAAAAGGTAGGCATACCTGTTATCCCGGGAAGCCAGAGCATTATAAAAACAAAAGAAGACGCTGTAAAAACAGCAAAGAGATTAAAATATCCCGTAATAATTAAGGCGTCCGCAGGCGGCGGAGGCAAAGGCATGAGGGTATGCCATAATGACGTAAGATTGATCAGCTCGCTCATAACTGCGCAGCAGGAGGCAGAAGCTGCTTTTGGAAATGCTGACGTGTATCTCGAAAAATATGTTGAAAGGCCGAGACATATAGAGGTGCAGATACTGGCTGATAAATATGGTCATATTGTATCTTTGGGTGAGAGAGATTGTACTATTCAAAGGCGGCATCAGAAATTGATAGAAGAGGCGCCTTCCCCGGCCATAGATTCAAAGTTAAGGAAAAAAGTCAGCGATATGGCGATTAAGGCTGCCAAGGCCTGTAATTACCTGAACGCAGGAACAGTGGAATTTCTTTTTGACAGGTACGAGAATTTCTATTTTCTTGAGGTAAACACCAGAATACAGGTGGAGCATCCGATAACAGAGATAGTGACAGGCATAGATCTGGTAAAAGAACAGATAAAGATAGCCAGCGGCATGAAGTTGGGCTTTAAGCAAGATGATATAAAAATAAAAGGCGCTGCCATAGAATGCAGGATTAATGCGGAAAACCCGGAGAAAAATTTTATGCCGTGCCCCGGAAAAGTGGAGCTATTTCTGGCGCCTGGCGGCCCGGGAGTAAGGGTGGATTCGCATGTTTATTCAGGATATACGATATCTCCGTATTATGACTCCATGATAGCCAAGCTTATCTGTTATGGAAATTCCAGGCAAGAGGCTATAAGGACGATGCAAAGGGCCCTGGATGAGTTTATGATAACGCCCATAAAGACCACTATACCTTTCCATAAGCACGTGATGAGCGATACGCTGTTTTTAAGAGGGGATTTTGCCACAGACTACGTTGAAAAGCTTTTAGGCACAGGAGAATAAATTAAAAAGGAGGACTTTAGAATTATGAAGAAAGTGGGAATATTGACAGGCGGAGGGGATTGCCCTGGATTAAACCCTGTAATAAGGGCTGTTGTAAGGTACGCAATTCAGGAAAACTATCAGGTCATAGGAATAAAAAACGGATGGAAAGGCCTTATTGAAAATGACACTGTTGAATTAAACATTCAATCTGTTTCAGGCATATTACCGAAAGGCGGAACCATCCTGGGGACATCCAGGATTAATCCATATAAAAAAGAAGATGATTTGAAAAAGGCCAAGGAAAACTTTAAAAAGCTGGGGCTTGAAGCCCTGATAGCTGTGGGAGGAGAAGATACGCTGGGAGTTGCGAATAAATTACACAAAGAAGGTTTCAATGTAGTGGCTGCGCCAAAGACGATAGACAATGATTTAAGCTGCACAGATGTAACTTTCGGGTTTGATACCGCTATTAATATTGCAACAGATGCGATTGACAGGCTTCACACAACAGCTGAATCACATAACAGAATAATGGTGGTTGAGGTAATGGGCAGGCATGCTGGATGGATAGCGCTTGAGTCAGGCATTGCAGGCGGAGCAGACGTCATTCTTATACCGGAAGTCCCGATAGACATAGAAGAGGTGTGCGCGATTATAAAAAAGAGACACTCCAGGGGCAAGACTTTCAGCATGGTGGTTGCTGCTGAAGGCGCGCAGTTTAAGCAAGGTATGGTGACCCAGGAAGAGAAGCTGGATGCATTCGGACACGTAAGATTAGGCGGCATAGGCCAGAGGATAGCAGAAGAAATAGAAAAAAGAACAGGTTATGAAACAAGGGTTACTGTGTTGGGTCACATACAAAGAGGCGGAACGCCTACGGCATTTGACAGGGTGTTGGGCACGAGATTCGGCATAAAAACAATGGAGCTGGTGCTGAAAAAGGATTACGGCAAGATGGCGAGCCTCTCGGGCAATAAAATAATAGCTGTTCCCCTGGAAGCAGCTGTGAGCGAACTCAAGACAGTGGATATGGAACTTTATAACATAGCGAAAATATTCTTCGGATAACCATAAATATGAAAAAAAAGATAGAAAAACTTCTAAAAGAAAGCATAGAAACAAAAAATAAAGTGCTTGAAAACAATGTAAAAGACATTGAAAAGCTTGCAAGCGCAATGCTTAAAACAATAAAATCAGGCCGAAAGATTTTATTGTTCGGAAACGGCGGCAGCGCTACTGACAGCCTGCATATTGCCGCAGAGCTTGTGGGCAGGTTTAAAAAAGAAAGAAAAGCTTTTCCGGTAATAGCCCTCACAGCTAATAGCTCTATTCTTACCGCGCTTGGGAATGATTATAATTTTGATTATATTTTTGAAAGGCAGGTAGAGGCTTTGGGCAATAAAGGAGACATGGCTATAGGATTATCCACGAGCGGCAGCTCAAAGAATGTGGTAGCGGGCATTTTAAAGGCATCAAGCATGGGTCTCAAAACAGCCGCTTTGACAGGGGATAAAAAAGGAGAGCTTTGCAAGGCAGCGGATATCTGCGTCAGAGTCCCATCCAACAGCACCCCAAGGATACAGGAAGCTCATATTGCAATAGGCCATATTGTATGCGAGCTCATAGAAGATGCTTTCTAATAAGATAAAAACCCTTCCCCAGATAGCAGGAGCTATAAAAAAATTAAAACAAAAAAATAAAAAAATTGTGTTCACGAACGGCTGCTTTGATATCCTTCACGCCGGGCACGTAAACTATCTTGCGAAGGCAAAATCTTTAGGCGACACGCTTGTTATAGGCCTTAATAGCGATGGATCAGTGAAAAAGCTGAAGGGGAAATCCAGGCCTGTTATAGCTCAAAAAAACAGGGCGATTTTACTTGCCGCATTGGAGGCAGTAGATATCGTGGTAGTATTTAATGACATGACGCCTTTAAAGCTTATAAAGTTAGTCAAGCCGGACGTGCTCGTTAAAGGCGGGGATTGGAAAAAAGAAGACATCGTAGGTTCTGATTTCGTGGAATCATACGGCGGTAAAGTAAAAAGCCTTGTCTATATAAAAGGCTTTTCAACCCGCAACATTATATCCAAAATCCAAAACAACTAAAAATTCAACAATGTCATTTTTTCAATTATTGTTAAGGTATGATAGATAATAAGCTGTTTCAAATTATAGATGCTAACTTAAACAGGACGCGCGAAGGACTAAGGGTCTGCGAGGATATAGCAAGATTTGGCTTGGAGAACAAAAACGCTACAAAATCTTTAAAGACAATAAGGCATAGGGCAATAGATTTGGTGCTGAAATCAAAAAAAATATCCCTAGTCCAGCTTTTATCCTGCAGGGATACCTGCACAGATAAGGCAAAATTTATAGATTTCCGGAAAGGAACAGGCGTAGACATTTCTGATATTTTTATGTCCAACATAGAACGCGTTAAGGAATCTTTAAGGGTTCTTGAGGAGTGTTTTAAACTAATAGATGAAAAAATAAGCCGGGGATATAGAAAACTCAGGTTTAACGCTTATGATGTTGAAAAAAACATTGTTAAAAAAGCCAGGCTTGTATCTCGTAACAGATAACGATATTCTCAATGGCAGAGATTTACTTAACGCATTGTCTGGGCCTCTAAAGGCAGGCTTGGACATGATTCAATTTAGGGATAAAACAGCGAGCGATATAAGCTTTTTTGAAACAGGACTTAAAATAAAAAAACTACTGAAAGGCAAAGCTCTTTTTATAATAAATGACAGGGTTCACATGGTTCTGGCGCTGGGTGCTGATGGCGTGCATTTAGGCCCTACGGACATGCCTATAAAAACAGCCAGAAGAATCCTCGGCAAGAAAAAGCTAATAGGGTTTTCAGTCAGCTCTCTAAATGAAGCTCTATATGCCCAAAAACAGCCTGTAGACTATATTGCAGTAGGATCGATTTTTAAGACCCCCGTAAAACCGGATTACAAACTGGCTGGATTGGAAACATTAAAACAGATTGCAAAAAAGATACGGATTCCGCTCGTGGCAATAGGCGGGATCAATCAGACAAACATAGAAGAAGTGAGAACGCTAGGCGTGAAAAGAATAGCTGTCGTACGGGCTATACTTAAAGCAAAAAACCCTTACCTGGCTACAAAAAATTTATTGAAAAGAACCTGAAATGACTCAAGTAGACCTTGCGAAACTAAATAAAATCTCGCCTCAAATGCGATATGTCTCAAAAAATGAACGCATCTCTTTAGACTTATTAAAAACCCGCATAAAAGAAGGTAAAATAGTCTTAATAAAAAATTCAAAAAGAAAGATTAATCCCTGCGCGGTAGGCGAAGGCCTGCGGGTAAAAGTCAATGCGAATATAGGCACGTCCAAAAATAGCCTAAATATCGATAAAGAGCTCAGAAAAATGGATATAGCAATAAAATACGGCGCAGATGCAGTGATGGATCTCAGCACGGGAGGCAATCTTAAAAAAATCCGCAGATTAGTTTTGAAAAATTCAAAAGTTCCCATAGGCACTGTCCCTATATACGAAGTAGCCATTATGGCGGCTAAAAAAAGAGGCCATATCTCCAGAATAAAACCGCAGGATATTCTGGAAATTCTTGAGGCGCAGGCATCAGAAGGCGTGGATTTTTTTACTATCCACTCTGGCATAACGCAGGGCGTCATAGAAAGGCTTAAAAAACAAAAAAGGCTCATAAACATAGTTTCAAGAGGCGGTTCTTTTCTGGCAGAGTGGATGATTGTTAATAAAAAAGAAAATCCCTTTTATGAATATTTTGATGATATATTAAAAATTGCAAAAAAACATGACGTGACCTTGAGCCTGGGAGACGGGCTTAGGCCCGGAACTCTTGTAGATGCGACTGACCGGCCTCAGATACAAGAGCTTATTATGCTGGGAGAACTCAGCGACAGGGCTAGAAAAAATAATGTCCAGGTTATAATAGAAGGCCCGGGCCATGTGCCGATAGACCAGATAGAGGCCAATATTATTTTACAAAAGAGACTGTGCAATAATGCGCCTTTTTATGTCCTTGGCCCGCTTGTCACAGACATAGCTCCCGGATATGACCACATAACAGGCGCCATAGGAGGCGCTCTGGCTGCTTTTTACGGCGCAGATTTTCTGTGCTACGTAACGCCGTCAGAACATTTAAGAATACCGAATGAAGAAGATGTTAAAAACGGGGTCATTGCTTCAAGGATAGCGGGCCACGCAGCTGATATAGCAAAGCGGCTGCCCGGCGCTATAGACTGGGACATGTCCATGTCTAGGCTCAGGTCAAAAAGAGACTGGAAAGGCCAGATCAAAAAATCAATAGACCCTGTTAAGGCAGCTGAGTACAGAAAATCTTCTATATCCGTAGACAAAGACTTCTGCACGATGTGCAGCGACTATTGTTCCATGAAAATTATGGAAAAATGTCTTTATGATGATGGGAGTGCGACTCCCGTAGGAAGTCGCACTCCCATCATAACGCAACCAGAAAAATGACAGCATTCAATGAAATACTTGTTATAGGGTCAGTGGCGCTTGATACGATAAAGTCTCCGGCGGGTTATTCAAAAGAGATACTGGGCGGATCCGCAGCCTATTTTTCTATAAGTGCAAGTTTTTTTGCGCCTGTAAATCTGGTTGCGACAGTAGGCTCGGATTTCCCTGACGCGCACCGCAAAACCATAACATCTTTCGGCGTGGACTTGAAAGGACTAGAGGTAAAAGACGGCTTGACCTTCAGATGGGAAGGATCTTATGTTAAAGATATGAATTGTGCGGAAACCATCGAGACGCAGTTAAACGTATTCGCGGAATTCAAGCCTTGCCTGCCAAAAGGATACGAGAAAAGCAAATATATATTTTTAGCAAATATAGACCCTGACTTACAGATATTTATACTTAAAAGATTTTCCGGCAAAAGATTCATAGGTTGCGATTCCATGAACCACTGGATTAAAAATAAAAACAGCTCTCTTAAAGAAATGATAAAAAAGACTTCTATAGTATTTCTGAATGATATGGAAGCCAAGATGCTATCAGGCGAGTCCAACATGCTGAAGGCTGGAAAATATCTGCTTAGCCTGGGGCCCAAGTTTGCAGTGGTTAAAAGAGGCGAATACGGGGCCATACTATTTTCTAAAGATTTTATCTTTATGGTGCCTGCGTACCTGCTGGAAGATGTTAGAGATCCGACTGGCGCAGGAGATACTTTCGCAGGTGGGTTTATGGGATACCTTGCAAAAACTAATAAGATAAACGAAAAAAATATTAAAAATGCGCTTTTATGGGGAAGCGTGATGGCCTCTTTTACAGTACAGGATTTCAGTATTAACAGGTTCTTAAAAATCAACAAAAAAACTATAGAAAAAAGGTACGGGGATTTTAAAAAATTGATTGCAATGTAATCGCGCGGGTGTAGTTCAATGGTAGAACGCGAGCTTCCCAAGCTCGTAGCGTGGGTTCGATTCCCATCACCCGCTCCAGGATATTTAACCGGGAATCGAAGGGAGTCCGCTAGATGCGACAGATAGGAGCATCTGTTTAGCGGACGGGTGGCCGACTTCGCCCGAAGGGCGAAGCGCCGATTCCCATCACCCGCTCCAGGATATGCCAAACGACCGGGAAGAGATATTAAATACGCTTATACACAGGGTTAATTCCTTTAGCGAAGGATACAGGCAGAACATAGCCATATTTGGAGAACCCTGCATAGGGAAGACCACGCTTATAAAAAATATTTTTTCTTCGGAATTGTTGAAAAAAGAGGCCATTATCCCCTCATACCTTGAAATAAAAATAGAGCCTTTTGAATTCTGCGCAAAAAGATTTATAAAAGCCATATTATCGCAGGTTGTAAAATCAGACCCGCTGCTTACGACCCCCCAAGACACAGTCCTTTTAATAGAAGACTTGGCAAGAGACTATCCAAAGACTGCCCAAATATGCATAAGGGTTCTGCAAGATCTAGAAAGGGCCAAGATAGACGAGGCGTTTTCGTTTATGCTGGACATACCGAGCGTCTTATCCGGAGAAACCAAAAAACGCTGCGTCCTCATACTGGATGAATTTCATAATCTGGATAATTTTGCCCTGAAAAACCCATTCGGTACGATTGCAAAAAAGATAATGATACAAAAAGATACCATGTACATGCTTGTGAGCTCCAGGACAGCATTATCTCTGCGCCTGGTAAATGAAAAATTAGCGCTTTTATTCGGCAACTTTGAGAAATTTTTCTTAAAACCTCTTGACATAGCCAGCGGCAGGGCTTTTCTGCAAGCGAACATAAAAGGCATTGCGCTACCGCAGGCCTACCTGGATTTTATAGCTTCGTTTACAGGCAACAGGCCTTTTTACATGCAGTCAGTATGCGACGAGATTGAAAGGGCGGTATTCTCCAAAAGAATACCGCAGAAAAACCACCAGGACCTGATAGAGCGCTCATTCATAGATACCTTATTTAGAAAAACCGGCATCCTGAACCAATATTTTTACAACCTTCTTTTTAATCTTTCCGAAGGCAAACTGCTTTCAAAGTCCATATCAGTGCTTATAGCGCTTTCTTCAGAAAATAAAAAACAGGGCGATATTGCAAAAGCTGCCAGATTGCAATCAGGCGAAGTCTCCAGAATATTGAATAACATGATCCAGCTGGATATTATTGCGCGCAACGGAGCATTTTACAGATTTACAGACAGACTGTTCAGGTTTTGGCTTAAATCAGTATACATAAAAAGGATTTCGTCTTTCAGCATGGACGAACTTGCAGAAGAGCTGTCCTTCAAAAAAGATATATCGCATAAGTTTACTATGTTCAGCAGGGAGTTTGAAAAAGAGCTTTCCTCCAGGATAGTAGAATTATTCAAGCTATTTAAAAACGACATAATACAATTGAACGGTAAAAAACATAAATTTATATCCTTTACGAATGTTGAAAAGCTTGAAGGGGATAAAAACGCTCAAAACGCTATTTTGGCAACCAATGGAAGGCAAAAATGGCTATGTATGATCAAAAAAGAGAATATCACTGAAAATGATATGCTGGATATAATAAAAAATAGCCGGGAACAGAAAAAAAACTCAAAGGTAAACAGAAACATAGTTATAGCATTCTCCGGCGTAAACGAAAACGCGTACCTTATGGCAAAAGAAGCAAAGTTCTGGACCTGGAATGCGGAGGACCTGAACGTGCTGATGGATCTGTATGGTAAGCCGCACATATCGGGATGATCAGGCTATGAAAATAGGCATCATATCAGATACGCATTTGTCCAGGACTAACTGCGAATTACCTGAAAAGTTAATAGCGGATTTCAAGAAATGCGACTTTATTATCCATGCCGGAGACCTGACAGACATATGCGTATTAGAAGCTCTCAACAAGATGTCGAAGACAGAGGCTGTTTGCGGAAATATGGACAGCCATAGCCTGAAACCCAGGCTGGCAGAGAAAAAGATTTTCAACATAGAAGGAAAAAAAATATGCGTTATGCATGGGTACGGCCATCCAGACAAACTGGTAGGTATTTTAAAAAACGAATTTTTTAAGGAAAATCCTGACATAATAATATTCGGACATTCTCATTGTCCTAAAAATGAATATATAGACGGGGTACTCTTTTTTAATCCTGGCAGCGCTACTGATACAGTATACGCGCCATACAGATCCTACGGCATAATAGAAATAGGCAAGGCCGGGGCTGTAAAAGCCGAGATATGCAAACTATAAATCATGGATAAACTATGGGCTCCGTGGAGAAACGTATTTATAAAAATCAGGAAAATAAAGGGCTGCATATTCTGCATTAAAGGCAAAGAGAATAAAAATCTTTTTATTGTAAAAAGATCCCTGTATTCATTTGCCATGCTGAACAGATACCCTTACAATAATGGTCATGTAATGGTATCGCCTTTCAGGCATGTAAAAGATTTAAAAGGATTGAATGATTTGGAACTTATGGATATAATAAAGCTTACGAGGGACATGCAGGTTTTGCTTGAAAAAAAGCTGAAACCGCAGGGCTTTAATATAGGCATAAATACAGGCAAGATAGCCGGGGCAGGATATAAAGACCATCTTCATATCCATATAGTCCCCAGGTGGAAGGGCGACTGCAACTTTATGCCTGTTGTGGCTGGCACAAAGGTCGTGCCGCAATCGCTGAAAGAATTATATAAGCTTTTGGTTGAATAAACAGTTTTACTCTGGTAGGCATGCCAAAAAAATATACATGTTAACACGCAAAGAGATAGAAAAAAGAGAATGCGATTTGCTTGCGCCTTATGCAATGCACTCCAAGGATACTAAAGGCAGGAAATATCTTGAGGTAGAACCTAAATACAGGTCGGTATACCAGAGGGACAGGGA
>PCTH01000028.1 GCA_002771475.1 Candidatus Omnitrophica bacterium CG22_combo_CG10-13_8_21_14_all_43_16 | reverse complement strand
AAGAACTTATTGACCTGACTCCTCCGTGGCCGAGATGGTCATTCGCCGAAGAGATAAAAAAGAAGTTTGATATAAATCCGGACGATTCTTCCGATGTGTGGGTAAAAAAGCTTAAAGCCAAGAGTATAGATTTTAAAGCAAAGGATATTACGCGTTCTCAGATAGCCAACATCATAACAGAGATGCTAGAGCCTGAGACGGGGGACAGACCTATCTTTGTGGTGGATTTATTTGCCGAACTGTGCCCTCTTGCAAAAAGGAAAAAAGAAAACCCGCTTTTGACAGACAGGTTTGAGCTTTTTATGGGCGGAATGGAAATCGCAAATGCGTATTCAGAATTGAATGATCCTATAGAGCAGAAAAAAAGATTTGAGGAGCAACTGGTCGGGCAGGAAGGCGTAAAGAAAATAGATGAGGATTTTGTGAGGGCGTTGGAATACGGGATGCCGCCGGCAGGCGGGCTCGGCATAGGCATTGACAGGATGGTAATGCTTTTTGCAAATCAGCCGTCTATAAGAGATGTAATCTTATTCCCGCAGTTAAAACCGGAAGCATAGATATGTCATACGAATTATGGATCAGTTTTAGATATTTAATATCGAGGCGCAAGGAAAAGTTTATTTCCATTATAAGTTTTATATCAATAATGGGCGTAGCCTTGGGCGTGACAGCGCTTATTGTAGTATTGGCTGTCATGAGCGGTTTTGATAATGACCTTCGCGAAAAGATAGTAGGTACGAATTCGCATATAATAATTGAAAAAGAAGGCGGGATAACCGATTATAACGCTGTTGTAGCAGAGATAAATAAGATACCCCATGTGAAAGCAAGTTCGCCTTTTATAAACGGCCAGGCCCTGATAAGGCAGGATGAACAGGTCTTGGGGGTAGTATTAAGAGGCATAGACCCGGCAAGAGAAAAGGACGTCACTAATATACAAAAATACCTGGAATCCGGCACGATAGAGGTTAAAAAAGATACTGTCCTGATCGGAAAGGAGCTTTCTTTAAAGCTGGGTTTAAAAATAGGAGATGCTATTTCTCTTATTTCTGCGGCAGATCCCAAGCCGAAAAGCTTTAAGATAGCCGGCATATTCAATTCAGGGATGTTTGAATATGACATGAATCTTGTGTTCACAAATCTTGAAGGCGCCCAGAACTTTTACAATACAGGCAATATGGCGGGCGGCATAGGCGTGAGGGTGGATGACGTAAACAAGGCGGACAATATAAAAAAAGATGTCCAGGAAAAAATAGGTTTTGATTACTGGGTCAGAAGCTGGTCTGAATTGAACAAAAATCTTTTCAGCGCGCTGAAGCTTGAAAAGATAACCATGTTTATAATACTCGCTCTTATAGTGGTGGTGGCGTGTTTCAACATAGCCAGTACCCTCATAATGATGGTGATGGAAAAGACAAAAGATATAGGCATACTAAAATCAATAGGCGCTGACAATAAAAGCATAAGAAAGATATTTATGCTGGACGGTTTTTTGATAGGCTTTGCAGGGACTGTTCTGGGAGCCATAGGAGGTTTCGGCATCTCGTATTTATTAAAGACGTATCAATTTATAAAACTGCCAAAGGATATTTATTATATAGACAGGCTTCCCGTTAATCTGGAGATGGGGGATGCAATAACAGTTATAGCTGCGGCAATGATCATAAGTTTATTATCAACGCTTTATCCGTCCTGGCAGGCAGCGAAAATGGAGCCGGTAGAAGCGCTTAGATACGAGTAGACATGCTACGAGCGGACAATATTCATAAGACATATAAAGACGGAAAAAGAGAGCTGCATGTCTTAAAGGGAGTCAGCTTAGAATTAAGAAAAGACGAGATAATAGCTATTGTAGGCCCTTCAGGGGCCGGCAAGTCAACGCTTTTACATATATTGGGAGGTATAGACAGGCCAAGTTCAGGCAGGGTATTTCTGGACAATTCTGATTTTTACAGCCTGGATGACGTTAAAAGGGCTAGATTCAGAAATCAAAAGATAGGGTTTGTGTTCCAATTTTATCATTTGTTGCCTGAGTTTACAGCTTTGGAAAATGTAATATTGCCGGCGCTGATAAAGGGGCAGGAGGCAGGAAACAGGAAACAGGGCATAAGAAATAAAGCTGAAATACTGCTGGAAGACGTGGGGCTTGGAAAAAGGATGCACCACAGGCCCGGAGAACTCTCGGGAGGAGAGCAGCAGAGGGTTGCTATAGCAAGGGCGCTCGTAAATAATCCGAAAGTATTATTGTGCGACGAGCCTACAGGCAACCTGGATTCTGAAATGGGACAGGAGATATTGAATATATTATTCAGTCTGAATAAAAAACATAAAACCGCAATCGTGATTGTCACTCACGACAAGGAGATTGCCAGAAAGGCGCATAAAATAATAGAAATGAAAGACGGGAGGATTTTATGGGATTAAAGATTTATATCAACGGCGAATATTTTAAGAAACACCAGGCAAAGGTTTCTGTCTTTGACCACGGGTTTTTGTACGGTGACGGCGTGTTTGAAGGCATCCGCTCATATGACAGGCTTGTGTTTAAACTCAAGGAACACATTGACAGGCTGTATGAATCAGCTCACGGGATCATGCTGAGCATCTCTCTTACAAAGGAAGAGATGGCCAAGGCAGTAGTGGGCGCGCTTAAACTGAATAATCTGGATAATGCCTATATCAGGCTTATCGTGACAAGAGGCGCAGGGGATCTCGGGCTTGACCCGAGAAAGTGCAAGAACGCGTCTATTGTCATCATAACGGATAGTATCAAGCTTTATCCTGAATCATTGTATAAAGAAGGCTTGAGCATCATTACGGTCCCTACGCCAAGGAATATTCCGGAGGCGTTGAACCCTCAGATAAAATCTTTGAATTACCTGAACAATATCCTCGCAAAGATAGAGGCGATAAATTCAGGATGCGAAGAGGCGTTGATGTTTACTGCCCAGGGGTATGTGGCGGAATGCACAGGAGATAATATTTTTATTATAAAAGATAATTCCCTTATCACGCCCCCGGCTTATCTCGGCATCCTTAAAGGCATTACCAGGGCAAGCGTTATGGGTATTGCCGGCAAGCAGGGCATAACAGTGAAGGAAGAAGTTATTACAAGGCATAATATCTATACGGCAGACGAGTGTTTTCTTACAGGCACAGCGGCTGAGATTATACCTGTTATCCGCGTTGATAAGAGGATAATAGGAACCGGAAAGCCGGGCAAGGCTACGTTGAACCTGATGAAAGAATTCAGGAAACTTACAAAGACAGACGGCGTAAAATATTAATCGGAGGGACATATGGTATGCAATATATGCGCTAAAAATCAGGCAACTGTTCATCTGACAGAGATAATAGACGACCAGATAACAGAGCTGCATCTGTGCGAAGAATGCGCGCAGAAAAAAGGCGCGCAGATGGAGAGCCATTTCGGATTGTCCGACCTTCTGGCAGGCCTGGCTGACTTGGGTACGCAGTTTTCCAAGACCAAGACAGAGGCAGTGAAACTTAAATGCCCGAAGTGCGGGCTTACATATGAAGATTTTAAGAAGGTCGGAAGGCTTGGCTGCGGCGAATGCTATAATACATTCAAAGAAGCCCTGGTCCCTCTTTTAAAAAGGATACACGGTTCAACGCAGCATTACGGCAAATCTCCCAAAAGGGCAGCCAAGGTGGTAAAGGCGAAGAATGATCTGGATACGCTGAAAGAAAAGCTTCAGAAAGCCATACAGAAAGAGGATTTTGAAGAAGCTGCAAAGCTGCGCGATAAGATAAGGGAATCGGAGAAGAAGAATAATAAATAATAGGAGAGGCTATGACATTAGACGATCTCTTAAATAATACAGGCGAGTGGATCAGGTGCACGGGTCCGGTCTGCGACATAGTGATGTCTTCGCGCGTGAGGCTGGCGAGAAACCTTGCTGATTATCCTTTTTCGCATTGGGCCAGCAAAAAAGAGCAGGAGACTGTGCTGGAAACATCCAGACAGAGTATTCTTTCTATTAAGAAATTGAAAGATTCATTGTTCCTCGAGATAGGAAAACTTGATCCTATAGATAAGCAGTTTCTCGTGGAAAGGCATCTTATGAGCAAAGAACACATGGTGGATTCGGAGAATAAAGGGTTATGCGTGGGCCAGGATGAGGTTATCAGCATAATGATAAACGAAGAGGATCATATACGCATGCAGGTCATGAAATCAGGCTTTAATTTAAAAGAGGCGTGGCAGATATTGAATGATATAGACACTGAACTCGGCAACTCCCTTGACTTTGCGTATTCCGTGGATTTTGGTTATCTGACAGCCTGTCCGACAAACACAGGCACGGGCATGAGGGCTAGTGTAATGCTGCATCTGCCGTCGCTTGTAATGACAAAACAAATCGGGAAGGTGCTGCAGGCAATTACAAAACTCAGCCTGACCGCGCGGGGCCTGTACGGAGAAGGCACAGAGGCAAGCGGTAATTTTTTTCAGATATCAAATCAGGTTTCCCTGGGGCACAAAGAAGAGGATGTAATTGACAATATAGACAGGATTATTAAACAGATAGTGGATCACGAACAGAGCGCCAGGGAGACGCTTCTTGCGCAGAATAGAGAAGCCCTGGAAGACAGAATTTGGCGGGCATACGGCACTCTGAAGAGCGCGCATATAATAACCAGCACAGAGACCATCGACCTTCTTTCTCTGGCAAGGCTTGGCGTTGATTTGGGGGTCATTAAGCAGGCGGACAGGACGCTTATAAACGAACTTTTTGTGATAACCCAGCCGGCTCATTTGCAGAAATTGGAGAAGAAAAAACTCAGCCCGAATCAGAGGGATGTCAAGAGGGCGGAGATCATCAGGGAAAAATTGGGGAAATAATAGACAGGAGGAGTGAGTTATGTTCAACAGGTTTACGGAACGTGCCAGGAAAGTAATATTGCTTGCAAAAGAAGAGGCAAAAAGGTTTAACCACGATTATATAGGTACCGAGCATATATTGCTCGGGCTTATAAGAGAAGGCGAGGGCGTGGCTGCGGTAGTTCTCCAGAAAATGGGGTTGAACCTGCAGCAGATACGCATGGAAATAGAAAAGATTGTAAAACCCGGACCGCCTATGGTTGTTTCCGGCGATATACCGTTTACGCCCACGGCTAAAAAAGTCATAGAGCTTTCCAGCGAAGAGGCAAGGTCTCTGGGTCATAATTATATAGGCACAGAACATATTTTACTGGGCCTTATAAGAGAAGGCGAAGGCGTTGCGTCCCAGGTATTGATAAATCTCGGGCTCGACCTGAATAAGGTCAGGGAAGAGATAGCGGAACTTTTAGGATCCAATATACAGCCCGGTTTCAACGCTCCTCAGCAAGGCCAGGGCTCTGGCCCTGGACAAGGCGCAGCCGGGCACGCTCCGGGACAGCAGAGATCCGGCTCTAAAACTCCTGCGCTTGACGCATTTGGCAGAAACCTGACCCAGCTTGCGCGCGACAATAAATTAGATCCTGTCATAGGCAGGGAGAACGAGATAGAGAGGGTTATCCAGATACTTTCAAGGCGCACAAAAAATAATCCTGTTCTTTTAGGCGAGGCAGGGGTAGGCAAGACAGCGATAGTGGAGGGCCTTGCGCAGAAGATAGTAAAAGGCGATGTGCCTGAGATATTAAAAGATAAAAAGGTGATAATCCTTGACCTGGCGCTCATGGTGGCAGGCACGAAATACAGGGGCCAGTTTGAAGAGAGAATAAAAGCTGTTATGGATGAGATAAAAAGGTCTGAAAACGTGATGATTTTTATTGATGAATTGCATACGCTGGTAGGCGCAGGCGGCGCAGAAGGCGCCATAGACGCCTCTAATATATTGAAACCGGCTCTTTCAAGAGGCGAGATACAATGCATAGGCGCCACAACCCTTGATGAATACAGAAAGCATATAGAAAAAGACGCTGCGCTCGAAAGGCGTTTTCAGACAATCATGGTAGACCCGCCCAGCGTGGATGAGACAATCGGAATATTAAAAGGCCTCAGGGATAGATATGAGGCTCATCACAGGGTTGAGATTACGGATTCCGCCGTGGAGGCTGCTGCGAAATTTTCAGACAGATATATAGCGGGAAGATTTTTGCCTGACAAGGCGATAGACCTCATAGACGAAGCAGGCGCAAAGGCCAGACTTTCCATAATGACTGCCCCAAAAGAAATAAAAGACATGGAGAGCGACATAGAGAATATCCATAAAGAAAAAGATTCTGCGATAAAAAACCAGGATTTTGAAAAGGCCGCCAATCTCAGGGACGAAGAGAAAAAAGCTCGTACAAAGCTGGACAAGACGCGCGAAGAATGGAAAAAAGCCAGGATGGAGGCGCGGCCCAGGGTTGACGAGGAGATGATTGCCAATATAGTTTCAAAATGGACAGGCATACCTATCTTCAGGCTTGAAGAAAAAGAGTCTGAGAGGCTTATGAAGATGGAAGAGGAGCTGCACAATAGGATCATAGGACAGGACGAGGCCATAACCGCTATTGCCCACGCAGTCAGGCGTTCGCGCGCAGGCATAAAGAATCCGAAGAGGCCTATAGGCTCTTTTATATTCCTCGGGCCTACGGGCGTAGGCAAGACCCATCTGGGAAAAGTGCTTGCGGAATTTATGTTCGGCGATGAGAATGCCCTTATACAACTGGATATGTCTGAATACATGGAAAAATTTAACGTGTCAAGGCTTGTAGGCGCTCCTCCCGGGTACGTGGGCTATGAAGAAGGCGGACAGCTTACGGAAAAAGTAAGGCGCAGGCCTTATTCAGTGGTGCTTTTGGACGAGATAGAAAAGGCGCATCCTGATGTATTTAATATACTGCTTCAGGTTTTGGAAGACGGGCGCCTGACAGACAGCTTCGGCAGAAAAGTGGATTTCAGAAATACCATACTTATCATGACGTCGAATGTGGGGGCGGATATATTCAGGAAACAGGGTTCGCTTGGTTTTAAATCAGAAGCCAAAGAAGTTACTTACAATGATACGAAGGAAAGGCTTCTGGAGCAGGTCAAGAAAACCTTCAAGCCGGAATTTTTAAACAGGATCGATGACACCATAGTATTCCATCCGCTTACAAAGGATGACCTTTACAAAATTATAGAAATAGAAATGGAAGAGGTGAAGGCCAGGTTAAAAGAGCAGTCTGTGGATATAAACCTTGACCAGTCAGCCAAAGATCTTCTGATAGAACAGGGCTTTGACCCTATTTTCGGGGCAAGGCCTTTGAAACGCACCATACAGAGATTTCTGGAAGACCCATTAGCCGAAGAGATTATTTCAAAACGCCTTGTAAAAGACAAACCTGTGAATGTGGTTGCGGAAAACGGGAAACTTGTGTTTAAATGATAAAACGTAAATTTGCAATAGCGGCGTTAGCGGCGGCGTTGGTTTTTTTTACTGCTATTGCTGCGCCCGCTCTGGATTTCGGCCTCGACAAGGCAATTTCTCTGAATTTTTATTTTTTTGACAATAAAAGCCTGGTTTCGGAATTAAAGATAGACAAGCTGGATATTAAGGGCGCTGCGCTTTCAGGAAATATTATCTTAAAAGCCAGGGTGCTGAAAGATAACGGCTTGACCGGGAAAATTTATTCCGGCAACTTGATGATGAATTCAAGCGCCTTGCCGGAGCTGAAGATATTTTTTAAGCTTACAAAAGATAAGCTTAAGGTTTATTCCATGAACTTCGGAGAGTCTTACCGCCTGAAAGGGACTATAGGCTTAAAAGAGCCTTTTGAAACAAACGCATCCTTTGAAATACTCAGGGCGAATCTCAGGGATATCGCCTTGATGACAAAGGCCAAAAGGCCTGAAGTGGTGACAGGAATAATGAGCGGGCTTTTTAATATAGAAGGCCCGCTTGCCAATCTCCGGTCAAGCGGTTTTATAGGCTCTAGATCCGGGAAGATAGGACCTATCTGGTATGATTCCGCTGATGTAAGGATCCGCGGAGCAGGGCCTATAATAAGCATAGTGGATTCCAGGATCAGGCAGGCGCAGGCTACTTTTACTATGGAAGGCTATATAGACCTGAGGAGCGTGGCAGATTCCAATCTGCTGGATTATCTGAAATTAAAATCTGATATGAAGACCATAGTCTGGGACGGGTGGGATATCAGCAGATATGGTTCTGACAGCATTAAGATGGTAAAGGAGATAGGCGAGAAGGTGTCAGTGGGATTCAGGACATTCGCGAAGGAAGAATTATTGCCTTACCAGAAAAGGGACAATGCGGACGAGATGAGCCTGGAATACAAGCTGGATAACGGCCAGTTATTTCAGATGAAATTAAAAGAGAATGAAGAGTTTTTCGGCGTAGAGCACAAAAAAAGATTTTAAGGAGCGTTCATGAAAGAGTGGATAAAAAACCTTGGGAAAAAAGCCCTGGATTTTTTTGTTTACATAGGAGGCACGTTTAATCTGATGGTCGGCACCATCTTCCAGGTATTTGTCCGGCCTTTCAGAAGAAAAGAGTGGGTTATCCAGATGCATAAGATAGGCGTCATGAGTTTTCCCATAGTTTTTCTGGTGGCGTTTTTTACAGGCATGGTGCTGGCGCTTCAAAGCGCGTATCAGCTGACAAAGATGAACGCGCAGATGTACATATCAAGCCTTGTCGCGCTTTCCATGCTGAGGGAACTCGGGCCTGTTTTAACAGCGCTTGTGATTGCAGGAAGGGTCGGGGCCAGCATCACCGCGGAACTAGGGACAATGAAAGTGAGCGAGCAGATAGACGCCCTGAGGACCCTTGCGGCAAACCCTGTAAAATATCTTGTTGTGCCGAGATTTCTCGCGTTATGCATCATGCTTCCCTTGCTTACGGTTTACGCTGACTTCGTAGGTATTATAGGCGGTTACGTAATAGGTGTTTATAAGCTTCTGATAGGCTCTACGATATATTGGAAAATGACTTTCGATACGCTGGCGTTCAAGGATTTATTCACGGGGCTTTTTAAGTCATTTATATTTGCTGTTATTATATGTATAGTTTCGTGCTATGAAGGGTTTAACGCAGAAGGCGGGGCTGAGGGCGTGGGAAAAGCCACGACGCGCTCTGTCGTTATATCGTTTATTTTAATAATTGCGGCTGATTGTCTTTTTACCGCGTTGTTTTATTTTATATTTCCATGAGAATATTAGGGATAGACCCGGGTCTCGGGATTACGGGTTACGGGCTTATAGATTCATGCGGGGCTAATGTCAGGCTGATGGAAGCCGGTATTATCAGGTCTAACGCAAAAGACAGGATGGAAAAGCGGCTGGCAAGTATTTATAAAAAAGTTATTGGTTTGATAAAAGACACAAACCCGGAGGCAGTGGTGCTGGAAGAGCTTTACTCGCATTACAAACACCCGAAAACCTCCATACTGATGGGCCATGCCAGGGGCGCGATATGCCTTGCCGTGGAACATCAAAATGTTTCGCTCGTGAATTACCCTGTTACGAAAATAAAAAAAGCTATTACCGGACGCGGCAGGGCTTCAAAGGAACAGATGCAGAGGACTGTTGCGAGTTTACTTGGCCTAAAAAAACCGCCTGAGCCGTTTGACGTCACAGACGCTTTGGCCCTGGCTATCACGCATGCCAATATATGGAGACATAGAAATGATTTGCAGGATTTCAGGTAAATTGGTAGAGAAAAAAGAGGATTCAGTAGTGCTGGATGTGAACGGGATATGCTATGAAGTGTTTATCCCGGGAGCTGTGATGCAGTGCCTGGGGGATAGCGCGAAACCCGACGGCTCTATTTCCCTTATAACATTTCATTATTTTCAGCTGGAGCCATCCAAGGGGTTTCAGTGCCTGATAGGTTTTTTGAATGAAATAGAAAAAGAATTTTTTGAAAAGTTTATAACAGTTTCCGGCATAGGGCCCAAGGCTGCTGTGAGGGCGCTGAAGATGCCCATATCCATGATTGCCAGGGCGATTGATATGGCAGATGTCCCGTTCTTAAAGTCTTTACCGGGTATCGGGGAGCAAAGAGCCAGGGAGATCGTGGCTAAACTTCAGGGCAAGGTGGGAAAATTCGGGCTTATACAGGATACCAGAACCGGGGCTAAGGCTTTTACGGGAAAACGCGATATACAGGAAGAGGCAATGGGCGTTTTATTGCAGCTTCAGTATAAAAAATTCGAAGCCAAGAACATGCTTGACGAGGCATTGAAGCGCAATCAGGATATAGAAACAGCGGAAGATTTATTGAATGAAGTATATAAGCAGAAAAGCAAAAAATGAAGCCCAAGGTTCCTTGGGCGGAATACTGAGCCCCGATTTATCGGGGCGAATGTATAAAGAAGGTGAGTTATGTCTGAAAAGAATAAAATAAATGACGACCGCGAGCGCTTGATTACCGGTCAGGAAGCAGAAGAAGAGACTGTATTTAATATATCTCTCAGGCCTGACAGCTTGAAACATTTCGTAGGCCAGAAACATGTGATTGATAATGTAAATATAGCGATAAAGGCAGCCAAAAAAAGAAAAGAGGGCCTTGAGCATATTTTGCTTTCAGGGCCTCCGGGTTTAGGCAAGACAACCCTGGCCCATATAATAAGCCGCGAGATGGGCTCTAAGATTACAGCCACCTCAGGCCCTGCAATAGAAAGAGCCGGAGACTTGATAGGTATCCTTACCAATCTCGGAGAGGGCGATATACTTTTTATAGACGAGATACACAGGCTTTCAAAGGTTGTGGAGGAATTTATATATCCCGCGATGGAAAACTATCAGATAGATTTTCTTATAGATAAAGGGCCTTACGCAAAAACTATAAAATTCAACCTTAAAAGATTTACGCTCATCGGGGCCACTACCCGCGCAGGATTATTGAGCGCTCCTTTGCGCGGCAGATTCGGGATGTATTACCACCTTGAGTTTTATGAGACAGAGGATCTCGTGAAGATAATAGAGCGGTCCAGCGAGCTTTTAAGCATACCCCTTGATAAAGATGCTGCTATTGAGATTGCCGGACGTTCGCGCGGCACTCCCCGCGTGGCTAACAGGCTCCTTAGAAGGGTCAGGGATTACAGCGAAGTGAAAGGTAATAAAAAAATAGATAAAGAGATTGCTATCGCTGGCCTCGCGTCGCACAGGATAGACTCCGCTGGCCTGGACGATATAGACAGGAAAGTTATGAAGGCTGTAATTGATTTTTATGACGGCGGGCCCGTGGGCATAGAATCGCTTGCGGCAACGCTCAATGAAGAGAGCGACACCATAGTGGATGTGGTGGAGCCGTTTTTATTAAAGATAGGATTTCTGAAGCGTACGCCCAGAGGCAGAGAAGTCACAAAGCTGGCGTATGACCATCTGAAGATAGCGTATAAGAAGGAATCGCAAAAAGAATTATTCTAATATGATGGGAGCCGCACTCCCATCATTCAAAGCTATGATAGAAATTATAAATCTTTCCAAGGCATTTACCAGGTCAAAAGTCCTGGATAACCTGAATCTGATTATAAATTCAGGAGAGGTGATTGTTATAATAGGCCGCTCGGGCTGCGGGAAGAGCGTGCTTTTGAAGCACATAATAGGGCTCATGAAGCCTGACATCGGCCAGGTCATTATAGACGGGAATGACATGACAAGGCTTGAGGAGCACGAGATGGATAAGATCAGGCTTAGCTTCGGGATGCTTTTTCAGGGAGCTGCTTTATTTGATTCAATGACAGTGGGTGAAAATGTGGGTTTTACTTTAAGAGAGCACACGAATACGCCTGAAGAGGATATCCGGAAAAAGGTGGCCGGTTCTTTGGAGCTCGTAGGGTTGAAAGGCATAGAAAAGCTTATGCCGGCTGAGCTGAGCGGCGGGATGAAAAAAAGAGTAGGGCTCGCGCGCGCGATCTGCAATAATCCCGGTATCATACTGTACGATGAGCCTACCACCGGGCTGGATCCGATAATGGCCGATGCCATAAATGACCTTATTATAGATTTAAATAATAAACTGAACGTGACGTCCATAGTGGTTACCCATGATATGGTCAGCGCTTTCAAAATAGCCGACAGGATTGCGATGTTATATAAAGGGAAGATTATAACTATCGGAACCCCGGATGATATTAAGAATACAAAAGACCCTATAGTGAAACAGTTTATAACAGGAGCTGCAAAAGGCCCTATAACAGAAGACGCATAAGGAGGTATCAATGTTTACAAGGATGAATTTTGAATTAAAGGTAGGCATATTTATTTTCATAGGCATAGTGATACTTTCCGTAATAATATTTTCTATAGGAAATTTTTACAGCGTCAAGCAGGGTTATAACATGAACGTGGTCTTCAGCTTTGCGAACGGCATAGGCGTGGGCGCGCCGGTACGTTATGCAGGGGTTCAGGTGGGAGAGGTGCAGGACATAAAGGTTTATTTTGATGAAAAGGAAAACAAGCCCTTGGTTAGATTAAATGTCTGGGTGTCGCAGAATACCTGGATCAACGAAAACGCAAGAGCGTCTATAAATACGCTGGGACTTCTGGGGGAAAAATACCTGGAGATATTCCCGGGCACCAGGGATACAAGGCTTTTGCAAAAAGGCGATACCTTGAGAGGCAATGACCCCGTGTCTACAGAAGAACTTGCCAGGTCCACGAAAGAGCTTATAGAAAAAATAAGCGTTCTTACGGATTCGGTAAACAAGATTGCCGGAGACGAGGCCTTGAGGACATCTTTGAAGAATACCTTTAACAACGCGGAGGCGCTAAGCGGGGATCTGAGGGATTTTCTGTCTTACGCAAAGCAGGGCAAGGGCACGATCGGAAGGCTTATGTCAGACGATACATTATACAAGCATATCGATGAAATGATTCTTGATATAAAACAACATCCGTGGAAGCTTTTATTCAAGCCGCCTGAACCCAGGAACAATAAAAAAAAGAAATAAAAATAGGGAGATTCTATGACATTAATTTTTATACGTGTATTCTTTGTGGTGCTCAGCGTTATAATAGGTTTTCAGATAGGCTCGTTTGTGCAGGCAGGTTCAGCTGATTTCAGCATGCTTGGCGCATCGATAGGTTTTTTAATAGCCATGCTCATAATTATCCTGGAGTTTACCATGAGAAAGGTGTCTGTCAGGGGCCTTTCGTCAGCTGTTTTCGGACTGTTATTCGGCCTCATAATGGCGAAACTGGTATCCGATACGCTGGCTCTCATATCTTTTGATAAAAATCTTGTGTATTCCCTGCGAGTTGTGCTGACCCTTGTATTCTGCTATCTGGGAATGATTATGGCCATACGAGGCAGGGACGAGTTTAATATAATAGTGCCTTATGTAAAATTTTCAAGGCAGGACCAGAGGGACGAGATGATACTGCTGGATACAAGCGTTATTATAGACGGCAGGATTGCGGATATATGCAAGACAGGTTTTCTGGACGGGAAATTCATAGTTCCGCGTTTTGTATTAAAAGAATTACAGCAGGTAGCTGATTCTGCGGATTCTCTCAAGCGCGAACGCGGGAAAAGAGGCCTCGATATACTGGGGAAGCTCCAGAAAAATCCAAATATAGATGTTAAGATACATAATGATGATTTTCCGGACATCAAAGAAGTGGATTTGAAGCTCGTGAAGCTGGCCAAGGTCCTGGGCGCAAAGATATTCACAAACGATTATAACCTGAATAAGGTTTCAGAGATACAGGGCATAAGGGTGTTGAATGTTAATGAGCTTGCCAATTCCCTGAGGCCGGTGGTTCTGCCGGGAGAAATGATTGAGACGAGGCTTATCAAGGAAGGCAAGGAATACAATCAGGGAGTAGGGTATCTGGAAGACGGCACAATGATAGTAGTGGATAACGGCAGGAGATTGATAGGCCAAAACGTAAATGTGGTGGTGGGCAGCGTTCTTCAGACAGCGGCCGGCAGGATGATATTCGGAAAATTACCTGACGATAATAAGAGAAATAAATGAGAGTAGCGGCTATTGTCCCTGCAGCTGGCGCGGGCATCAGATTAAAATCAAAGATACAAAAGCCTTACATAAATCTTGGCGCCAAGCCTATACTTGCTCGTACCCTGATAGCGCTTTCCAAAAATAAAAATATAAAAGAGATATTGGTCAGCGTAGAAAAAGATAAAATTGATAAGGCCCGAAGAGACATAATAAAAAAGTATAATATAAAAAAGGCAAGACTTGTAATAGGGGGGAAAGAAAGAAGCGATTCTGTTTACAATGCGTTAAAATATGTCTCAAAAGATATTGATTACATCCTGATCCACGACGGCATAAGGCCTTTTGTTACGAATAAGCTGATAGAGGCTTTATTAAAAGAAGCGTCCAAAAGCGGTGCGGCAATTGCAGCTGTACCCGTGAAGCCTACTTTGAAATTTGCCGGAGAAGACGGTTTTATTAAAAACACCCCTTCCAGGGAATATTTCTGGGAGGCCCAGACCCCGCAGGTTTTTAAAAGGGCTATGATAGAAAGGGCTTATAAGATTGCCGGGCAGAAAGATATTAAAGCCACGGATGATTCCATGCTTGTGGAAAAAATAGGCGTGAAGACAAAGATTGTCATGGGTTCGTATAGTAATATAAAAATCACTACAAAAGAGGATTTGGAATTGGCAAAAATATTATTAAAGGAGTTCTTATGAGAGTTGGCATTGGTTATGATATTCATAGGTTCGTGGACGCGAGGCCGCTTATGCTGGGAGGCATTGAGATCCCGTATATAAAAGGCCTGCTGGGCAATTCTGACGGAGACGCGCTTCTTCACGCCATATGCGATGCTATTTTAGGAGCCGCAGGCCTGGACGATATAGGCCATCAATTTCCAGTGAATGATGACAGGTATTTGAATATATCAAGCTCAGAACTTTTAAAAGAGGTTTCAGCGAAGATAAAGAAAAAAGGCTTCAGGGTGGAATATGTGGATTCAGTGATTATACTGGAAGAGCCTAAGATAGCTCCTTTTAAAGATAATATGAAAAGGGAGATAGCGGCAGCACTGGGCATAACCATTGATAGCGTGAACGTGAAAGCCACGACCCAGGAAGGTATCGGCGCAATAGGAAGAGGCGAGGCGCTTGCAGCGTACGCAGTCGTATGCCTGGTATGAGCATGAAAATATACAATACGCTTACAAGAAAAAAAGAAGAATTCAAGCCGATCAAGGAAGGGTGTATCAGCATGTATGTCTGCGGGCCCACTGTTTACGATGTCCCGCATATAGGGCACGCGAGAAGCGCTTATGCGTTTGACGTAGTACGGCGTTATTTTAGGTACAAAGGTTATGAAGTAAAATTTGCCAGAAATGTTACGGACGTAGACGACAAAATAATCAATAAGGCAAAAGAAGAATTTAAGGGTGAGGATTTAACCATCGCCGTGAAAAAGGTTTCGGACAAATACCTTAAAGTTTACCACGAATACATGGAGAGGCTGGGGATTATGCCTCCCGATAAAGAGCCGAAGGCAACAGAGTACATAGGAAAGATGATAGATTTTATAAAAATACTGATTGAGCGCAAAGTGGCTTACGCGTCAGGCGGTGATGTGTATTTTGATGTGCGTAAGGCTAATGGTTACGGGAAATTATCCAACCAGAGTTTTGAGATGCTGGAATCGGGCGCCAGGATAGCCCCGGGGGAGAATAAAAAAGACCCTCTGGATTTCGCTTTATGGAAATCCGCAAAAGAGGGCGAGTCTTCATGGCAAAGCCCGTGGGGAAACGGCAGGCCAGGATGGCATATAGAATGCTCTGTTATGAGCTCTGATATATTGGGAGGCGAATTTGATATACACGGAGGAGGCATAGATCTTATATTTCCTCATCATGAGAACGAGATTGCGCAGTCAGAAGGCGCGGGCAATAAATTCGCGCGCTGCTGGATGCACAACGGCCTTTTGACCATCAATAAAGAAAAGATGGCAAAGAGCCTCGGTAATTTTATCACCATAGAGGATATATTGGCCAAATACCCGGCGGACGCGTTGAAAATATTATTTTTGCAGACGCACTATTCCCATCCCGTGGATTTTTCGTGGGAGAGGATGGACGGAGCAAAAGAGGCGTATAAGCGTATTTGCACATCAATGAATGAGTTGAAAAATATAAAAACAAAATCTAGGCCTAATAAAAATATCAATAAATTGGTCGACGAATATCGCTCTAAATTTGAAGAAGTTATGGACGATGATTTTAATACAGCTCAAGCGCTAGGTATTATTTTTGAAATGGTATCTTTTATTAATAAAAGTATAGAAAGTGGAGAAAATCTAGAGTATGCGAAAGAAAGTTTAATTGATTTGGGGAAGACTTTAGGCTTATCAAAAGAATTTTTAGATGGGTCTTTACTGAATGTGGATGTTATTCAGAATATTGGCGTAAAAGACACGGATAATGGTACTTTAACAGATAGTATTAAAATACTAGTTAAAAGGCGAGAGGAAGCTAGGAAAAGTAAAGATTTCAAGACAGCTGATGAGGTTAGAAAAGCGCTAGAAAAAAAAGGATTAGTTCCAAAAGATAAAAAAGACGGAACAACAGTCTGGGAAAAGAAAATATAGAGAGTTATATAGCGGTTGGGCAGGCTGGGACCTGAGGCGCATTTGAGAGGTTTCGGCATAATAGATTTTTTAGAATATAAGCGCGCAAGGGATTACGGCGAAGTTTTTTATACTGTCAAGACTACCTTCAGTATAAAAAACGAGCCGTAAACCGTAGCGCGCGGCGAAACACTCTCTGCGCCGAACGGTCCCAGCCTGCCAAACAGAAATTAACTATGAAACATGGAATATTCATAACATTTGAAGGCCCTGAAGGAAGCGGTAAGACCACACATTCCAGATTGCTGCGCGGATTTTTGCGGAAGAAGGGCTATAAGGTTTTACATACGCGCGAGCCAGGCGGCACATTGATCAGCGAGAAAATACGCAAGATCCTCCTGGATCCTAAAAATAAAGGCATGGATGTTTCTTGCGAGATGCTTTTATACATGGCAGCCAGGGCCCAGATAGTAAAGCAGAAAATCCTGCCCGCTCTTACGCAGGGAAAGATAGTGGTGTGCGACAGATTTACCGACGCCACCCTTGCTTATCAGGGATATGCCGGAGGCATGGATTTGAAGGTCATAGAAAATATAGCCGGCATCGTTACAAAAGGCCTGAAGCCTGATATTACGTTTTTGCTGGATATAGACGCCAGGGCCGGGCTTTTAAGGACAGGCAGGTCCAAAGACAGGATGGAAAGAAAATCCATTCTTTATCATAATAAGGTAAGGAACGGATACCTTTCTATCGCAAAAAAAGAACCTAAAAGAGTCAGGGTGGTATCTTCCGGGGGCGAAATAACCCTGGCCCAGGAAGAAATCAGAAAGAGAGTTCTAAAAATATGCCGCTAAAGGGTATTATAGGACAGGATAGCGCCGTAAGGGCGCTTAGTAGTATGATTGCCAAGGAAGATATAAACGGCGCCTATATCTTTACCGGGCCCGGCGGCGTGGGAAAGTTTTCTGCCGGCATAGAATTTGCCAAGGCCATTAATTGCGAAAAAAAAGAGGATGCGTGCGAAGAATGCGTTTCGTGCAGGAAAATAAATTCCTTAAATCATCCGGATTTATTTATTATCCGGAAAGAAGAAGGATCCAGTTTCATTAAGATAGACAGAATAAGGGATATTATTTATCAGGCGAGCCTGAAGCCGTATGAAGCCAGGAAAAAGATTTTTATAATAGCCGAGGCAGAGGATATGAACGAAGAATCGCAGAACGCGCTTTTGAAAATCCTGGAAGAGCCCAGGGAAAACCAGATATTCATATTGACCACCTCGGTTGTTTCCGGGATACTCGCTACGGTATTTTCCAGATGCAAGATCGTGAAGTTCAATCTTTTGAGCCGGGACAAGGTTCAGGAAATTCTTACGAGCAGACAGGGTTTCAATGAAGAGGAAGCGGTTTTATTTTCGCGCATGGCCATGGGCAGCCCGGGCAGGGCAATAGCCTTCAAAGAAAACGATTATATCAGGGAGCGCGACAGGATGCTGAACGACTTTTTTTTAAGGAAGAGGGCCATATTCAGGGAAGAGGTATGCGACGATAAAAAATATAACGACCTGGACGCGTCGCTCGGCATGCTTTTATCCTGGTACAGGGATCTACTTGTTTCAAAATTCACCCAGGACAGGAATATTTTTCTGAATCTGGACAGGATAGAGGAGATCTTTTCTTATTCTGCCAGGTTTTCTGCAGAAAAAATAGAAAGGGACATAGCCAGCGTAATGAAAACTATAAATTACATAAGAAGAAACATAAATCCAAAGATGGCGCTTTTCAATATGGCGCTTGAGCTAGAAAGGCAGTGATTATGCAGGGGATTATAGAGGTGAGGATAAGGGAATCCGGAAATATAGTTTTTTATAATACGGAGGGCTTGCAGGCGAAGGTGGGCGATTATGTGATAATAGACGCTGAAAGAGGCCAGGATTACGCCCAGGTTATAGGCATCCTGGAAAAGATTCCGAAAGAAGAGCTTAAGAAGCCTTTGAAAAAGATAATACGGGTCGCTACCAGGGAGGATGTGAACCAGATAAATGAAAACAAGAAGCGCATTAAAGATGCGTTTCAGATATGCGCAAAAAAGATACAGGAGCGCAAGCTGGAAATGAAACTCATTGATGCCGAGTATTCATTTGACGGCACAAAGCTCATTTTTTATTTTACTTCCGAAGACAGGGTGGATTTCAGGGAGCTTGTAAAGGACCTGGCGCATATCTTTAAGGTCAGGATAGAATTAAAGCAGATAGGCGTCAGGGATGAGGCAAGGATGCTGGGCGGGTTTGGGCATTGCGGCCGGCCTCTATGCTGCGCCAGTTTTTTAAAAGGCTTTGATGCTGTTACCATAAGGATGGCCAAAGAGCAGAATCTGTCCCTTAACCCGACCAAGATTTCAGGCGTGTGCGGAAGGCTTATGTGCTGCCTTTCTTACGAGTATGAAAATTATAAAAAATACCTGAAAGGGCTTCCGAAAGAAGGGGAAAAAATAACTGTGCCGGAAGGCAAAGGCAAGGTTATCAGCGTGAATGCGTTAAAGCGAAAAGTGCTCGTTCGATTAGAAGAAGGCACACAGATAGAATTAGATTACACCAACAAATGAAAAAATTTTACATTACCACCCCAATATATTACGTAAACAGCTCGCCTCATATAGGGCATTCTTATACGAATATCGCCTGCGATACGCTTGCCAGATTCAAAAGGTTTATGGGCTGTGAGGTTTTATTCGCCACCGGCACTGATGAGCACGGCCAGAAAATAAAAGACGCGGCCGAGGCAAAAGGCGTGGAGCCCAAGGAGTTTGTTGACGCGATAGTGCCTGTTTTTCTGGGATTGTGGAAAAAGCTGGAGATAGATTATACTGATTTTATACGCACAACAGACCCCAGGCATGAAAAGGTGGTAAAAGATATATTGGAGATGTTCCATAAAAACGGGGATCTGTATGAAGGCGAATACAGCGGGTGGTATTGCACCCCGTGCGAGAGTTTCTGGATAGAGACGCAGCTTGTTGACGGGAACTGCCCGGATTGCCAGAGAAAAGTTGAGCATATAAAAGAAAAGAATTTTTTCTTTAAACTTTCGAAATATCAGGATTGGCTTATAGATTATATAAAATCGCACGATGATTTTATATTGCCTGCTATGCGTCGCAACGAAGTGCTCGGTTTTTTAAAAAATCCTTTGAATGATTTATGCGTATCCCGGCCGAAATCAAGGCTATCGTGGGGCATAGAGATACCTTTCAGCAAAGGCCATGTTACTTACGTTTGGTTTGACGCCCTGATAAATTATATAAGCGTGTGCGGATACGGAAGCGACGAGGAAAAGTTCAATAAGTTCTGGCCTGCCGATGTGCATATGATAGGCAAGGATATACTGAGGATGCATGCGGTAAACTGGCCTATAATGCTCTACGCCGCAGGGCTGGAGCTGCCGAAGACAATTTTCGCGCATGGCTGGTGGAAGATAGGCGGGGACAAGATGTCAAAGTCGAAAGGTAATGTCATAAATCCCATTGAGATGGCAGATAAATACGGAGTGGACGCTTATAGATTTTTTCTTCTGAAGGAGGTGCAGTTCGGGGCAGACGGGTCATTTTCAGAAGAGGCGCTTCGCTCCAGGATTAATAGCGACTTGGCGAATGACCTTGGAAATCTTTTACACAGGACATTGTCAATGGTTGAGAAATATTTTTCCGGGATTGTGCCTGAAAGAAGGGATTTGAAATATTCGGATGAAATCACGAAGGCGCTTATCGATAAAGCCGGGCTTCTGGATTCTGAAATAAAAAAAGGCATGGATAATATAGATTTTAGTTATTCTCTTAATGGCATATGGGGCCTGATAAGTATTGCGAATAAATTCATAGAACAGAAGGCGCCGTGGAAATTATCGAAAGAAAACAAACAGGATGAGCTGAAAGATATGATGTATGATCTCTGCGAGGCGTTGAGGATGGTGTCTCTGGCATTGATGCCGTTCATGCCGGCTACATCGGTTAAGATAGCCCAGCAGCTCGGCCTTGAGGCAATAGAAAAAAGAAGTTTCAATGATTTGAAATGGGGATTGCTTAAGTCGGGCACAAAGATCAGCAAGGCCGCGCCTCTCTTCCCCAGGATCGAATAGAAGGAGCTGAAAAAATGAAACAGATATATCTTGATCACAATGCTACAACTCCGGTGCGCAAGGAGGTTTTGGAAGCGATGATGCCTTATTTTTCCGAGGATTACGGAAATGCCTCGAGCGTATATTCCATGGGCCAGAAGGCAAGGCAGGCAGTGGACGGGGCAAGAGAGGTGATCGGAAATGCGCTGGGCACGGAAGCCACTGATATCATATTTACTTCAGGAGGGACAGAGTCTGATAATTTCGCCATAAAAGGCGTTGCAATGGCTAATCTAAACAGAGGAAGGCACGTAATAACATCCATGACAGAGCATCTGGCTGTTTTGGAACCGTGCAGATTTATAGAAAAAGAGCTGGGTTTCGACGTTACATATCTTCCTGTGGATAAGTACGGTTTAATAGACATCAATAAATTAAAAGAAGCCGTGAGAAAAGATACGATCCTTATATCTATAATGTTAGCCAATAATGAAACAGGTACGATACAGCCTGTAAAAGAGATCGCTAAAATAGCCCGCGAGAATAAAATATATTTTCATACAGATGCCGTGCAGGCCCTGGGTAAGCTCTCTATTGATGTGGAAGACCTCGGGATTGATATCTGTTCTTTTTCAGGCCACAAGGTTTACGGCCCGAAAGGCATAGGTGCGATGTATCTCAGGAAAGGCGTTAAAATAACGCCTTTTCAGCACGGCGGGCATCACGAAAGAAGTAAAAGAGCAGGCACTGAGAACGTGCCGGGCATTGTGGGTTTTGCAAAAGCCGTTGAAATAGCTCATAGGGATATGAAAAAGAACGACGCCCATTTAAAGAGACTTACAAAAAAGATGTGGGATGGTCTGAATAAAGCGCTTAAAGAAATATCTCTTAACGGACATCCGGAAAAGAGGCTCCCAAGCACTCTCAATATAAGTTTCAGGTATATAGAAGGCGAATCAATGGTATTGAACTTTGACATGAAAGGCATATCTGCTTCAACAGGTTCTGCCTGCACTTCCGGGTCTTTAGAGCCGTCGCATGTATTGACAGCCATGGCTGTTCCTCCTGAAATGGCTCAGGGATCCGTGAGATTCTCTTTCGGATATGAGAACACGGAAGCAGATGTAGATTATTGCCTTGTTGAAATCCCTCCTATAGTAGAAAGACTCAGGAAGATGTCCCCTCTATGTTGATAGATACTCATTGCCATCTGGATTTTAAGGATTTTAATGATGACCTTGGAGCTGTTTTAAAGCGTTCCGTTGCGAGCGGCGTAAAGTTTATTATAAATGTCGGGTCCAGCCTGGAGGGGACAGCCAGGTCTGTAAAGATCGCCCGGGAAAACGCATTTATTTACGCCTCTATCGGGATCCATCCTCATGAAGCTGATAAAGTAAGCGAGGGAGATTTTAGGATTTTCGAAGGATTTCTTAAAAAGCCCAAGGTTGTGGCAATAGGCGAGATCGGGCTTGATTATTACAGAAATATCTCATCCATGGAGAATCAGAAGAGATTATTTGCCAGGCTTCTCGAGATCGCAAAAGGCGCGAAGCTGCCCCTGGTAATACACAATCGCGATTCCCACGAGGATATGATAGATATTTTAAAAAATATCATGGGCAATTCTTTGAGCGGGGTCATGCATTGCTTTTCAGGAGACGAAAAATTTTTAAAGACATGCCTGGATATGGGATTTTTTATATCTTTCACCTGCAATATCACATATAAAAACGCCGGAAAGCTGAGGGAGATTGTAAAATTAGTTCCAATGGACAGGCTGCTTCTTGAGACAGATGCTCCGTACCTGGCTCCTCAGGATTTCAGGGGCGCTCGCAATGAACCCATGCATGTGAAATATGCCGCAGAAGAGGTTGCGAAGATAAAAGGGATTGATTTTAACGAAGTGGCGGCAGTGACTGCTGAAAACGCCATCAGGCTTTTTAACTTACCTAAATGTTAGAATTTATCAAAAGAGAACGCATGTATATCTGGATGCTGATTTTTATATTAGGCATTAATCTGCTTAATATAGGATATAGCCGAAAAAAAACGGCTGATAAAAAAAGCGTTTCTTCCATGACATTCCAGGATATGGGCGTCACGGAAGAAAAGATAAAGTTATTCTTTGAATCGGAAAAGCCTGCCGCAGTTCTTTTCAAATATGGAATATTTACAGGGATTTTTATGCTCCTGGCAGGCATGGCGATGAATCTTTTTTTTCTTTTTGGCAGGAAAAAGATAATCCCGGAAAAAGTTCCGGATAAAATATCCGTACCATGGGGCATAGCGGACGTGTTAAAGGCGGCTATTATAGCGGTTTTCTCAGGCTATATGCTGGGGGCGTTAACAAGCATTGTTTCAAAGCCGCTTCATTTTAATATTGACCCTAATCTGGGCATGATACTGGGCACATTTTCTATAGATGTGATTGCCGGGATAACGATATTTTATTTTGTCATGGTAAAATACAGGGAGAAATTGTCCAGCCTGGGCATCGCATCCGCGGGTTTTTATAGAAATGTTTTATCCGGGATTACCGCTTATGTGTTTATATTGCCTATTTTAATAGCAGTCCTTATCTTATCGATGCTGTTTCTAAACGCGATAGGATATAAATTTCCTGCTCAGCCTGTATTTGATATGTTTTTAGAAGAAAAAAGAAGCAATGTGGTTTTATTTTTAACAGTATTTGTTGCAATCCTGGGGCCTATAATAGAGGAAATATTTTTCAGGGGATTTTTATACAGCGCTGTAAGAAAACGGTTTGGAGTGCTGTCCGGAGTGCTGCTAAGCGCAGCTTTATTCAGCATGCTGCATACAAACGTAACGGGCTTTGCGCCGATTATAATATTGGGCATCCTGATGGCGTTTTTATATGAGACAACAGGGTCTCTTGTAGCGCCCATGGCCGTGCATATAATTCACAATTCAATTATTGTGGGTTTTGTATTTTTTATAAAGGAGCTCATCCGGGGCTAAAAGTGTATTATTTGAATAGTTAGGTAACGCTTTGCATAGTAGCCAGCCCTGGCAGGCTTTCGAAAAGACGCTCGGACGTCCCAGCGAGACGTCCTTCGCTCCGCGCCGATTTTCGCTTGCCCCGCCTCCGGGCTGGGGTTTGAGGCGCATTAGAAAAATTTCGGCAAAAGTCCGCAAGGAATTACGGCGAAGTTATTTCAGCGCCGAATGGCCCCAGCCCGGAGGCGGGGCACCGTGCCCGCTCAAATCGGCGAGGCTTTTCTCAAAACCTGCCAGGGCTGGCAAAGAGCAATTAGTGTTATCTGACATTGAAAGTATTACATAGAGAATAGAATGAAAACCAGAGTTGCGATTGTAAAATGTGAAAATTACAAAAGGACAGAAGTTGAGCAGGCTGTAAAAAAGGCTTTTGATCTTCTGGGAGGGATAAGCGCTTTTATAAAAAAAGGTGAACGTGTACTTATTAAGCCTAATATGCTTTCAGCCCGTCTGCCTGAAGACGGGGTATGTACACACCCGGAGGTGATAAGGGCTGTTGTTAGATTAGCCAGAGACTGCGGCGCGACAGTTTTTATAGGCGACAATCCCGGCGGCTCAATAAGTTCCATGGCGGTATACGAAGGCGCAGGCCTGAGCGCTTTGGCAAAGGAAGAAGGCATAGAGTTAAAAGAGGCGAAAGGCATAAAAGTAGTTAATAATATTCCGATAGCGGCATATATTTTTGAATGCGATAAGATTATAAATATTCCTAAAATGAAAACCCACAGCTTGATGGGCCTTACAGGGGCGGTTAAAAATATGTACGGCGCTGTTGCAGGGCTTCATAAAAGCGAACTTCATAAAAAATATCCAAGCCCTGAAGAATTCGCAAAGGTTTTAGTGGATACATTTGAGATAGCAAAGCCCAGCCTGGTTTTAATGGACGCTATAGTCAGCATGGATCAGGGAGGGCCTGCTTCAGGAAGGCTGAAAGATACAGGTCTTTTAATAGCCGGGACTGACAGCGTGGCAGTAGACTCTGTTTTTGCCGGACTAATAGGCGTGGAACCGTTAGGCATCTTGACTACAAAGGAAGCGTATGGAAGAAGGCTCGGAGAAGCAGGCCTGGAAAATATTGAAGTATCAGGGGAAAACATAAAAGATAATTTGATAAAAGGTTTTGAGATCCCGGGAAAACCGGGGTTAATAACTGCCCTAGGGCCTTTTGCTAAATTTGTGGCCGGGTTTATAAAATTCGGGCCGCGCATAAAAGAAAAATTTTGCAAAAAATGCATGATATGCAGGGACAGCTGTCCTGTTTCAGCTATAACGATAAATCCCGGAAAGTCGGTTATAGATTTAAAAAAATGTATCAAGTGCATGTGCTGCCACGAGGTTTGTCCTCATAAGGCAGTAGAATTAAAACGTAATTTTTTAGCAAAGGGGTTTGGTTTATGATAGAACCTATCAAGTGGAAAGACGGAAAAATAGTTTTTATTGACCAGACAGAACTGCCCGCGAAGCTAAAGTATGTAGCTTGCAAGGATGTAGATATATTATGCGAGGCAATAAAGAAGCTCAGGATAAGAGGCGCTCCTTTGATAGGCGTGGCTGTTGCCCTGGGATACGCGTTGGCCGCTGTTAATTCAAAACAAAATTCATGGGCAGGCCTTAAAAAAGATCTGGCCAAAGCCTCTCAGAAACTCAGGGTCACCAGGCCTACTGCGGTAAACCTATTCTGGGCACTTGATAGAATGGAGCGCGCCTTATTACGCTTCGTAAGCGTAAAAAATTGTACACTTACGAAGTGTAAGAGGTTTGTTTTAAAAGAGGCATTGAAAATCCTGGAAGAAGACAAAAATATGTGCATTGCAATCGGAAAAAACGGTGCGAAACTGATAAAAAATGGAGACGTGATATTGACGCATTGCAATGCCGGGATACTGGCTACAGCCGGACAAGGCACAGCCCTTTCAATAATCTACGAAGCTAAAAAACAGGGTAAACGTTTCAAGGTCTATGCTGATGAGACAAGGCCGCTTATGCAGGGGTCGCGTCTTACTATGTGGGAACTGATGCGGAATAATATTGACGCCACTCTTATATGCGATAATATGGCGGCGAGCGTCATAAAAAATAAAGGTGTTACGAAGATCATCGTCGGCTCGGACAGGATTGCCGCTAACGGAGACGCCGCCAATAAGATAGGCACATACGGGCTCGCTGTGCTTGCAAGGCACCACGGTATTCCTTTTTATGTAGCAGCCCCAAGTTCTACTATAGATAAATTTATAAAAACAGGCGAGGATATCCCTATTGAAGAAAGAAAGGCGGAAGAGATTATTTACGCGGGTTCAAGGCAGATTGCGCCGATCCGCGCAAAGGTTTATAATCCTGCGTTTGACGTTACTCCTCACAGCCTGATCTCAGGCATAATAACCGAAAAAGGCATTTATGAGATTAAAAGATTTAGGGGAATTTAATTTTATAGACAGGATAAATAAGGCTGTAAAATTATCCGGGCGGGTTATAAAAGGTATAGGCGATGACGCAGCTGTCCTTCGTTATTCGAAAGATAAATATCAGCTTTTGACTACCGATATGCTGGTGGAAGGGAAGCATTTTTATAAAAGCGACAAAGCCGAGCTGGTGGGAAAAAAAGCCATGTCTTGCAATATAAGCGATATTGCGGCAATGGGAGGCGTTCCTAAATTTGCCGTTATCTCGGTAGGCCTGCCGGGCTCACTGGATTTAAAATATGCCGAAGGGCTGTATAAAGGAATAAAAAAAGCCGCTGATATGTTCGGCGTAGATTTAGTGGGCGGGGACACTGTCGGTTCAGGAAAAATAGTTATTAATATTGCGCTTACAGGAGAGGTGGAAAAGAAAAATTTGACCCTGAGAAGCGGGGCAAAAGAAAACGACGCTATATTTATTACAGGATATATAGGAGGCTCAATAAAGCTCAAGCATCTCAATTTTACCCCGCGGCTTAAAGAGGCTAGATTTTTAGTAAATAATTTTAAGATCAATTCAATGATAGACGTATCTGACGGGCTTCTGGCTGACCTTGGGCATATATTAAAAGAGAGCAATAAGGGAGCAATCATTTACGAAAATAGAGTGCCTGTTTCTAAAAGCGCTTCAAATTTTAATTCAGCACTCAGGGATGGGGAAGATTTTGAGCTCGTTTTTACTTTGCCTGGGCCGGTCGCAGGCAGGTTAAAAAAGATATGGCCGTTTAAAACAAAGATTTCTGAAATTGGCAGGATATGCAGCAGCCGCAAAGGTTTTTTTCTTGTAAGAAAAACCGGAAAAGCGGAAAAAATAAAGCCGGCAGGCTTTGCCCATTTCTAAACAACTGGAAAAACGACAATGTTGAAATGTATATGATAACAAAAAGCGCGGAAGAGACGATACTGGCGGGCGAGAAGCTGGCGAAGAAACTGAAGCCGGGAGACGTGGTCGCGCTTTCAGGGAATCTGGGAAGCGGTAAGACTACTTTTACAAAAGGTATTGGAAAAGGCCTGGGCGTAAAAAACCCAAGGCGCATAAACAGCCCCACTTTTGTTCTGATAAAAGAATATGACGGGAAAATGCCGCTGTACCATCTTGATTTGTACAGGCTGGATGCCCTTAAAGAGATAGAAAATCTTGCGATAGAAGAGTATATTTACGGAAAAGGCGTCACTGTCATAGAATGGGCTGAAAAAATGAAATGCATCCTGCCCAAAAGACACATATCTGTGAAATTCAAGGTAAAAGGCGATGATAAAAGAGAGGTAGCGATTGAAGATCTTAGGGATTGATACAAGCTCGAAATTTCTGAACATTGCTCTCAGCGAGGATGAGGATATAATGAAAGAAGAATCTCATCTGGTGGATAGAAACCAGGCCAGCCAGCTGACACCTATACTAAAAGAGTTTTTGCAAAAATCCAAAACGCCTATAAAAAAAATAGGCGCTTTTGTGATAGGCCTCGGGCCGGGCTCGTTTACGGGCCTCAGGATAGGAGTCAGCGCAGTAAAAGGTTTCGGCATAGCTACGGGAAAACCATGCATAGGAGTGGCAAGCATAGACGCTATTGCCTGCAATGCCGTTGAAAACAATAAGGATGTCATTCCTATAATAGACGCGAAGAGAGGGCAGGTTTACGCCGCTATTTACAGGAGAAAGGCCGGGCGGGTAAAGAGATTGTCGGATTATATGCTGCTGCCTGTAGCGGAGCTTTTGAAAAAGATAAAGCGAGAGCCTGTTTTTTTAGGAGACGGCGTATCTCTCTACAGGGAAAATATATTGAGCGCGGATAAAAAAGCAATATTTCTGGAGGAAAAATACTGGTATCCGGAAGCTGGGAATATTATAAGGCTTGGTTTTTCAAGGATCAAAAAGGCTAAAAAACCAGGCCTGGATAAATTAACGCCTTTATATCTGTATCCGGATGATTGCCAGGTGAGAAAACCATGAGATTTTACCGTCCTACATTAGCAGGGATAGATCTGGGCGCTATACGCCATAATCTGGAGATAGTCAGCCATATCGTGAAAAGCGACACGAAAATACTGGGCGTTGTAAAAGCAGATGCTTATGGCCACGGTATGCAGGAAGTCTCAAAGGCAATAGTGGATTATGTGGATTATTTCGGGGTCGCGTCTCTTGATGAAGCAGCTATCTTACGCGGTATCGGGATAAAAAAGCCCATACTTGTCGTAGGCGCTATCCTGCCTGAAGAAATAGAAGGGGTTTTGAAATTTGATGCGATCCAGACAGTTTCGGACCTGGATATCCCCAAGAGGCTTTCTAAGCTTGCCCTGTCCAAGAATAAAAAAATAAAAGTGCATATAAAAGTGGATACAGGCATGGGACGCCTGGGATTCTGGCACGAAGAGGCAGTGAGTTTCGTAAAGAAAATAGCGAAATTGAAAAATATTATTATAGACGGCATTTTTACGCATTTTCCGGACGCAGAATCAGACAAGGTTTTTACATGCAATCAGATAAAGAATTTTAAGCGTCTCATGGAAGAGCTGTGGGATAACGGCATAGATATACCCGTAAAACATACGGCAAACAGCATGGGCCTTATAGATTTTAAAGACAGCCACATGAACATGGTCAGGCCGGGCCTCATGATGTACGGCATATACCCGAAAGAAAGCCTTATGAGAAATATACTTTTAAAACCCGCGCTTACTTTAAAAACAAAGATAACTCATCTGAAACTGGTGCCGAAAGGCCGCAGTATAAGTTACGGAATGACTTATGTCACTGAAAAGCCCACAAAAATAGCTACGATACCGGTGGGTTACGGCGACGGATATTCAAGGCATTTTTCAAACAAGGCGGAGGTTCTGATCAATAATAGCCGCTGCCCCATAGCAGGCAGGGTCTGCATGGACATGTGCATGATAGATGTAGGGCATTTAAAAAATGTCAAGGTCGGAGATGATGTAATTTTGATAGGCAGTCAGGGTAATAAGATTATAAGGGCGGAAGAGCTGGCAAGGCTTATAAATACCATACCCTACGAGGTGCTTTGCAATATAGGCCGCAGGGTTCCGAGAATATATAAATAGGAGGAGACATGTCTGAAGGCACTTTTTTGACTAGAGACGGATGCGACAGGCTTAAAGGGGAATTAAAAATACTTAAAACCGTGAAACGCAAAGAAATAGCAAATGCCCTTGAAAAAGCGAGGCAGATGGGCGATTTAAGCGAGAACGCCGAGTATGATTCCGCGAAACAGTCCCAGGCAATAAATGAAAAAAGGATCAGGGAGCTCGAAGAGAAGATTCTTACGGCCAGGATCCTGGATAATGAAAACATAGCCTCGGATAAGGCGTATATTGGAGCCAAATTAAAATTAGTGGATATAGATTCAAAAGAGGAAATGGATTATATGCTCGTGACAGAGGACGAGGCTGACTACGCCGCAGGCAGGATTTCTCTCTCCTCGCCTGTGGGCAAGGCGCTTTTAGGCTGTAAGGTCGGGGACATAGTCAATATAAAGGTGCCTGCGGGCGCTTTGAAATATAAGATAGTGGATATTTCGAGATAATTTAGTTATTGAATTTTATTTGTTAAAATGAGATAATAAAAAACTAATGGCTATAGACTTCAAACCGGCCATAGAAAAAAGGAGATGTCATGTGTATCAAAAATACTTGGTTTGCGGCGCTAGCGGTTGCGGTTTTAGTATTATTTTGCGTAGTCAGCTCAAATGCGGCTTCCCAAAAAGATGTGTTTGCGGCAAAGGTTAACGGGGCCGGAATCAAGGCGGCAACGCTGGATACGGCTGTCAATAATTTCATAGAAAACCAGAAAATGTTCGGCGTAACAGTAAAAGAAGAAGAAAAGGATGCTTTGAAAAAAGACATACTCAATGAGCTTGTGTCAGCGGAACTGTTGTACCAGGCGAGCCAGAAAGCCGGCCTCGGGAACCTGGATAAAGAAGTCGATACCCAGCTGGAAAATATCAAAAAAGGATTTAATTCCGAAGAGGAGTTTCAGAAGGTCTTAAAGGAAAGGGGCATAGACATGAAGTCCCTGAAGGAAGACATCAAAAAAGGCATTTATATAAATGCCTATCTGGAAAAGAATGTCTTTGCGAAAATGAGCCCGGTGACAGAAGGCCAGAAAAAGCAGGAATATGAAACCAATAAAGATAAATTGAACGTCCCTGATGAAGTAAGGGCCAGCCATATACTGATAAAGGCAGGAGAAAAAGCCACCCCGGAAGAAAAACAAAAGGCAAAGGAAAAAATAGACGCGTTAAGGGTCAGGCTTATGTCAGGCGAGGATTTTGCGAAGCTCGCTAAAGAAAACTCCGAAGACGGTTCAGCTCAAAATGGCGGAGACCTGGGTTATTTCAGAAAAGGCGAAATGGTAAAGCCTTTCGAAGACGCCGCATTCGGCCTTGAAAAAGACCAGATCAGCCCTGTGGTTGAAACCCAGTTTGGTTATCATATACTAAAGACGATAGATAAAAAAGCCGCGCATACATTGACATACGAAGAAGTCTCTAAAGATATAGAGAATTTTTTAATGAATAAAAACAAAAGAGACCAGGTCAATAAAACCGTAGAGGATTTGAAAAAGAACGCAAAGATAGAAATAAAGTAGTTAAAGGCTTGAAGCCAGAGGATATTATGAAAAGCGACATCATTAAAAAAGGTATTTCCAAGGCAGGCAACAGGGCGCTTTTGTACGCCACAGGCGCGTGCCATAGCGACATGAAAAAGCCTTTTATAGGTATTGCGTCCAGCTTTACGGACCTGATACCCGGCCACATGCATATGCGTACGCTGGAGAGATCTATTGAAAACGGGGTTTACGCAGGCGGAGGAAAGCCTTTTGTCTTTGGTATTCCGGGCATATGCGACGGAATTGCGATGGGCCACTCAGGCATGAGATATTCCCTTGCCTCCAGGGAACTGATAGCTGACATGGTTGAGACGATCGCGGGAGCGTATTCGCTTGACGGTCTTGTGCTTTTAACAAATTGCGATAAGATTACTCCGGGCATGCTCATGGCGGCCGCAAGAATGAATATACCCGCTATTATTGTCACAGCCGGCCCTATGCTGACAGGCAATTATAAAGGAAGGCGCCTGGACCTTGTAAGAGATACGTTTGAGGCTGTGGGAAAATTCAAAAAGGGCGAGATTTCAAGGGAAGAAATGGATTCACTTGAGATGAACGCGTGTCCCGGTCCTGGCTCATGCCAGGGGCTTTTTACAGCCAATACGATGAGCTGCATTACAGAGACAATGGGCATGTCCTTAGTGGGATGCGCAACATCTTTGGCAGTATCCAGCAAAAAGATGAGGATAGCTTTTGAGAGCGGCAGAAGGATTAATGAGCTTGTTGCGAAAAATGTGAAGCCGCGTTCTATTATGAATAAAAAGGCGTTCTTGAACGCGATAACAGTGGATATGGCTCTGGGCGGGTCCACAAATACGGTTTTACATCTCACGGCAATAGCCAAAGAGGCAGGGGTTTCGCTGCCGCTTGAAATATTTGATAAAATAAGCAAGGCTACACCTAAGATATCTGACCTGAGGCCCGGGGGGGAATACTTCCTTGAGGATTTAGAATCCAGCGGCGGCATACCTGGTGTTCTGAACAGGCTGGCGGATAAATTAAATGACAATCCCACCGTAAGCGGATTATCTATAAAAGAGATCGCGAGGCTCAGCAAGGTTAGCGATGAAGAAGTTATAAGGCCTCTGGATAATCCTTATAATATAGAAGGAGGGATCGCTGTATTAAAAGGTAATATCGCGCCTGAAGGATGCGTCGTGAAACAGGGCGCGGTGAGCGAAGAGGCGATGCTTTTTAAAGGCAAGGCGAAGGTATTTGATTCTGAAGAAGAGTCAATGAACGCTATACTGAGCGGCAGGATTAAAAAAGGCGACGTGGTTGTGATCAGGTATGAAGGTCCTAGCGGCGGGCCCGGCATGAGAGAGATGCTTTCTCCTACCTCGGCTATAGTCGGGATGGGCCTTGCCAATGACGTGGCGCTTATCACAGACGGAAGATTTTCAGGCGGGACGCGTGGCCCGTGCATAGGTCATGTTTCTCCCGAAGCCAGTAAAGGCGGGCCTATAGCAGTGGTCAGGGATAACGATGAGATTACAATAGATATACACAATAGGCGCATAGACGTGGATTTGACAGGCGCCGAAATAGCGAAACGCCTTAAAAGATGGAAGGCGCCTAAACCGAGAGTCACAAGCGGCTGGCTTTCGAGATATAGCCGCATGGTGTCTTCTCCAAGCAAGGGAGCGGTGCTAGAATAACTATTGTCCGCCTTACAGGCGGACCTAATGTAAAAATATGAAAATGAACGGCGCAAAAATATTAATAGAAGCGTTAAAAAAGGAAGGCGTTGAAGTAATATTCGGCTATCCTGGAGGCCAGGTGCTGCCCATATTTGATGTCTTATATGACGCTGATATAAAATTTATATTAACCAGGCATGAGCAGGGAGCAGCGCATGCAGCAGACGGATATAGCCGGGCAACAGGAAAGGTCGGAGTGTGCCTGGCGACTTCCGGGCCTGGCGCTACTAATCTTACCACAGGCATTGCTAATGCATACATGGATTCAATCCCGATGGTGGCTATTACAGGCCAGGTCAAAAGTTTTTTGATAGGAAATGATGCGTTTCAGGAAGCGGATATTACGGGGGTTACGAGGTCTATAACAAAACATAATTATCTGGTCAAAGACGTGAAAGAACTGGCGAAGACTATCCGCGAGGCGTTTTATATCGCTGCGAGCGGAAGGCCGGGCCCGGTTTTAATTGACATACCATCTGATATCCAGCAGCAGGAAGCAGAATTTATATGGCCCGAGGAAGTTGATATCAGAAGTTATAAGCCGACGTCGTTCGGTCATCCCGGGCAGATTAAAAAAGCAGCCAGGCTGATAAGCGCTTCCAAAAAACCGCTTATCTACGCCGGCGGGGGGATTATCACATCAGGCGCTCATCATGAATTGAAGAAATTGACGGAAAAACTGAACGCGCCTATCACCTGGACATTGATGGGTATAGGATGTTTTCCTGCCACGCATAAACTTTCTCTGGGCATGCTTGGCATGCACGGCACAGCTTACGCCAATCACGCGATCATGGAAGCGGATTTAATACTCGCAGTGGGCGCCAGGTTTGACGACAGGGTTACCGGCAGGCTTGATAAATTCGCGCCTTACGCCAAGGTTATACATATTGATATAGACCCGACATCTATCAGTAAAAACGTGAGAGTTGATATCCCGATTGTAGGGGATGCGAAAAATATTTTAGGGCAGTTGATAGAGGATATGGATAAAATTCCAGATACTTCAGAATGGCTTAAGACAATCGAGGGCTGGAAGAAAAAGTGCCCCCTTAAGTATCATGATAAAAAAGATATAATAAAGCCGCAGTATGTCGTAGAGCAGATTTACGAGGCTACAAAGGGCAAGGCTATTATAACCACAGAGGTGGGCCAGAATCAAATGTGGGCTGCGCAGTGGTATAAATATGATTATCCGCGCACATTTATTTCGTCAGGCGGCTTAGGCACCATGGGATTTGGTTTTCCGGCTGCGATGGGCGCAAAAGTAGGTTTGCCTGATAAAACAGTTTTTGATATAGCAGGGGACGGGTCCATACAGATGAATATACAGGAACTGGGCACATGCGTCGCGAACAAGATTAACGTGAAGGTTGCGATACTCAATAACGGCTATCTGGGAATGGTCAGGCAGTGGCAGGAATTATTTTATAAAAAAAGATACGCCTATACCACCATGACTAATCCTGATTTCGTGAAGCTTGCCGAAAGTTACGGGGCTGTCGGGATCCGGGTTACAAAAAGAGAAGATGTGCCGAAGGCAATTGAAAAAGCGATCTCTACAGACAATGTCGTGCTGATTGATTTCAAGGTGGAGGAAGAGGAAAACGTGTTTCCGATGGTTCCCGCGGGAGAGGCGTTAAACCGCATGATAGAGGGGCTTGCATAATGAGACATACTATATCGGTATTGGTTGAAAATAAATTCGGCGTGCTGGCCAGGATATCCGGGTTATTCAGCGCGCGCGGCTATAATATAGCGTCCCTGGCAGTATCCGAGACCCTGGACCCGACTATTTCCTATCTGACAATGGTGGTGGAAGCCGAAGACGAGAAAATCCTGGAGCAGATAAAAAAACAGCTCAATAAGCTCATAGATATTATCAGCGTTACGGATTTTACAAAGAAAGGCCATGTTGAAAGAGAGCTTATTCTGGCAAAGATAGGTTATTCCTCAAAAGATAAAACCAGGCTGGATAGTGTGCTGAACAAAATCGGCGCAAAGGCGGTCCAGCGCGGAAGCGATACAGCTATCATTGAAATGATGGGTGATCAGGATGAGATCAAAGCCCTCCTGGAAGGATTGAAACAGTTCGGGATCAAGGAACTGGTCAGAAGCGGCCGCATAGCAATATCTAAAGAATAAAAAAAGGAAAGGAGCTTCAAATGTTAAAGATCTATTATGACAAGGATGCTGATTTAAGCGTTCTTAACGGTAAAAAGGTGGCTATCATAGGATACGGGATTCAAGGCAGGGGCCAGGCGTTGAATTTAAGGGACAGCGGAGTGGATGTGGTAGTGAGCGAGTTAGAAGGGACAGAAAATTATAAACTTGCGGTAGAGGACGGATTTAAACCTGTATCGGTCACAGAGGCTGCAAAACTCGGGGACATAATACAGATACTCACCCAGGACCATGTGCAGGCAAAGGTTTACAAAGAGGCCATAAAGCCGAATCTTAAAAAAGGCAAGGCATTATGTTTTTCTCATGGATTCAATATTCATTTTAAACAGATAAAGCCTTCCAAGAACGTGGATGTGTTTATGGTAGCGCCGAAGGGGCCCGGAGCTCTCGTTAGAAAAATGTATGTGGAAGGAAAAGGCGTGCCTTCTTTAGTCGCTATATACCAGGACGCGACAGGCAATGCCATGAAACTCGCTTTAGCTTACGCCAAAGGATTAGGCGCGGCAAAGGCAGGCGTGATCGAGACGACCTTTAAAGAAGAAACAGAAACAGATCTTTTCGGTGAGCAGGCTGTTTTATGCGGCGGCGCGAGCGAATTGATAAAAGCGGGTTTTGACACCCTGATAGAAGCTGGTTATCAGCCTGAGATAGCGTATTTTGAAGTGCTGCACGAGTTAAAGCTTATAACAGACCTTATCCAGGAGACAGGGATTTCCGGAATGAGAAGAAGAGTTTCCAATACCGCCTGTTACGGCGATCTGTCGCGCGGCAAAAGGGTTATTACACAAAGAACCAGGAAAGAGATGAAGAAGATTTTAAATGAAATCCAGAGAGGCAAGTTTGCCAGAGAGTGGATAAAAGAAAATGAGGCGGGCAGGCCGAATTTTAATAAGCTGTTAAAAGAAGGCGATGAGCATCAGATCGAGGCAGTGGGTAAGTCGCTGAGAGAAATGATGCCTTGGATGAAAAAATAAACGCAGAACTAACCGCGTAGGTGGCCGAAGGCCTCCTACGCGGTTGGAGCGGTTAAATACTTATGAAACGAATAATAATTTTTGACACAACTTTGAGAGACGGCGAGCAGTCGCCGGGCGCAAGCCTGGACGTGAACGCCAAGATAGAAATAGCCAGGCAGCTCGCCAGGCTGGGCGTTGATGTGATTGAGGCTGGTTTTCCCATTGCCTCAAAAGGCGATTTCAACGCCGTGCAAAAGGTGGCCGGCGCAGTAAAAGGCGTTACTGTCTGTGGTTTGGCCAGGTCTATAAAATCCGATATCGATGCATGCGCAAAGGCTGTGAAGCCTGCGAAGTGCCCGAGGATACATGTTTTTTTGGCTACATCAAAAATTCACATGCAGTATAAGCTGAAAAAAGCCGAATCAGAGATACTGAAGCTCGCAACCTGGGCAGTCGGGTATGCCCGCAACTTTTGCGATGATGTGGAATTTTCCCCTGAAGACGCCTCGCGTTCAGACAGGGATTTTTTATGCAGGGTAGTGGAGTCTGTCATAAGAGCAGGGGCAAAGACCGTTAACATCCCGGATACTGTGGGCTACGCAATGCCTGCGGAGTTCGGCTCTCTGATAAAGGAAATAAAAACAAGGGTCCCTAATGTAGATAAAGCCATTATCAGCGTGCATTGCCACAATGATTTGGGCCTGGGCGTAAGCAATTCTCTTTCAGCTGTAGAAAACGGGGCAGAACAGGTGGAATGCACTATTAACGGCATCGGAGAAAGGGCTGGAAATGCGTCTCTTGAAGAAATAGTCATGGCCATTGATACTCGCAAAGATATATTCGGCATCACGACCTCGATAAACAAGAAAGAAATTTATAAAACAAGCCGCCTGGTCAGCAAACTTACCGGAATAGTTGTCCAGCCGAATAAGGCAATAGTGGGCAGGAACGCCTTTAGCCACGAATCAGGTATTCATCAGGACGGAATGCTGAAAAAGAGCACTACTTACGAAATCATAAAACCGCAGGATGTAGGGTTCGGCGCTACAAGACTTGTGCTGGGAAAACATTCAGGCAGGCATGCGTTTAACGAGAGATTGAAAAAGCTTGGTTTTGAGCTGGATGAAAGCGAATTATTAAAGGCGTTCGAGAAGTTTAAATCTCTCGCGGATAAGAAAAAAGAGATCTTTAACGAGGATCTCTTATCGATAGTGGAGGATGGTATAGTCTCTATCCCTGAAACCTTTCTCCTTGAAGATTTAAATATAACGAGCGGAAATAAAATTATCCCAAAGGCTGCAATAGGACTTAAAAAAGGCGCGAAGGTGTTTAAGAAGACTTCTTCCGGAGACGGCCCGGTAGACGCGTGCTATAAAGCCATAGACGCCATAACAGGCTTGAAGTGCAAGCTCCTGGATTATTCCCTGAAATCAATTACCGGAGGAAAAGACGCGCTGGGAGAGGTTACGGTCAGGATAAGATCAGATAAAGACGAAGTCTTAGGCAGGGGCACTTCTACTGATATCATAGAAGCCAGCGCAAAGGCGTATGTGAACGCGGTCAATAAACTGATCTTTACCCGTTCGCGCAAGGCAAAATCCGGCCCCGCAAAATTAAAATTATAAATAATGAATATATACGGTGTAATCGGCTGGCCTATAAAACATAGTTTATCGCCCGCGATGCACAATGCCGCCTTTAAGGCGCTCGGCATCGACGCGGAATACCGAACTTTTGAGATAAAGCCGGAAGGGTTAGGGGATTTCTTCGCTGACATAGACTCTTGTATAAAAGGATTAAACGTCACGATTCCTCACAAGGAAAAGGTGCTGGATTTTATACAGCTGGATCAAGAATCTTTTTATTTGCGTCAGATAAAAGCAGTCAATACTTTAGTCAGACAGGGCAAAGCATGGAAAGGTTTTAATACTGATATAAACGGGTTTTCAAGGCACTTAAAAGTATTGGGCTTTGATCCCAGAGGCAAAAAGATCGCGATATTAGGAGCTGGAGGTGCTAGCAGGGCAGTTAGTTATGAGCTGGCGAATAAAGGTGCGCAGGAAATATGCATCTTTGATATAGATAAAGATAAAGCGTCAGGCGTTGCCAGTATGCTGAAAGAACTATTCAGTAATCTGCCGGTTAAAATCGCAAATAGCGTAGAAGAATTAAATATCCTTTCCAAAGACGCGCTTATTAACGCTACGCCAATCGGGTTGAAGGAAAGCGACCCCTGCTTGATTGATAAAAAGATGATCCGTAAAGATTTATTTGTTTACGATCTTATATATAATCCTGCTGAAACTAAATTATTATCTTTAGCAAAGGCTGCCGGCGCTAGTTATTCAAATGGATTAGGTATGTTGCTTTATCAGGGTGTGTTGTCCCTGAGCAAGTGGACAGGAAGAGATAATATTCCGATACAAGTGGTAGAGGTCATGAGAAAGGCATTAAACGCCGCTATTAAACAATAACTTTAAACCATAGACACTTACGAAGCGCAATATTTATTACACTTCGTAAGTGTATCAAGGGTAAAGATAAAATATGGTAAATTTGCTGGTTTTTATATTTGGTTTAATAATCGGAAGTTTCCTGAATGTGTGCATATACAGGATGCCCAGGAGCGAATCATTGGTGTTCCCGGGTTCGAGATGCGTTTCATGCAAAAAACCTATACAGTGGTATGACAATATACCATTAATCAGTTATGTTTTGCTTAGGGGTAAATGCAGGCATTGTAAGGCTAAGTTTTCCCCGCGGTATTTTTTTGTAGAACTGATAACCGCCGCAAGTTTTCTGATTTTATTCGCGAATTTTAAATTTAACGATATATTCTGGATTTACAGTTTGTTGGTATCCGGCCTTATAGTCATTGCGTTTATAGACCTGGAATTTCAGTTGATACCGGATAGCATCAGCCTTGTCGGTATATTTATCGGGATTATCCTGAGCGCAATTTTTCCAGGATTGCAGGGCGCTTTTACCTGGCAAATAGGCCTTTTAAATTCTATATTAGGGGCTATAGCAGGCGGCGGCTTGATATATCTTACTGGTGTCCTGGGCAAGCTCGCATTTAAAAAAGACAGCATGGGCGGGGGAGACGTGAAGCTCATGGCAATGCTTGGCGCGTTTTTAGGCTGGAAAATGGCGGTACTTATTTTCTTTTTAGCCCCTTTTTTCGGAGCGCCTATCGGAATTTATGTGAAATTTGTAAAAAAAGAGGATATAATACCTTATGGCCCGTATATTTCTTTAGCCGGTTTCGTGGCTATGATCTGGGGGCATAAAATTTTAAGTTTATTGTTGAATTCATAAGGAGGCCAAGATGTTGAGATTTTTGACTGCAGGGGAATCGCATGGAGAGGCGCTGACGGGCATATTGGAAGGCATGCCTGCTGGATTAAAAATAAACGCAAGCGACATAGATAAAGACCTTAAAAGAAGGCAGGAGGGTTACGGACGAGGCCAAAGGATGCAGATAGAGACCGACCGGGCTAAAATACTTTCAGGCCTCATGAGAGGCGTAACAATAGGAAGTCCCATAGCTATCCTGATAGAAAATAAAGATTCCAGCATAGATAAATTGCCGGCTGTCAAAAATCCAAGGCCGGGGCATGCTGATATGGCGGGAATTCTTAAATACGGTTTTAATGACGCCAGATGCGTGCTTGAGAGGGCTTCGGCGAGGGAGACAGCTGTGAGGGTGGGTATCGGCGCGATATGCAAGATTTTGTTAGGCGAATTTAAAATTAATATCTTAAGCCGCGTACTTATGATAGGCGGGGCTAAAGATGAAACGGCTATTAAAGAAAAAATAGACGAAGCTATAAAATCAAAAGATACAATGGGGGGAATTTTTGAAGTGACGATTAAAGGAGTGCCTCCTGGCTTAGGCAGCTGCGCGCATTGTGACAGGCGTTTAGACGCCGGCTTCGCGGAAGCTATCATGGCTATACCGGCTGTCAAGGCAGTTGAGATAGGCGATGCTATTGAGTGCGCCGGAAAACCAGGCTCAAAGGTACATGACGAGATTTTTTATTCCAGGGGAAAAGGCATCTACAGAAAAACCAATAATGCCGGAGGCATAGAAGGCGGCATGTCTAATGGCGAAGATATAATATTGCGCGGTTATATGAAACCTATAAGCACATTAATGGACAGCCTGAATACCATAGATATTGATACAAAAAAACAAGCAAAGGCTTCCACGGAGCGCTCTGATTTCTGCGTTGTGCCCGCAGCAGGAGTGGTAGGGGAAGCTGTGGCGGCTTTTGTAATAGCCAGAGCGTTTTTAGAAAAATTCGGCGGGGACAGCATTGCGGAGATAAGCAGGAATTATAAAGGTTATATAGCCGGATTAAAAATGTAGGATAATAGAAGTAGTGGCGTAGTCTGAATCAAATGCGTGAATCCTGTCAGTGTGGCGCCAGCCGATAGCAAAATCCAAATTTTCATTGAACTCATAAGGGATATCTATAAACACTTCATTGAGGCCTGCGGCGCCTTTCTCCAGATTGTACGAATATTCATTCCGGATTTTGAAAGAAAGCTTTTTAGTCAGAGGGAAGTTAAGCCCTAATTTTGTAGTCGCTTCCACAGACATATTGCCAGGGTCAAATGTCATGTAATCGAGCATCTGGCCGGAAATAAAATGTACGGATTCTCCGCAATAAAAGTATTTTAACAGATATTTCTTAGCCTCTATGCCTGATGTTATTTTGTCCCATTTAGAGGTTCCGAAGTGCCACTGGAATTCCCCGAAAATAGATGTTTTTATATCGTATTTGGAGATATTTTTTGAAACAGAAAGGCGGTTCAGGTATATAGAGTTGTCTTTATTCCTTATATCCAGAAGAAAACTGCTTTTATCTTTAATATCAACGCTGTAAGCGGGATTTAAAAATATAAACTGGGCTAATATTATGATTATGCCGGATAATAGTTTCATTTAAATGAGAAGTATAACATATGGTTTCAGCAAATACAAGGGATTTGACTATTGGGCGGTTATCTGTTATAGTTTATCAGAATAGAGGCTGGTATGAAAAATATAATTTTAGTAGGGTTCATGGGCACTGGAAAAAGCGCTGCGGGGAAAAAACTCGCTGCAAAGCTTGATAGAGATTTCATAGAATTAGACGACATGATAGAGGCAAGAGAAAAAATGTCCATCAAGGATATATTTGATAAAAAAGGGGAACCGTATTTCAGGCAGGTCGAAAAAGAGGTGGTAAAAGAGGCTGCCAAGCGCGAGGATGTCATTATGTCCGCAGGCGGAGGCGCAGTAGTAGATGAAGAAAATTTTAGGAATATGAAAAATAGCGGCATTATAATATGCCTCAAGGCATCTCCTGAAACTATCCTTAAAAGGACGAAAAACCTGAAAACCCGTCCGCTTCTGAATGTCCCTGACCCAAAAAAACAAATAGAGGAGCTCCTGAAAAAAAGAGAACCGCATTACAATAAAGCCGATTTCAGCATAGATACTGATAATCTGAATATAGAGCAGGTTTCTGAAGCAATAATTAAAAACTTATCATAATAGGCCCGTTAGAGTTTTTGCCAATCCAGTGTTCTGAAAGAATAAAAATATAAAATTTTTGAAAGAAAACTACCTGCTTATGTGTCTTATGTGGCAGGGGTGATCATATGAATGATATTGAGAGACTAGTTGCGCTTAATATGGTGGAAGATATCGGGAGCGTCAGGACCAGGGCGCTATTGAGCGAATTCGGGTCGTTTGAAAAAGTTTTTAAAGCAGGCGCTGATGAGATTGGCAGGGTAAAAGAAATCGGGCCTGTTATAGGCGCCAGGGTGCCGCAGGCGATTAAAGAAGTTGATTTAAAAAAAGAAATAGGCTTAATAAAAAAGCATGGCGTCAAGGTCGTTACTTTTTTAGACAAGGATTATCCTGAGAACCTCAAGACCATATATGATCCGCCCGTAGTTTTATATGTAAAAGGCAGGATTTTGCCGGATGACAAGCTGGCTATTGCGATAGTAGGCTCGCGGCTGGCGTCTTTTTATGGGCTGCAGACAGCTGAAAAGCTGGGGTTTGAACTGGCTTCGCATGGTCTAACAGTGGTTTCAGGCCTGGCAAGAGGCATTGATTCTGCCAGCCATAAAGGCGCGTTAAAGGCAAAAGGGAGGACCTTAGCTATCCTGGGCTCAGGCCTTGCCAATATTTATCCGGAAGAGAACATAAGGCTGGCTGAAAAGATTTCTGAATCAGGGGCTGTAATCAGCGAATTTCCGATGGCTACTATACCTGACAGGGGAAATTTTCCCAAAAGAAACAGAATAATAAGCGGGATTTCCCTGGGAGTCGTATGCGTGGAGGCAGCTGAAAAAAGCGGA